>CALCRR010000144.1 GCA_937894495.1 uncultured Ruminococcus sp. | reverse complement strand
AAGCCACAGGGTCATCATCTATCACAAGTACGCTCATTTCATTTATATGTATATCATTGTCTTTATCTTCGCTGTCAGCATATACACTGTCCATGAGGGTAACAGTCACGATAAAGGTGGTGCCCCTTCCCTTTTCGCTCTGCACCTCGATATTGCCGTTCATCATCTCGACTATATTTTTAGTGATAGCCATGCCGAGTCCCGAGCTTGCATACTTATTTGTAGCAGAGCTGTCCTCCTGGCTGAAGGTATCGAACAGCTTCGGCAGATAGTCCTTGCTCATGCCTATGCCTGTGTCGGTAATGGTGAAGCGCATAGTAGACTTATTATCAAACTGTGCCGTTCTTTCAACATTAAGCTCCACGCTGCCCCCCTCGGGGGTGAATTTGACAGCGTTGCCGAGAATATTTATCAGCACCTGCCGCAGCTTCATGTTATCGCCGATATAATGCGCATCTACTGAGCCCACAATATGGCAGCCGTAGCTAAGCCCCTTGTCTGTACACTGGGAGCTGAACAGGGTGTTTATCTGCTCTAACAGCTTTGAGAATGAGAAGTCCTCGTTTTTAAGCACCAGCTTGCCCGACTCTATCCTTGACATATCCAGGATATCGTTTATCAGGCTCAGCAGATGATTTGCCGAGCTGCCTATCTTTTCAAGGTGATCTCTTGTCTTTTCGGATATTTCAGGGTCGTTGAGCGCGATATCGTTAAGACCGATTATGGCATTCATGGGGGTTCTTATCTCGTGGCTCATACTGGACAGAAATGCGGTCTTAGCTTTGCTTGCCTGTTCTGCGGCAGACAAAGCATCGCTTAGCGCCTGGCTTTGCAGCATAGACTCTTTCATTTCGCTGTCGATATCTGTAAAGCCCACGCCTATTGCATGGACGGTGTGGTCGTCTCTGTCCTCAGCACGGCGCACACCTGCCATGCGCAGCATTTCATAGAACTCCTCGCCGTTTCGGACTATGAGATAGCGGTATGCGATGATAAGCTCCTTTTCCAGCCGTTTGCGGATATTGTCAGGCTCAATGAACTG
Organism: uncultured Ruminococcus sp.; assembly: GCA_937894495.1. GTDB lineage: Bacteria > Bacillota > Clostridia > Oscillospirales > Ruminococcaceae > Hominimerdicola. The sequence continues at coordinate 6,089 of CALCRR010000144.1, read as the reverse complement.
CAAAAAGCCTTCACGGTAGCCCTCGGCAACTATCTCATTCGCATAGCGTGTGAAAGCCTCCATATACGAAAAATGGTCTCCCACCTGGGGACCCTCCTCAGGGCTTACCTCCGAGCGGTAGCATATACATTCGTCTGAGTCAAGGTCAACATAGTAAACGCTCCTGTAATCTGAGGCAAGGGCGGTTATCATATGATCGTGTCTGGTACGCAGCTTTTCCTGTTCAAGCAGCTCATTCTGCAGCTTTAGTCTCTGCTCAAGCTCCTCCTGCTTGATACGGCTCTCAGTTTCAGCCCTTTCCTTTTCTATCTCAAGTCTGGTATTTTTCTTGTTCTGCAATATCATAAATGAGAACATTACAAACAGCACCACTGCCGTCAATGCGGTCTGGATAAGGCTGCGAACTATTATACCATTCGACACCGAGCTGATATTTTCGCTTATGACACTTTCCCTGATAAGGTATGTAAGCATCCAGTCTGTGCCTTCTATCGGCGTATATGACAGCGTTTCATTAATATCGTTATAGGTAAAGGAGATGACCCCTGCGGTGCCGCTCTCAAAATCTGCTCTAAGCTTTTCGGCAGAGCTGTCACCGTCAAAGGTCGCGTGACCTATGGCGTCCAGCAGATCATTTTCGCTGGCAAGACCGCCCAGCACCACATTGGTGAGGGCTGTGCCGTCCTTGGTATAAATATTGCAGAAGGTAGTCCCGTTGTTGTCAGACTGTAAAGACACGCCCTCCAGCATGGTGTCCATATTTATCTCCATAAAGCAAACGGTAAGGGTCTCACCCTCAAAGGGCAGCTTATCCACAGGTATGGCGATGATAACGCTTTTTTCACCGCTGCCGTTATCCTTTACCGATATCTCAGGCTCGGTTACATTGTGATAGTCAAAGCTGTACTGCCCGATATCGTTCATAGTGCCGTCTGCGGTGTATATCAGCCCGTTTGTGTCAACAAAGGCAAATTTTTCGAGAGTATAAAGCTGTCTCATTCGCTGCTGATAAGCCTGCAAATGGGCAGTATCGCTGAGATCGTCCTCTGTCAGCAGGCTGACCGCCGTCTGCATATTCCGTATATTCCGTTCAAGAGCTGAGGCAACCACCTGCTCACGCCTGCCCGTCAGCTCATCAAGATAAAGTCGGCTGACCGAGCTCACAGCGTCTTCTGCGTCCTGCCTTGCCCTTTGTCCTGACCAAAACATGCCCAGTATAAGTATAGCCGCTATCAACACACCACCGATAACGGCTGCACACAAGCCTTTTTTATTAAATGTTTTTTTCATAATATCGCCTCTGTTCTCAGAGAAAGTCTGCCGTTTTCTATTAAGAATATATCATACTGATTGTGCTTTCATTCAGCAATTGCCCGTGTAAACATATTTAAGCTTTTCCCTTGCAATATCAGCCAGCCGATAGATAAGCCCGACGTCAGTGGCACTTCTGTCGGTCATTTTATATCGGGGGAAGAACCTTGAAATATGCAGCGGTATCTCACTGCCGATGGTTTTTCCGCTGCTGTCAGTCAGGTCGGCTATCCAGCCTGTGAGCGCACGCATTTCTTCCTCGGAGTCGTTCTCGTTCGGTATGATAAGCGTTGTAAGCTCAACATGGCAGAGCTGCACCGCACTTTTTATCAGTCTCAGCACAGACTGCATATCGCCCCCGAGAAGCCTGTTATAATACCGCTCCGTATAGCCTTTAAGGTCGATATTCATAGCGTCGATATACGGCGCAAGCTCTTTGAGCACCCAAAGCTCGGAAGTGCCGTTGGTGACAAGCACATTTTTCATGTCAGCCTTATGGACCAGCTTAGCGGTGTCTCTCACAAATTCATAGCCTATCAGCGGCTCGTTATAGGTAAAGGCAATGCCGATATTGCCCTCGCTTTTGTATCTGACAGCCAGCTCTGCAAGCTGTTTTGGGGTGAGCACATCGGCTGTCTGTTTAAGCTCCATAGCCTGATCGGACCATGATATCTCATAATTCTGGCAAAAGGGGCAGCGCAGGTTGCAGCCGAAGCTGCCCACCGAGATTATTTTCGACCCGGGATAAAACCTGTTAAGCGGCTTTTTCTCAATGGGGTCAAGGGAGATCGACGTTATCCTGCCGTAGTTTTCCGCAATGACTTTTCCGTCCACGCATTTTCTTGCTCCGCAGAAACCTGCCTGACCTTCACTCAGGCTGCAGTGCCTGAAACAGACCTCACATTTAGCCATATTACCACCTACTTGTGCCTTATTACTTCAAACCTGTGCAGAGTTATATCATCGTCATAGGTAATGCCGCCCTTGTACATGGCGATCTCCACCTGTTGGCTGACCGTATCGACTCCCTCCAGGTCGGGCAGCAGCAGACCCCTTTTATAGCCGCTTGAAACTATAACTCCGTAACGCTTGACATCGAGCATATCGGTGGAGGATATCTGCTCAGGCTCTCCCAAAACATCAACATTTATTTCAAGCTCCCCCAGTTCATCGGGAGTGATGGCAGGAAACCTCGGGTCACGGGTGGCGGCGCTGATGGCATTGCTGATTATCTCCTCGGCAATGCTGTTTTTTACAGCCATGATAGTGCCTATACAGCCCCTTAGCTCCCCCTTTTTGTGGATAGAGACAAATGCGCCTGCACGTGTGTTTCTCATTTTATCGGGTATATAGTCAGGGACCTTTATCCGCTCACCGCTTCTTACATAGCTCTCGATAGTGTCAATTGCAAGCCTTACATAAGGGTCTTGCTTTTTGCCCATAGGGTAAAAGGTGCATATGCCGTAGCCAACCCCTGTAATATCCTCGTGAGAAAGCTGAGTTGCTTTTACTTCGGTGCTATCAAGAGCTCCAGCCATTATGGTAAATGAGCGATGTCCGCACTCGGCAGCCTTTTCGCAGAAGTCCTCGTCAAAGTCAAATAGCTCCTCAAAAGCCCCACGGGAGCATACGTCCATAATCCGCCTGTCATATTCGGGACCCTCGGGCGCAAAGCCGTAGGGACCGTAGCTCTGCAGCTTGTGGGAAAGGTCGCCGCTGGCGATAAATACCGCTTTTCTGCCTGTCTGCTCAACAGCTATTTTTATGACCCTGCCCAGCTCATAGTGGGTTTTCAGCGGCAGCCCCGAAAGACCTATCCTTATTATCTTAGCGCCCTTGTATTTTTCACGGATAAAGTAAAGGGGCACCATTGTGCCGTGGTCAAGGCGCTTGTCACGCTCGCCCCTTGTGCCTGCAGGTATGCGGGAGCTTTCACAAAGGCTCTCGATAAGCCTGACAAGCTTGGTGTCATACTCTTCATCAAAGCTCACCATAGGCGCATTGAAATCCGCAAATGAGCCAAAGGCTCTCTCGCCGGGTGAGATATGAAAATAATCGTAATACATCACCGAATGAGGGCTTGTGATGATGATGGTTTCGGGCTTTATCAAAGCTATCTCATCGGCGACCTGCCTGTATGAATTTATGGTCTTTTGTACTTCACTTTCCCTGCCCTTGCCTATCTGCGGCACTATCAGCGGCGGGTGAGGTACCATAAATGCGGCTTCTATCGACATTATTGGCTCCCCTTTCTAATTATTTTACTCCGTAAAAACCGCTCTGCATATAGGAATGCCAGAACAGCTCGGCGGTCTTAAAACCTGTTTTTTCAAGCAGCTCCAGATGTTCCTTTATTGTTAATGGGAAGAAGTCAGTGCCGTATCTTGCACGGTGCGCCGCTGCCTCCTGCTCGCTCCTGCCTGCATTGATACCGAATTTGTATACTCTGTCAAGCATAATATCTCTGCCCAGCTCTGAAAAGGGAGCTGTATTTTCAAAGCAGATAAAAATGCCGCCGTTTTTAAGGGCGTTATAGCAGTTTTTCACAGCGGCTTCCCTGCCCTCTCTGTCAAAATAGCCGTGGGACTGTATAGCTGTCACAACATCAAACTGTTCTGTATAGTCAAGCCCCTCTGAGCCTACCCGGCGAAAAGTGCAGTCAACGCCTGCGAGCTTTTTCTTTGCCACATCAAGCATATCCTCCGAGGGGTCACAGAGTACCAGGTCTGAGACATCAAGCTTTTTTGAAGCGTTCACACCCAGATTTCCGCTACCGCAGCCCGTGTCGAGAATACTTACAGGCTTACCTTTGAAGCAGACTGAGATAAGGTCGATCATCTGCTCATATATAAGGTCATAAAGGGGAATGACCTTGCGGACATTATTGTCATATTCAACCGCTTTGAAGGGGGTCTTGTTACTCATGCTGCACCTCTTATATCAGTTAAAAACGCTGCATTCCTGTGATGTAGCCTTTGTGCCGTATTCACCGTTTACAAGCACCTCTCCCCACTCGGGGCTGAGGTCCTCGCCCTCCCAGTCGTTTGAAAGGTCAAGGTACTCCACTCCGCCGCCGTTGCCCTTCCAGCTCCAGCCAAGCCAGCCAATATTGTTCTGCTGGCAGTATTCCATTATAAAGCCTTCGTCAACGTCACCGTCGGAATGCTTATAGCCGAACTCGCCGACGCAGACGCAAAGACCCTGATCGGTCACTCCCGTCAGATTTTTCTTTATGGTCTTCTCGTTCTTGCCTGCCGAGCCGTACATATGGATAGAGAACATAGTATTGCCCTCGGGGTCGCTGTCAAAGACCTCCTTACCGTTGTCGGCTATGGACTGACCGTACTGACCCCAGCCTGCGGCGTCAACCATTATGGTATTTTTTATACCAGCCTCACGAAGCTGAGGTATTACTGTAGTGTAGCCCTCTGCCCATGTGTCAGACTCCCAGCTGCCCACCCATTCATTGGCGATATTAAGTATCACATAGTCCTCATTTCCGATAAGGGCGTCCTTCATCTCTATCCAGAAATCCGCCGCCTTCTGCAGATCGTCAATGCTGTCTCTTCCTGTGGCGTCATGCACCTCTACCACTGCCACCATGTGGTATTCCTTGCAGCGCTCCACCAGAGTGTTTATACTATCAACACTGTCCTTGGTCCACTGTTCGCCGTCGGCAAGCACCAGACGAACACAGTTAGACTCGGTATTATCTATAGCCATAAGAGCTATGGTATCATCGCCCGCAAACCAGCTGTGGGCATGGTTTACCCCACGCATAACAAACTCATTGCCGTTGGCGTCGAGCAGCTTGGTGCCGTCAACATGAAAGCCCACATGACCCTCTCCCGAGCTCTCATTGCTGCCTGATGACACGGTCTTATCGGCAGTAGAATTTGCAGCCTTTGATGATGACTTATCAGTCTCACTGTCAGCACCGCCGCCGCAGCTGCTAAGCAGCATTATCACGGGAAAAAGAAATGCAAGTAATTTTTTCATAGTCAGTCCTCCTGATCTTACATATGTTTAAAAATTGATCTTTTATTTTGAGAATGTCAATCTCATCTGATACCATTTTACGCCGCCGTGAACAGACTTATCAGTTACCCCTTCATTCACAAAGCCGAATTTTGCATAGTAATGCAGCAGCTTTTCCTTGCAGGTGAGCACAACGCCTTTTCTGCCCTGCTCTCTGGCGTCGTCGATAACACGGTTTATCAGCATTGCGGCGATACCGCAGTTTCTGTACTCGGGTATGGTATTTACCCCGAATATCATCTGCCAGCTGCCATTTTCATTATGCATATCAGCATTTTCATACATCTCATCGGTAAGGTCGCTCTCGTCGGTAACAAAGCCGTCAACAAAGGCTACAAGCTTATCACCGTCAAAAGCAAGCTGAAAATGATCGGGATAATATTTCAGTCTCTCTTCAAGCTCCTCCTTAGGGGCAGCTTCCGCCGCAGGAAAACACATTCTTTCCACAGCAGCCACAGCTTCAAGATCTTTTATGCTGGCATTACGTATAGTCATAGTCAAAACCTCATTTTTTATTTACAGATCACCCTATGGGTATATTATATCAAACTACCGCACGAAAGTCAATAACTGTTAAAAACCTCTGCTGTAAATATACAACAGAGGTCAGTATTGCTCCCCCAATTAAACCTTGCCGGAAAGGCGCAGGCAAAAACAAAAAATATCAAGGCGCAAAAGCGCAGAGGGGCTGGTCTGTCGGTCAGCCCCTCTGTCACTGCGTGACACCTCCCCGGCTCGGG
>CALCRR010000143.1 GCA_937894495.1 uncultured Ruminococcus sp. | reverse complement strand
ACAAAAATATCCAAAAAGACGTGTGTTAGGCTTAGTGTCAACACACCCTAAATGGGAGTGATATTATGGGACTTAACGATACGCCCGGCGGCGAGAGAGTGCATATCGGTTTTTTCGGCAGGCGAAATGCGGGAAAATCAAGTGTGGTAAATGCTTTTACAAATCAGGAGCTGGCAGTGGTATCAAACACACCGGGAACTACCACCGACCCTGTTTATAAGGCTATGGAGCTTCTGCCCCTGGGACCTGTTATGATAATCGACACTCCCGGCTACGATGACGAGGGTGAGCTGGGGGAGCTTCGGGTAAAAAAGACCTCTCAGGTGCTCAACAAAACAGACATCGCCGTGCTGGTGACCGACTGCACTAAGGAGCAGGGAGAGTGCGAGGCGCAGCTTATCAAACTGTTTGAGAAAAAGAACATACCTTACATAATAGTTAAAAACAAGTGCGACCTGCTTGAAGAGATACCCCAGCAGAGCGACAAGGGCTTTTATGTGAGCGCCAAGGAAAAGAAAAATATACACCAGCTTCGTGAAAGAACAGCAAGCCTTGTTCAGGTGCAGGAGCAGACACGTATGCTGGTGGGAGATATAGTCAGGCAGGGGGATATTGCGGTGCTTGTCATACCCATCGACAAGGCAGCCCCCAAGGGCAGGCTGATACTGCCCCAGCAGCAGGTGATAAGAGACCTGCTGGAATGCGGTGCGGCGGCGCTGACCTGTCGGGAGACGGAGCTGGAGGACTATCTTAGCAAGCTTTCGCCAAAGCCCGATATAGTAATAACCGACAGCCAGGCGTTTGCCAAGGTGAATGCGGTAACTCCCGAGGATATACCGCTGACCTCATTTTCAATACTTATGGCGAGATACAAGGGCTATCTCGATATGGCGGTGAGGGGCGCTAAGGCTATTGACGGGCTTGAAAACGGCGCACGCATACTGATATCCGAGGGCTGCACCCACCACAGGCAGTGCGAGGATATAGGCAGTGTAAAGCTGCCCAGGCTGCTAAAAAAATACACGGGTAAGGACTTTGAGATAAACCTGACCTCGGGCAGAGAGTTTCCCGACGACCTTAAAGAGTACGGGCTGGTGATACACTGCGGCGGCTGTATGCTGGGCAGCAGAGAGATGAACTACCGCATGAAGTGCGCCGAGGACAGCGGCGTGCCTGTGACCAACTACGGCATAGCCATAGCCTATATGAACGGTATACTGAAGCGGAGCGTAAAGCCGCTGGGGATAGATATTTGATGTTTTGGCATTTATACTCCCCTCTGCTCCAAAGTATCCATTATCTTTGCACAAAAATAAATTTTCTCTGCGTTACACTCCCTTGACTTACGTCAGTAAGCCTGCGGTCGTGTGCCTTGATAAAATTTATTTCTGCACAAATCTAATGGATATTTTGAAACAGAGGCGAGTATATAAAAGAGGATAAATTATGGGTGAAAAGGTAAAAGCTCTTATTGATAAGCTTAACACGGATAAGCAGCTCGGCAAGGACGAGTGGGTCTGTGTTTTTAATGAGTATGATGAAGATGACAGAGCTTATGCGGCACAGCTTGCAAGAGAGCTCAGTCTAAAAAAATACGGCAATAAGATATTTATAAGGGGCATAGTCGAGTTTTCAAACTACTGCAAAAACGACTGTATATACTGCGGTATAAGGCGCTCAAACAGCTGCGCCCAGAGGTATCGGCTGACAGATGAGGAGATACTTGCCTGCTGCGATGAGGGCTATGATATAGGCTTTCGCACCTTTGTGCTGCAAAGCGGCGAGGATAAGACCTACACCGCCGAAAGACTGGCTGAGCTGGTGAGAGCCATTAAAAAAGCTCACCCCGACTGTGCGGTGACCCTTTCGCTGGGGGAGCTGGAATATGAGGAGTATAAGACCCTAAGGGACGCAGGGACGGACAGATATCTGCTGAGGCATGAGACTGCAAATAAGGAGCATTATCAGAAGCTGCACCCCGAGGAGATGTCATTTGAGCACCGAATGGAGTGTTTAAGGCAGCTCAAAGAGCTGGGATATCAGACGGGGGCAGGCATAATGGTGGGCTCACCTTACCAGACGGCTGAATGTCTGGCGGAGGATATGGCTTTTTTTGCAGAGTTCAAGCCCCATATGATAGGCATAGGACCGTTTTTGCCCCATAAGGATACTCCCTTTAAGGATATGCCCAAGGGCTCATATGAGCTGACGCTGTTTTTGCTGAGCCTTTGCAGGATAATGCTGCCAAGCGTGCTGCTGCCTGCCACCACCGCACTGGGAACTATCGACCCGCGGGGCAGAGAGCAGGGTGTGCTTTCGGGGGCAAATGTTATAATGCCTAACCTTTCGCCCACGGCGGTGAGGAAAAAGTATATGCTTTACGATAACAAGATCTGCACAGGCGATGAGTCGGCACAGTGCAGGGGCTGCCTTGAAAGACGCATGAAGTCGATAGGCTATGAGATAGATATTTCAAGAGGAGATTATGAGCAATGATCAAATTTGCGGTATACGGTAAGGGCGGCATTGGCAAATCCACCGCTGCCTGCAATATTTCGGCGGCACTGGCTAAAAAGGGGCTTACGGTGATACAGATAGGCTGCGACCCCAAGGCGGACTCCACCTCACTGCTCCACGGGGGCAGCAGGATAGAAACGGTGCTGGAGCTTTTAAGAAAAAAAGGCTCGGCGCTGACCCTTGACGATGTGGTTTGCAAAAGCGAAAGCGGCGTGCTCTGCGTTGAGGCAGGGGGCCCCGTGCCGGGGCTGGGCTGCGCAGGCAGGGGTATAATAAATGCCCTTGAAACGCTGGAAAGCCTGGGCGCTTATGAAAGATACAAGCCCGACGCAGTTATCTATGACGTGCTGGGCGACGTGGTCTGCGGAGGATTTTCAATGCCCATGAGAAAGGGCTATGCGGATAAGGTCTTCGTAGTCACCTCGGGTGAGAAGATGTCCAGATATGCCGCAGGCAATATCTGCATGGCGGTGGAGAACTTCAAGGACAGAGGTTATGCGTCACTGGGCGGTATAATACTCAACCGCCGTGATGTTGAGGGCGAGGAGGAAAAAGTCAAGGAGCTTGCCAAGGACTTCGATACCGAAATTATCGCCGAGATAGACCGCAGTGCCGATATACCTGCCGCCGAGGAAAAGGGCGTGACGGTGGTGACCCACTGCCCCGAAAGCGCTGCCGCAAAACAGCTTGAAGCTGCGGCAGAAAGGATATTTGCCATTTGTACAGAGGGTGACAAAAATGCTTAAAGCGGTAAACGAATATGACAGAGCCCCCATGGTGAAGATATCACAGTCAGACCCGAATGAGCTTTTTGCAGGCGGACTGGAATATAACCCCCCTGCAAGAGGTGTGTGGAACATAGTCCACACGGGTATGCTGATACCCGAGGCGCACCAGATATTCTGCTGTGCCTACGGCTGCCTGAGAGGTGTTATACTCACCGCAGCCGAGATGAACGCCATAGACCGCCTCAGCTGGATATCAGTCAGCGAGAGCGATATGTTTGACGGAACGCTGGAAAGCAACATGATCGAGGGCGTTTGCGATATTATCGAAAGGCTGGGTAAAAAGCCGAGGAACGTGCTGCTGTTTTTAAGCTGCATACACCTTTTTGCAGGCTGCGATTTTACGGCGATAACTGAGGAGCTGAGCAGGCGGTACAGCGATATACATTTTACCGACTGCTACATGACCCCCACCATGAGAAAGACCATCTCACCCGACGCTAAAATGAGAATGCAGCTGTATGACGCGCTGTCACCCCTGCCCCTCAATAAACGCTCGGTGAGCATTATCGGCAACGACAGGGCTACCGATGAGGAGTCGGAGCTGGTCAGGATAATAAAAAACAGCGGCTGTGAGCTCAAAGACCTGACCATGTGCAAAAGCTATGAGGAATACCTTGCAATGGCTGAAAGTGCGGTGAACATAACCTACCTGCCCACCGCCTTCAACGCAGGCGAGGAGCTTGAAAAACGCTTGGGAGCAAAGCACCTTTATCTCCCCAACAGCTTTGACTATGACAGGATAAGGGAGAACTATAAAAAGCTGTGCAACGCCATAGGCGCTGAGCTGCCGGAGCTTGATGATGAAGCAGCACTGACCGAGCAGGCTTTTGAGAGCACGCTGAATAATATAGGAGATATACCCGTTGCCGTGGATCTTACAGCGGTGACAAGACCCTTTGAGTTCGCAAGAGTTCTCAGTCAGCACGGCTTCAACCTGAGATATATCATCACCGATACGGTGAGCGGCGAGGAGCTTGACGATTACAATTGGCTCAAAGAAAACCGCCCCGAGACAGAGATATACTCGGCACTGAATGTGAATATGCTCTATTCTGCCGAGGGCAGGAGCGAGAAAATACTTGCAGTAGGACAGAAAGCGGCGTACTACTTCGCCACCGATAACTTTGTTGACGTAGTGCAGAACGGCGGCTTTTACGGCTTTTCGGGCATAAGAAAGCTGCTTGCGATGATGACCGACGCAAACGCATATACCAAGGACAGAAGAACAGTTATACAGCATAAGGGCTGGGGGTGCGCAAGCTGCTGCTAGAAGCAAGAGGTCAGAGGCAAGAAGCAAGAACGGCTTTTTTCCGACTTTGAAGATAAGGCGAATATTGTTCGTTTTTCAAGGCACAAAAGAGCGTGCGATATCTGGCTCAAAAGAAGTAGGAACGAAATCAGTTTCTTCCGTTGCGGCAGCCAAAAACAGACTTAAAAAAGTGCGGCGATGAACAGCAGTAAACCAAGCGGCACGATGGTCACCATACGGACAAACAGGTAGCGAATTAAAGCGCAGGGTCAAGCCGGGCGCCAGACGGCTTGCAGGGGTTGCCCTCGACGCAGTCAGGGCGGGGGCGGAGCCACCCAGCTCAAGGCGCAAAAGAAAGAGTAACGATATGAAGAATACATCAAAAATAATACCATGCTATGCGGCGGATACCTCGGGGGTGTGCTCGGCTCTTTATGAGCTGGGGGGCATGACCGTGGTGCATGATGCGTCGGGGTGCAACTCCACATATTCCACCCATGACGAGCCGAGGTGGTACGATAAAAAATCAAGGATATTTATTTCGGCGCTGACCGAGATGGACGCCATAATGGGCGATGATGAAAAGCTCATAAGAGATACCGTGTCGGCGGCTAAGGACCTTGCACCTAACTTTATAGCCCTGTGCGGCTCGCCAATGCCAATGATGACGGGGGTCGATTTTGAGGCTATCGCCGAGGAGGTCCAAAGACGGTCGGGAGTAAGGACCTTCGGGCTTAGGACCAACGGCACACACTCTTACCTCAAAGGGGCTTCACAGGCTTTTCTTGAAATAGTAAAAGAGTTTGTTAAGGAGCCGACCGAGAGGACTAAGATGGGTGTCAACATTCTGGGAGCTATGCCGCTGGATTTTTCGGCTGAGGGCACCATAAACTCCATAAAAGAATGGCTGGCGGAGTACGGCTTTGAGCTTGTCTCATGCCTTGCTATGGGGTCGGAGCTTTCCGACATCTCAAAAGCGGCGGCGGCAAGGGTAAACCTGGTCATATCCTATTCGGGACTGGCAGCCGCACAGTATATGAACAGAAAATTCGGCATACCATATGTCTGCGGCGTGCCTGTGGGCAGGAGGTTTTCAAAAAAGCTCGCCGAGAACCTGTGGCTGGCAGTGCAGGAGCAGCAGAGCCTTTATACCTGCGCCGACAGAAGGACCGATGAAGAGGGCGTGCAGGTAATAGGCGAGAGCATTTTTGCAGGCTCGCTGGCAGCGGCGTTTACCATGGATATGGGAAGATATGCAAGGGTCATATGTCCCCTTGATACGGATATCAGCCTGCTGGCAAAGGGCGACCTTGATATATCCGCCGAGGAGGACATAGAAAAAGCCCTTAACGGCGGCGGGACAGACGGCGTTGCCGCTGACCCTATGTACAGGTATATCTCACCTGAAAACGCAGAGTTTTTTGAAACGCCCCACTTTGCATTTTCGGGAAGATGTTATCAGAAAAAGGCGCTTGACCTTATAAATAAACCGATCGGAGAGATCTTTGAATGATAAAATTAGCTTTGTACGGCAAGGGCGGTATAGGTAAATCCACCTGCACCGCAAACCTGGCTGCGGCATTCGCAAGCCTGGGTAAAAGAGTTATACAGATAGGCTGCGACCCCAAGGCGGACTCCACCATGAACCTGCTGGGGGGCACGCCTGTTATGCCCGTTATGGATTATATGAGGGAGCACGACGACGAGCCCACATCTGTTGACGAGATATCAAAAACAGGCTTCGGCGGTGTGCTTTGTATCGAAACGGGTGGCCCTACCCCCGGGCTGGGCTGCGCAGGCAGAGGGATAATAACCACCTTCAGCCTGCTGGAAGAGCTGGAGCTTTTTGAGCGCTTCAAGCCCGACGTGGTGCTCTACGACGTGCTGGGAGATGTGGTCTGCGGCGGCTTTGCCGCACCTATCAGAGAGGGCTACGCCTCGCAGGTGCTGATAGTTACCTCGGGAGAGAAAATGGCGCTTTATGCGGCTAATAACATAAACAGCGCCGTTAAAAATTTCGAGGACCGCAGCTACGCCAAGGTAAGGGGCATTATAATGAACCGCCGCAGCGTCGAGAACGAGGAGGAAAAGGTGAGAGCCTTTGCCGAAAAAGCAGGACTTGAAATAGCCGCGGACATTCCCAGGTCTGATGATATAATCAGGTGCGAGGACATGGGCAAGACCGTTATTGAGGGCGACCCCCGGTGCGAGGCTGCACAGCGGTTTTTAGCTCTTGCAAAAAAGCTTATCGAAGAGGATAATGATAATGAATAAAGCGTTTTATATAACAGCCGGGGAGCTGGCAGGGGCAGGGTTTGAGAATGTCCCCGACGAGCTTGTTTCATCAAGGCATATGATATACAGCTCGCCTGCCACGCTGGATTTCAACTCACCGGGTGCAAAGGGGTTCGGCGTTAAAAGGGCAGGGCTTGCAGTGCCGGGGTCGGTGATGCTGCTGGTAGCCCCGGGCTGCTGCGGGAGAAATACTGCGCTGCTCAACGAGCTGGGCTATAACGAGAGATTTTTCTACCTGCTGCTTGACGATACCGATATCGTCACAGGCAGACATCTTACAAAGATACCTAAGGCGGTGAAGGAGCTTTGCGGTGAGCTTGACTATACCCCCTCGGCGGTGATGATATGCATAACCTGCGTTGACGCCCTGCTGGGAACGGATATGGAAAGGGTGTGCCGCAAGTGCGAGGAAGCCGCAGGAGTGCCAACGGTGCCTGCCTATATGTATGCGCTGACCAGAGAAAAGCGCCTGCCGCCAATGGCAGGGGTGAGAAGGTCGGTGTACTCGCTGCTGAAACCGCAGAAAAGGATATCTAACGAGTGCAACCTTATGGGGTATTTCGCACCTATGTATGACTCAAGCGAGATATACGAGCTGCTGGGCTCGGCCGGCATTAAAAAGGTGAGGGAGCTGGCGAGGTGTAAGACCTTTGAAGAGTATGAGGAGCTTTCAAGGGCAAACTTCAACCTGGTTTTAAACCCCGAAGCCAGATATGCGGCACAGGACCTGGAAGCAAGGCTGGGCATACCCTTTATAGAGCTGGTGAGAATGTACCGCATTGATAAGATACGAAACCAGTACCGCCTGCTGGGTCAGGCGATAGGGGCAAAGCTTGATGACAGCCAATACTACGAAAAAGCCAAAAGCACTATAGAAGCCTTTAAGGCAAAGCACGGTGAGCTGACCTTTGCGGTGGGCGAGTGCGTAAATGCCGACAGCTTTGAGCTATCGCTGGCGCTTACTGAGTACGGCTTTAAGGTCAGTGAGATATACGGCACGGTGGGGGAGCGCAACTTTGTGTTCATCAAAAAGCTGGCACAGCTCTCACCCGATACTAAAATATATTCAAACCTTTCACCCACCATGCTGGGGTATGAGCGTGAGGGCGATATAGATATGGTGATAGGCAATGACGCAAGGTATTACCACAAGGATATCAGGGGGGTGGATCTTAACGACGAAGCCCAGCCCTTCGGGTATGACGGGGTGATAAAATTGTTTGAGGCGCTGGATACGGCATCGGGAAAATAATTATAAAGAATTACAGAGGAGCAGATGACGATGAAAAAAACCAAGCTTATATCAGCGCTGTGCGCTGTTGTTCTCACCTTCGGTGCGGCTGCCGCACCTGTGGGAGATATGATCTCTGACGGATATGAGATAACAGCGGCTGCCGATGAAAACAGATATGTTTTTCACGACGATGATGTGTGTGATATATATGCGCAATTAAACAGCAGCAATACACTTACCATTACAGGCATAAGCATTTACCAGCCGCCCATTGACCTGAGGATACCCGAGGAGATAAACGGCGTGACCGTAACAGCCATCGGCGAGGGCGCTTTTGCAGGGGAGAGCAATTTCTGGGACGTTTATATCCCCGATACTGTCACAGGCATAGGCGACAGGGCATTCAGCGGCTGTAAAAGTTTAACTGATATCCGTTTTGGCAAAAACCTTAAAAGCATAGGTAATGAGGCTTTTAAGGACTGTACGGATATGATGAACAATTTTGATTATGATACATCTTCTGATAACGGCAAAAGCAGGATAATAGGCAGATACATTCTGCCCGAGGGTCTTGAAAGCATAGGCGATAGTGCCTTTGCAGGCTGCAGGTCGATAGGAGATATCATACTGCCGAGGTCTCTCACATATATCGGCAGCAATGCTTTCCCTCAGGAGCAGACCGACCCTGACGGCGGCACAATATGCTGCTATAAGGGCAGCTATGCCGAGGATCATCTTAAAAGCCTTGGTGCAGGGTATGAGTATGCCAATGATATCGCAGCGGGTGCGGTGACGCTTGATTACAAGGAAGATATCCGCCGTTATTATCAGTATTTTTATGATAACAAAGCCAAAGAGCCTGAGGTCATACTGACAGACGCAGCAGAAAATCTGCTGGTAAAGGGAAGAGATTATGACCTCTATTATGAGGGGGATAACAAAAACCCCGGCAGCTTTAGTGTGTGTGTTGAGGGCAAGGACGGCTACTTCGGAAAGCGGGAGCTCACAGTATGGATACTTGAAGCAGGGGATATCAACCGTGACCTTAAAGTGGATACCAAGGACGCGATGCTTGCGGTAAGATATGCTAAAAAAGAGCTTATGTTTGACCCATACCGTGTGTATTCGGGCGATGTGAATAACGACGGAAAAATAGACTCAAAGGACGCAATGAGGATAATATCAATTGCCAAAAAAAGTGTCTGAGCACAAAAAGGCAGCTTTGATATCTGAAAGCGCCCGTAACTGAAAGGACATCAGCAAACATGAAAAAGCTACTGAAATACATCTCCCCACCGGCGCCCGATGACTCGGGGGCTTGCTCGGTGCTTTACGAGCTGGGGGGCATAACGGTGATATGTGACGCAGGCGGCTGCGCAGGCAATGTGTGCGGCTTTGACGAGCCCAGGTGGTTTGAGAAAAGCTCGGCGCTGTTCAGTGCAGGGCTGAGGGATATGGACGCTATACTGGGGCGTGATGACAAGCTGGTGGAAAAGCTGGCAAGGGTCTGCGAACAGGTGGACGCTAAGTTCACCGCCATTGTGGGGACCCCCGTGCCTGCGGTGATAGCCACCGACTATAAGGCGCTCAAAAGAATGAGCGAGAAAAAAACAGGGCTTCCCTGCATAACCGTTGCCTGCGACGGCACAAAGCTCTACGACAGGGGCGAGCAGGAGGCTTATTTTAAGCTGTTTGAGGAGTTCGCCGTGGATAAGCTCCCCACCGTCAAGGGCAGGCTGGGAGTTATCGGCGCTACCCCTTTGAACACAGGGCTGACTGAGGCAGGACCTATCATAAAAAGCCTTAAAGAGCAGGGCTGGCGTGAGGTAGTTTGCTTCGGCATGGACAGCGGACTTGATGATATAATAAACCTATCAGCCTGTGAGGAGCTGCTGGTTATAGCACCCTCGGGAATAAAGGCTGCAAGGCTTATGGGCGAGCGCTTCGGCATACCCTGTAAAACGGGCTATCCCATACTCGATGAAGAGCTTTTGAAAAAAGCAGGCGAGCTGAGAGACAAAAAGGTGCTGATAGTTCACCAGCAGATAGCTGCAAATGCCTTGCGTGACAGGATAAGCGGCTGTGAGGTGATATGCGCCAGCTGGTTCGATATGATCGAGGAGCTAATGCAGGAAAATGATACCCATATAACAGGTGAGGAGCAGTTCACCGAGCTTGTTATGGGCGGCGGCTTTGATGTGATAATAGGGGATATTTCCCTTAAACGTGCCGTTAAGGGCTTTGGCGGCGAGTTTATAGACTTTGCTCACTATGCGGTGAGCGGCAGAATGAGAAAAACTGAAACTTAAAACAATATGGAGGTATTTATCATGTGTGTTGGATTATCTGCAAGAGTAGTAAGCGTTAAGGACGGTACAGCCCTGATAGACGCAAGCGGAGCTAAAAGAGAGGTAAGCGCCGATCTGCTGGAGGAGCTGGAGCCGGGGGATTATGTTATGGTGCACGCAGGTGTGGCTATAGCAAAAATTACCCAGAGCGATGAAGAAGAATACGACGATGTAATGGAGAGCGTGATATGAACGATAGCGTAAAGACCGCCAAGGATATAGTGACCTCATACAGCGGCAGAAAGCTGCGCATTATGGAGGTCTGCGGAACACATACCCATGAGATATTCAGGCTGGGCATAAGAAAGCTGCTGCCTGAGAATGTTGAGCTTATATCGGGTCCGGGCTGCCCCGTGTGCGTCACCCCTGTGGGCTTTATCGACGAGGCTTGCTGGCTTGCGCTGGAAAAAAACTGCGTGATATGCACCTTCGGCGACCTTATAAGAGTGCCTGGTACTGAAATGAGCCTTGCAGGGGCAAGGTCAGAGGGGGCGCAGATAAAGCCCGTGTATTCGCCGCTGGACGCTGTTGACTACGCCAGGGAAAACCCTGACAAGCAGGTGGTATTTTTAGCTGTTGGCTTTGAGACCACCACACCCTCAGCCTGCCTTGCTGCCGAGACCGCAAAAAAAGAGGGGCTTGAAAACTTCTCGCTGCTCACCGCAAACAAGACCATGCCCAATGCCTATGCCGCATTGGAGGGCAGCGCAGACGCATTCCTCTACCCCGGTCACGTCAACGCCATAACAGGCACGCAGATCTGTGAGGAGCTGAAAGAAAAGGGCGTTTCGGGAGTAGTTGCAGGCTTTACCGCAGGGGAGCTGCTGACGGCGCTGGCTGTGATATTGAAGCTCTCGGAGAGCGGCGAGCCTTTCTTTAAAAACTGCTACCCCAGGGTAGTAAAGGCAGAGGGCAACCCTGCTGCGCAGAAGCTCATAGAAAAGGTGATGCAGCCCTGCGACAGCGAGTGGAGAGGTCTGGGAGTGATACCCATGTCGGGCATGGAGCTGCGTGAGGGATACGCAGCGTTTGACGCAAGGAAAAAGTATGATATGCCTGTTATAAAGGGCAAGCCCAACCCTGCCTGCCGCTGCGGAGACGTTTTGCAGGGCAAGTGCAAGCCCTCAGACTGCAAGGTGTTCGGCAAGGTATGCACCCCCGAGCACCCCGTAGGCGCCTGCATGGTATCGGGAGAGGGCGCTTGCTCGGCTTATTATCAGTATAACTAAGACCGTTAAGGCGCACTAAGACCCTAACATCAAAAATAAGGAGAATATCAACATGAGTTCAAATAAAACAGTTACCCTTGCCCACGGTGCAGGGGGAAAGCAGACCAGTGAGCTTATCGCAAAGGTTTTCAAGGCTCACTTTTCAAATCCTGAGTTTACGGCAGACGACGCTGCTGTGCTGAATATCGGCGAGGGCAGGCTGGCATTTACCACCGACGGCTTTATAGTTTCGCCCTTTGAGTTCAACGGCGGAAATATCGGCAAGCTCAGCATATGCGGAACGGTCAACGACCTTTCATGCATGGGTGCAAAGCCCCTTTACATGACCTGCGCATTCGTCATCGAGGAGGGCTTCCCCCTTGATAAGCTGGAGGAGATAGCCGCCGCTATGGAAAAGACCGCAGCCGAAGCAGGCGTTAAGATAGTTGCAGGGGATACCAAGGTGGCTGGCAAGGGTCAGGTGGATAAGGTGTTCATAACCACCACGGGTATCGGCAGGATAATGGATAATGCCCATACCTCAGGCACCTTTGCAAAGCCGGGAGACGCCATAATAGTTACAGGCGATGTGGGCAGACACGGCTGCACCATTCTGCTTGCCCGTGACGAGTTCGGCATTGAAGCCGATGTTGACAGCGACTGCGCACCGCTCTGGGGCACGGTGGAAAGCATTTATGAGGTCACCGGCGATATCCACGTTATCAGAGACGCCACCAGGGGCGGCGTGGGCACTGTGCTTTATGAGATAGCAGAGCAGAGCGATGTGGGGATAGCTCTCAACGCCGAGAAAATACCAGTTGACGAAAGAGTCAAGGGCGTTTGCGGTATGCTGGGACTTGAGCCGCTGTATCTCGCCTGCGAGGGCAGACTGGTGATATTCGCCCCAGAGGAGCACGCCGAAAAGATAGTGGAGCAGCTGCACAAGGGCAAATATTCTAAGAATGCTGCCATTATCGGCAGAGTTACCGAGGAAAACAAGGGCAAGGTGGTCATGGAGACGGAAATAGGCTCACAGACGCTGCTGCCACAGCCCGGGGGAGAGCTGCTGCCCAGGATCTGCTGATATTTCCAGAAGCAAGAAAATAGAAGCAAGAAGCAAGAAAAATGTGCCTGCAAATGGGACGAAATTTTAAATTCGTCGCAGGCGTGTATTGGTCTTGTCTCCGGTCATTTTGTATCTGAGAAAATCAAAAATTGATTTGAGGGATATTTCTTTTGTGCAATTTGACAACAAAAATCAACGAAAATGCCCGATCGGGGCGGCAAAGGCTGATTATTTGCCCTAAAACCGCCTGCGGTCGGGCTGTTTTTATGCCCGGGCGTGATTTTGTCATTTTTGTAATAATTAACTAAATTAACTAAAATAAAGCGTAACCATTTTTTAACCAACAAAGACACAATTTTTTTTAAAACGGCATTTGTCCCCATAAGACGGTGCGGCTTGATAATATTTTCTGTATTTGGTGGAAAATTTTTAAAAACCTATTGACGAATACCAGTAGTTGTGGTACAATAATAGTACAACAGAAAGCCGTGAGTCGGCTGAGAATGAGCAAAACTAAGTTTCTATGTAAATTTATGTAAATTTTTCATCTAAATATCCGCCCCGAAAGAGGTCAAAATCACTATATGTTGTGGTCGGGTAAAGTTTATAAAAAATTCACAAATTACAGCTTGGTTACAAATAAAGCTCTAAAAGTTACAAATACCGCACCCGCAGAGCCGACACAGAGCAAAAAGTCCAATAATTTTACCTCCTGACCGACGAGTTTGGGAAAATTTACAGTTGCATTTTTTATTTATATAGTGTATAATAAATACGGTGGTAAAAAGTGCGAATAAGTGTCAAATTTTCCATAACAGTGCGCACTTTATCCCAAAAACAGTGTACGGGTGGTGAACGGCTTGTCTGAAAATATGCTGATGGGCGCATATAATCAGTCGATGGACGTCAAGGGAAGAATGAGCTTTCCTGCAAAGCTGCGTGAGACGCTGGGCGAGCGGTTCATCGTGACAAGAGGTATAGACGGCTGTTTGTTCGTGTATTCTCCCGAGGAGTTCAGGGTGAAGACGGATAAGCTGAGAGCTCTGCCAATGGCTAAGGCGAGAAAGCTGCAAAGAAGCTTCACAGGCTGGGCGAGCGAGGTGGAAGCGGACAAGCAGGGCAGGATACTGATACCCCAGGCGCTGAGAGAGATAGCAGGGCTTGAAAAAGAGGTCGTTGTGGTGGGCGTTTCCGACAGGTGCGAGATCTGGGACAGAAAACGCTGGGAGAGCTTTAACAGCGATATTGATGACAACGAGCTCATGGACGCTCTGGAAGGACTTGATTTCTGATGGAATTTAAGCACGTTTCGGTGCTGCTTGATGAATGTATAGAGGGGCTTGATATAAAGCCCGAGGGCATTTATGTTGACGGTACCGCAGGCGGTGCGGGACATTCCGCTGAGATAGCAAAAAGGCTTGACCCCCAAAAGGGCAGGCTGATAGCCATTGACAGAGACCCCGAGGCGGTAAAGACCGCAGAGCAAAGGCTTGCAGGGCTGCCTGCACAGGTGGTCAGGGGAAATTATTCCGAGATCGACGATATACTGGCTGAGCTTGGCGTGAGCGGCGCAGACGGTATACTGCTGGACCTTGGGGTGAGCTCCTATCAGCTGGATAATGCCGAGAGAGGGTTCTCTTACCATAATGACGCACCGCTGGATATGAGAATGAGCGGCGAGGGGCTCTCTGCCAAGGACGTTGTAAACGGTTACGGGTATGAGCAGCTCTCGAAAATAATTTTTGAGTACGGCGAGGAGAAATTCTCACGCAGCATTGCCAAGAGGATAGTTGAGAAAAGGCAGGAAAAGCCTGTTGAAACTACGCTGGAGCTGGCTGAGATAATAAAATCGGCAGTGCCCCAGAAGGTGAGAAGGGAGAAAAACCCCTGCAAAAAGACCTTTCAGGCGATAAGGATAGAGGTCAACAGCGAGCTTGAACATCTCAGCATAGCCCTTGACAAAGCCTTTGACGCGCTGAACATCGGCGGCAGGCTGTGTATAATAACCTTTCACTCGCTGGAGGACAGGCTGGTGAAGCAGAGATTTCAAAGCTTCTGCAGGGGCTGTGTTTGTCCCCTTGATTTCCCCGTGTGCGTATGCGGAAAAACTCCCAGGGGCAGACTTGTGAACCGCAAGCCCATTGAGCCCGCCGAGGAGGAGCTGGCTGCAAACAACCGCAGCCGCAGCGCAAAGCTCAGGATAATAGAAAAGATAGATGACTGATGCAGGACGAAGAATGAGGATACGTCTTGCTTTAACAATAAGGTGTTGATATAAATGGCAAATGTCCACAGCCTCGATAATCTGGCTCTCGACCTGACCGAGCAGGAGGAGCAGGCGGTATCGGAGCCTAAAATAGAACATAACGTAACTGCGGCAGCCGCCTCGGGCGGAGTAAGCAAAAGGTCGGCGGCAGGCTGGTCGCTGCTTATAACCGTGGCACTGGCGCTGCTGGCGTCGCTTATCTTCGGCAAGGTGGAAATATCCAGCCTTTATACCCAGAGGGCGGAGCTGGAGAGCGAGCTGACACAGCTGGAAAATGAAAATGTAAGCCTGCAGTCGGAGCTGGCTGAGAGAATGAATATGACCAAGGTGGAGGAGTATGCCAAGAACAACTTGGGGCTCCAGAAGCTGGATAAATCTCAGATAGAATACGTCGAGGTGGACACCCCCTCGGTGGTGGAGGTCAAGCAGGAGGACAGCGACGACGTTTTTGTAAAAATAAAGCACTGGGTGGATTCCGCTAAGGAATATCTGGGACTTTAGTGCAATACAATTGTAAGGAAAGTTAGGGACAAGAAATTGTGCTTAGCTTTCTTGTTCTATTATTTTGTAAGCAGATTTTTGGCGTAAATGACATAATTTTGAGGTAATTGTATCAGAATTATGTGCGAGAGGGAGATTTTTTATGACCGACAAGCCAAGTGCGAAAATGAAAACAAGGCTGAATATATGGCTGTGTCTGCCTGTTCTGGCGCTGCTCATCTACATGATATGGGGCATATATAAAGTCTCTATCAAGGAGGGCGAAAAGTGGCAGTCGCTGGCAAATTCCCAGCAGCTGAGGTCTACCGTGGTGGGGGCTTCAAGGGGCACTATCTACGACTCAAAGGGCAATGTTCTGGCGCAGAGCGCTACGGTGTATACCATTTATGTTGACCCCGTTATGCTGGAAACTCAGCTGAAAGGCAGAGACGACTGGATAGAGGAGCTGAAGGGCGCTATCGCATCAGAGGACGACCCCGAAAAGGTGGAGGAGTATCAGGCGAAGCTCGAAAAAGCAAAAAACAGTGACGAGACCCTTGACGAGCTGGTGGAATTTCTGGCGGTGAAGCTGGAGATGGAGACTGCCGATGTGAGGGATAAGCTGACCGATACCACCAGCCAGTATATCATACTGAAAAAAGAGGTCGAAAAGACCCTGAGAGACGAGATAAACGACAAGCTCACCGATCTGCAGATCGACGGCGTCAGGGGAGACCCCACCACCAGAAGAGTATACCCCCAGAACTCGCTGGCAGCCAATGTGCTGGGTCATACCGATTATGACGGCAACGGTATCTACGGGCTTGAAGCTTATTATGACGACTACCTTTCGGGCGTTGACGGCAGAGTTATCACCGCCGCCGACAAGGACGGCAACGAGATACCCTACAGGTATAAGCAGAGCTATGACGCCCAGGACGGCAACAGCCTTAACCTGAATATCGACATAAATATACAGTATATGCTTGAAAAAGCTTTGCAGAAGGCTTATGACGAGAACCAGCCTGCCGAAAGGCTCTGCTCGATAATAATGAACCCGAAAACGGGTCAGGTATATGCCATGGCTACAAACTACAGCTATGACCCCAACGAGCCTGCAAAGATAACCGACCCCAAGGTGGCTGAGGAGCTGGCAGGGCTTGATGACAGCACGGGCGAGTATCAGGATAAGCAGCTTGAAGCCTGGAGTATGCAGTGGAAGAATAAGGCGATATCAGAGCTTTACTTTCCCGGCTCGGTGTTCAAGATAATCACAGGTTCATCGGCGCTGGAGGAAAAGGCTATCAGCCTTGACGATACCTTCTCCTGCAATACCATGATACAGGTCGAGGACAGAGAGATATCCTGCTGGTCCACCAGCGACCACGGCGCCCAGAACTTAGCTCTGGCAATGCTCAACTCCTGCAACCCTGCCTTTGTGCAGATAGGTCTCAAGCTGGGCATAGATAATTATGAAAAGTATTTTGACGGCTTCGGTCTCAACGAGCTTTCGGGCATAGACCTGCCGGGCGAGATAAATTCGTATAACTTCCACGTAAACGGCGGACTGAGGGGTGCGGTGGACTTAGCTACTTCTTCCTTCGGTCAGCACAACAAGGTGACGCCTATACAGATGATAACCGCAGTTTCCGCAGCGGTCAACGGCGGCTATGTGGTGACCCCCCAGGTGGTGGGCAGCATAACCGACTCAAACGGCAATGTTGTAAAAAAGAACGAGCCTGTTATCAAAAGACAGATAATATCGGAGGATACCTCAGCCAGCATGAGAGAGATACTAAAGGGCGTTGTTGAGGGTCAGAAGGGCTCAAACTGCTACATAAAGGGCTACAGCATAGGCGGCAAGTCGGGTACCTCGCAAAAGCTGGATATCTCAGGCGGTGAGGAGCTTTACGTTTCATCATACTGCGCATTTGCCCCTGCCGAGGACCCCGAGATAATAATGCTTGTGATGGTAGACCAGCCCACAGGCGAGAAGTATTACGGCAGCCAGGTGGCAGCTCCCATTTGCGTTGAGGTGCTTTCTGAGGTGCTGCCTTACATGGGCTATTTCCCCGAGTATACCGAGGAGGAGCTGGAAAATGTCAGCGTTACTGTGCCAAGCGTTCAGTATTACGAGCTCAGCGACGCTAAAAAGACCCTGGAGGACCTGGGTCTGACGGTAAAGGTAAAGGGCGAGGGCGACACAGTGCTCAGACAGGTGCCCAGTGCCGTAAAGATAGAGCACGGCGGCTCGGTAGTCCTCTACACCGATGAAAAGACCGAGATAGAAAAGGTGAGCGTGCCTAATATAGAGGGTCTGACCAAGAGCCAGGCGAAAGAGGTGCTGGAAGCCTACGGGCTCAACCTGATAGCAGGCGGAACGGGCGCAGAGGAGGAAGCAGCTACCGCACAGGACGACCAGAGCTATTCCCCCGGCACCAGCGTGCCTATGGGCACAGCCATTACCGTAAGCTTTGTCACCTCGGTGGTGGTATCACAGTAGCTCCCGGCAGAACAATAAATATCAAAGAAGGTATGATGATATGAAGCTTTATGAACTGATAAAGGGCGTGGCTGAAACGACCCTGCCTGATATGGAGATAACAGGCATAACCAGTGACAACCGTACTGAGGTGAGGGACGGTTACGTGTTTGTGTGCATAAAGGGCAATACCTTTGACGGACACGACGCAGCAAGGGCTATGACAGAAAAGGGCTGCTCGGTGATAATAGCAGAGAGAGACCTGGGGCTTGATAACCAGATAATCGTTAAAAACACCAGAGAAGCCTATCCGCTGCTGTGCTCGGCATGGTTCTCACACCCCGAGAGGGAGCTCAGGCTGATAGGTGTGACGGGTACCAACGGCAAGACCACCATAACCACTGTCATAAAAAAGGTGCTCACAAGCTTCGGCCGCAAGGTGGGGCTGATAGGCACCTGCCAGAACGAGATAGGCGACGAGGTGTTTGAGACCGCAAGGACCACCCCCGAGCCCTATGACCTGTATGAGCTTTTCAGAAAAATGGCAGACGCAGGCTGTGAGTATACTGTCATGGAGGTATCATCTCAGGGACTGGAGCAGAAGCGAGTGGCAGGCTGCCGCTATGAGGTGGGCATATTCACAAATCTCACCCAGGACCACCTTGACGTGCACGGCACTATGGAGAATTATTATCAGGCTAAAAAGCTGCTGTTTGGTATTTCAGATACGGCGATAATAAATATTGATGATGAATACGGCAAAAGGTATGCTAAAGAGGTACCCTGCCCTGTTAAGACCTATTCGGTGAACGGCAAGGCTGATTTTATGGGTGAGGACGTGCTGCTCAGCGCCAGCGGAGTTAATTATGTGTTCTCGGACGGCGTAGCAAAGCATAATGTGTTTTTTGCCATGCCGGGGCTTTTTAACGTATCAAACTCACTGGCGGTCATCGCCTGCATGGAAACGCTGGGCTACAGCGTGGATAAGACCATCAGGGCTTTTGACGATATAAAGGGAGTAAGGGGCAGAGCTGAGATAGTCCCCACAGGCAGGGACTTTACGGTGATATGTGACTATGCCCACACCCCCGACGCACTGGTGAACGTGCTCACCGCTATCAAGGAGAGCTCAAAGGGCAAGGTAAAATGCCTTTTCGGCTGCGGCGGCAACAGGGACCGCACCAAGCGTGCCCCTATGGCAGCGGCGGCGGCAGACCATGCGGATTTTCTCATAGTGACCTCGGATAACCCGAGGAATGAGGACCCAGACGAGATAATAAACGACGTGCTGGAGGGTCTTAAAGACAAGACCACCCCATACATAAGGATAACAGACAGAAGAGAAGCCATACACTGGGCGGTGAAAAACGCCGAAAAGGACGATATCATCGTGCTGGCAGGCAAGGGTCATGAGGATTACCAGATACTTGCAGGCGGAGTAAAAATACACTTTGATGAAAGAGAAGTAGTGGCAGAGGCTTTAAAGGAGCTCTGATATACTGTATCTGAAAAGAGGCTTAAAATAATGGAAAAGCTAAAGCTATCCGAGATTATCAAGGCAGCAGGCGGCAGCTTCGGATATCCTGCCGATGTGGAGATAAGCAGCGTGTCTACCGATACCAGGACTATAGAGAAAAACTCGCTGTTTATAGCTCTCAAGGGGGCGAATTTTGACGGCCATGATTTTGCGGCACAGGCTATGGAGCTGGGGGCTGCGGCAGTGGTGACAGAAAAGCCCGTGGAGGGCGCACGCTGCCTTATTGTGGACTCCACAGCTCAGGCGCTGCTGGATATAGCAGGCTATTACAGAAATAAATTTAATATACCCCTTGTGGGAGTAACGGGCAGCGTGGGCAAGACCACCACCAAGGATATGATAGCCGCGGTGGTCAGCGAGAAATACAATACCCTTAAAACCCAGGGGAACCTGAATAACGAGGTGGGTATGCCCAAGACCCTGCTGGGGCTTGATAACAGCATCGAAGCTGCAGTTATCGAAATGGGTATGAACCATAAGGGCGAGATATCAAGAATGTCTGTGAGCTGCAGACCTACGGTGTGCGTTATAACCAATATCGGCGTTTCGCATATCGAAAACCTGGGCTCGCAGGAAAATATACTGAAAGCCAAGCTGGAGATACTTGACGGCGCGGCTTATGACGCCCCGCTTATACTGTGCAGGGACGACAAGCTGCTTTACAAGGCTGAAATATATTCGGGCAGACGGGTATACTATTACTCGGTATCAAAAAAAGACTGCGATGTTTACGCAACTAATATAACCGCAGAGAGCGGCGGCGTTGAGTTCGATATAAACTATGAGGGCGGCAGGCTGCACGCAAAAATAAACTGCCCCGGCGAGCATAATGTTAAAAACGCTCTGGCAGCCTTCTGCGTGGGACTGGTGCTGGATATACCGCCCGAGGATATAATAAAGGGTCTTGCAGCCTTCAAGCCCGAGGGCATGAGACAGAATGTCATCACAGAAAAGGGGATAACCTATATCCTTGACTGCTACAACGCAGCCCCCGACTCCATGAAAGCCGGCCTTTCGGTGCTGGCGCAGGCAAAGGCAGAGGGCAAACGCTACTGCGTGCTGGGGGATATGCTGGAGCTTGGCAAGAACTCGGCTAAATACCACAGGACTGTGGGGGAGTATGTAAAGGGCTCAAAAGCCGACGAGCTGCTCTGCTTCGGCGAGTATTCAAAAAACTATATCGAGGGCGCCTGCGACAAGGGCTTTGACAGAGAAAAGACTAAGCACTTTGACACCCGTGAGGAGCTGGCGCAGTACCTTAAAGAGAATGTTAAAGAGGGCGACGCGGTGCTCTTCAAGGGCAGCAGAGGAATGAAGCTGGAAGAAGTATATGAGCTTATGAGGGAATAGTTGGAAGCTAAGATACAAAGCATTATACTGCTTATCGAGCTTGCCGCAGGCATTGCCTTCGGCAGAGTTATGATACCTGCGGTGCGCAGGATAAAAACAGGAAAATTTGATATTTATATAGGCGACCGCTTCAAGCAGGACGGCTCGGAGCCGCGGTTCGGCGGCGGTGTGATATTTCTCACACTGCTCATGGGGCTGGCGGTGGGCGGCGCAGCGGCAGGGCTTGGAATGAAGGAGCATTTTGCACTGCTCTGCGTGGTCATCTACCTGACGGTGCTGCTGGATATGGGCATAATTGAGGACAGGCAGAGAGACACCAAACAGGGCATAGGCATAAAGCCTGTAAAGCGCTTTTTGGTAAAGCTCATATCGAGCATGATACTTGTGTGGCTGCTGGACTTTCTGGGCTTTGGGTGCGCAGAGATACTTCTGCCCTTCCGCCTTGGCTATATAGAGCTGGGGGAGCTTTCGGTGCCTGTGAATGCGCTGCTCATAACAGGGCTGATAACGGCGGTGGAGATACACGACTGCCACAAGGGCTTGCATGAAACGGGCATAGACGGGCTTTGCACACTGTCTGTGATGATAGCCTCGCTGGGGCTTGCCGCAGGCTTTTCGGTAAACGGCGGCAGAGAGACGGCGCAGCTTGTGTGCCTTTGCACAGCAGGCAGCTGCGGCGCATTTCTGATGTGGAGCATTTCGCCCTCAAAGATATATTTAGGTCAGTCGGGAGGACTGGTGCTGGGGGGAGCGGTGTGCAGCGCTATGGTGCTCTCGGGCTTGCAGCCGGCGGCGGTATTCGCGCTGGCGGCAGTGATAATAGACGCTGTATGCGCAGTGCTGCAAAGAGCGGTGTTTGTTAAGACCAAAAAGCTGCTTTTAAAGGGTGCTTCTCTGCACGAGCATTTAAGGGCTGTAAGCTGGGGCGACTATAAAATAATGGGGCTGTTCGGCATTATACAGCTTATGGGAAGTGCCGCAGCCATAGCTTTTATGATCTACGAAAACAAGTTGGTTATTTGATATAATGCCATAAGGAGGAAACAGGGTTTGGCTGATAAGGGTATATATCGTGAGCGTGACGGCGGACTGGTGTATAACAACCGTATCCCCGTGCTCAAAAGGCAGCCTGTTGCTCAGGCAAGAAAAAAGCTGAATTTTAAATTTGTAAAAAGCGGCATTGATAAGCCTTTTCTCGTGCTCATACTGCTTTTGCTCATATTCGGCGTTATAATGATGTTCTCAGCCTCATTTGCGTGGGGCCTCAACGATTTTGATGACGGCTATTACTACGCAAAAAAGCAGATACTCTGGGCGGCTATCGGTCTGGCGGTGATGACGGGGGTATCCTTCCTTGACTACCACTTTTACCAGAACACCAAGATATGCTATGCGTTTTTTCTGATAATGTATGCCATAACGCTTTATGCCGCGCTTTTCGGCACATCAACGGCGGACGCCAGCCGATGGATACAGCTGGGACCCATGCAGTTCCAGCCGTCGGAGCTTTTAAAGGTCGCGTTCATAATCATTTTTGCGTATATAATGTCGGTGAACTTCCCGAAATTCAACGACTGGCGCTACTGCGTCATACCCTTTACGGTGATAATGGGCATGGTGGTGCTGGTGCTCATGCTGCAAAGACACCTTTCGGCGGTAATGATAATAGGCATTATCGGCGTCAGCATGATGTTCGTCAGCGGTATGCCCAGAAAGACCTTCTGGAAATTTATAGGCGTATGTGCGGCTGCGGCTGCGCTGTTCGCCCTTTACATACTGCTCACAGGCTCGGGCTTCAGCTATATACAGGAGAGGATAGAGAGCTGGAGAAACCCCACATCTGACCCCCAGGGAGCTACCTACCAGACCTACAACTCACTGTTAGCCATAGGCTCGGGCGGCTGGACGGGGCTGGGCTTCGGCGAGTCAAGGCAGAAGTTTTTGTACCTGCCCGAGGCGCAGAATGACTTTGTGTTCTCCATAATCTGTGAAGAGCTGGGCTTTGTGGGTGCGGTAGTTATAATAATGCTGTTCGTTATCTTCGTGCTCAGGGGCTTTTACATCGCCAGCAACGCCAAGGACCGCTTCGGCATGATGGTGGCAGCAGGCATAACCATACAGATAGGCATTCAGGCATTTTTGAATATCATGGTAGCCTCAAACTCATTCCCCAATACGGGTATAAGCCTGCCGTTTTTCAGCTACGGCGGAACGGCGCTGGTCATACAGCTCGCCGAAATGGGCATTTTGCTGAATATTTCACGTCAGGGCAACATAAAAAAATGAACCTGAGTTAAAAAGGAGAGAATACACCCCATGCCAAGAGTATTGCTTGCAGGCGGCGGCACCGCAGGACACGTTAACCCTGCCCTTGCCATTGCCGAGATAATAAAAAAGAATTACCCCGATACGGAGTTCTGCTTTGTGGGAAACCCCCAAAAGCTTGAAGCCAGGCTGGTGCCAAAGGCAGGCTACCGCTTTGAGCCGCTGCAGATAGAGGGCTTTCAGAGAAAGATAAACGGCGAGAATATCAGGAGAAATTTCCATGCTTTGGGCTGCCTTGCAAAGTCGGGCAGCAGGTGCAGGGCTATCCTTAAAGATTTCAAGCCCGACCTGGTCGTGGGTACGGGGGGATATGTATCGGGACCCATAGTAAGGGCGGCTGCCAAGGCAGGCATAAAAACTGCCATTCATGAGCAGAACGCCTTTGCGGGAGTTACCAACAAGCTGCTCTCAAAGCAGGTAGATGTGGTGATGATGACCGTCAAGGAGTCACAGAAGTATTTCCCCGAAGCCAAAAAATGCGTGGTAACAGGTCTGCCTGTAAGGGGAATGTTCTCAAAGCTCAGCCGTGAGGAAGCCAGAGAACAGCTGGGCATACCGAGCGGCGCCACGGTGGTGCTCTCGGCAGGGGGCAGCCTCGGCTCAAAGGTATTAAATGAGAACATCGCAAAGCTCTTCAAATGGTATCAGACCCAGGGGGTGGACGTTTACCATATCCATTCCTACGGCACCTATAAGGACTATGAGAATTATATTGAGGACTGCGAAAAGCAGGGAATTAAAATAAAGGACGACCCCAAACGCATAGTAAGCAGCTATGTAAATATGCCCCAGGCTATGGCTGCCTGCGACCTTATAATAACACGCTGCGGCGCTGCATCACTGGCAGAGATAGAAGCTATGGGCAGATGCTCCATACTTATCCCATCGCCAATGGTGGCAGAGAACCACCAGTATCACAACGGCATGGTGCTGCAAAACGCAGGGGCTGGCGTGGTGATCGAGGAGAAAAATCTCACTGAGGAGCTGTTTATAAGCACCGTCAAGGAGTTTATAAACGACCCCGAGAAAATAAAGCGCTGCTCACAGGCTGCGGCAGACCTGCACATCAAAGACACCGAACAGCGCATTGCAGACGCACTTAGACCGCTTATAAAATAATAACCTGCAGGTATTGGTAAAAGGCATATCTTACCTCTTACCTCTGACTTCTTACTTCTGAAAAGGAGCGAATGTTTAAAGTATGACAGACAGGACCTTGATGAAAAAGCACAATAAAAGAAATTCTATGGACTCGGTGTCTCTGCCTGATGCCGATAAGATAAAGAAACTCAGCGACCCCAAGTTCAGGGGCAGTGAGGTCAATGCCAAGGCAGAGGAGATATTCGAGAGCTATCATACCAAAAGGATAGGCAATTTTGATGATGCCTCAAAGTTCTATGAGCCCAGCGAGGGCAAAATGGACGATGATGATGAAGAAGACCCCGAGGACGATTTTATCCCCAAGCCCGACCCCAATAAAAAAGCCCCCTCGCATATGAGAAAGGGCATTAAAATGGGCAGCGGCTATGTGGAGAGGAGACGGGTCTTTATATGGATAGGCATAGCCCTGGTGGTGCTGGCAGCAGCCCTCACCTTCCTGCCCCCTGTTATGAGCAGCCGGGCGGAGGATACGAAGGTGCTGTTTGAGCGGAATATCTTCGAGGATATGGGCATGACCGAGTTCAAGACCTATGCCCTCGCCAACTATTCGGTGTACAGCGAGGAGTCCTTTAATTCCGAGAAAAAGGAGAACTACCGCGTTATCGAGCTCAGCGCCCATCTGCAGAACTCTTCCCCCTTTGAGGTGAAGATACCCCAGTATAAGGTGGCGCGTATCAAGGATAAATACAAGGACAAGCTTTGCTATGTCACATCCACCCACACCGACAAGGACGGCGCTGTTGACGGCGATATCATACCCGGCTTTTCGGGCGTTGATGTGAAGCTGGAGATAATGGTGAACGTCACCGATATGACCGACGAGCAGCTTGATGACTGCATAACCGGTCTTATCATCTCAACGGTGGATATGCAGAAAAAGGTGGCAGGCAATAAGTATATCACCTGTCTGCCTGCGTTCCTGTTCGTTTCAAACAACGTGTCGGTATCTCTGGCGCCGTAAGCTTTTAGAGGTAAGAAGTAAGAGGTAAGATGTAAGAGGTAAGAATGGTCTGACCTTTGAAAACGAACCACTGAGGGCTCTTTTGCATAGAATGAAGAAGATTTCTGTGTAAAGGAGCGACGCTTATGCAAAGGCTTATCATAAATGGCGGCAGCAGGGTCTGCGGAGAGATAAAGGTGCAGGGAGCAAAAAACAGCGCATTGCCGCTGCTGGCAGGCTGTCTGCTGGCAGGGGGAGAGGTCAGGCTGACAAACTGCCCCGAGCTTTCAGATGTTTATGCAGCACTGAGGATACTCAGCCGCTTCGGGTGCAGGTGTTCATTCAAAAATAATACGGCAGAGGTAAATTCGGCTGAGCTTACCGAGTACAGCGTCCCCGAGGAGCTTATGCGTGAGATGCGCAGCTCTATAGTATTTCTGGGGGCGGCGCTGGGAAGAATGGGTCAGTGCAGGCTCTCATTCCCCGGGGGGTGCGAGCTGGGACCAAGACCGATAGACCTGCATTTATCAGCCCTGAAACAAATGGGAGTTAAAATAACCGAGGAGCACGGCGAGCTTTGCTGCACCTGCCCCAAGGGTCTGAGGGGAGCTAAGATAAATCTTTCATTCCCCTCGGTGGGAGCCACCGAAAACATAATGCTGGCAGCGGCTGTGGCTAAGGGCGAAACGGTCATATACAACGCCGCCCGAGAGCCTGAGATAGCAGAGCTTGCTAAGTTCCTTGAACGCTGCGGAGCAAGGGTCAGCGGAGGGGGCTGCTCTACTGTACGTATAAATGGCGTGGAAAAGCTCCACGGCTGTGAGTTTGAGGTAATGCCCGACAGGATAGCCGCGGCGACCTATATGGCGGCGGCAGCAGCCACACGGGGGGAGCTGGGGCTCACAAGCGTAAGGTGCGCCGATGTGCAGTCGGTGCTCAACGTGTTCGAGCACGCAGGTGCGGATATCTTCTGCGGTAAGGACAGCATTTTTATGAGCTTTGCAAAGCCCCTCAGGGGAGTAAAGACGGTGAGGACCATGCCCTACCCCGGTTTTCCCACAGACGCCCAGGCGGTGGTCATGGCAGCCCTTGCTACCGCAGAGGGCACCAGCGTTATGGTGGAGAACATATTCGAGAGCCGATACCGCCATGTTGACGAGCTGGTGCGAATGGGCGCAGATATAAAGACCGAGGGCAAGGTAGCCATCATAGAGGGCGTGCAAAGCCTTTACGGCGCAAGAGTAAGAGCCTGCGACCTGAGAGGGGGCGCAGCACTTGCAGTGGCTGCCGTGGGCGCAAAGGGCAGAACGGTAATAGAAAATGTCAAATACATCGACAGAGGATATGAGAATATTGAAAAAGCGCTTAATTCTATAGGCGCAGATGTGTATCGGTCGAATGACAGCTGAGCAGGGGGCTTGAATGTGAGATGTCCCGCCTGTTTACTGCCTTCGGAGGAAGTGGAGATATAAATGAAAAACGGATCTAACGAAAACAGAAAAGCCGTTAAGGGTATCAAGGGCAACGTCAGGGCATATTATGCGCTGGCGGCTGTTCTGGTGCTGGCGATAGCTATGGTGCTGTGCCTGACGGTGTTTTTCAAGGTCTCAAAAATAAAGATCGAGGGAGTTACCCTCTACCGTAACGACCAGATAGTGAACGTTGGCGGCATTACCGAGGATATGAACCTGGTGCGCACCGATGTGCATAAGGCTGAAAGACGGCTCACCGAAAATCTGGTGTATATCGACGAGGTCACCATCAAAAAGTCATACCCCTCCACCGTGGTGATAAGCTGCACCGAGGCGGTGAAGGCTGCGGATATCGAGGAAAGCGGCGGTTACTACGTGCTGTCCTACTCGGGCAGGATACTTGAAGCCGCAAATAAAGAGCCCACAGGGGAGATACCCGTTATCAAGGGCTTTAAGCTCAAAAGCAAAAAACCCGGCGAGGAGCTGGAGAGCGATGACAGCTATAAAGCCAAGATACTCAACGAGCTGCTGGCAGAGCTGAAAAACCAGGGCTATGAGAATATAACGAGTATTGATATAACCTCAAGAGCCGATATAATCATAAACTATGAAAACAGGATAGATATAAAGCTGGGCAGCTCGGCGGATATAGCCTATAAGCTCAGCTATTTCAGGTCGGTGATAGGCGCTCTCACCAAGGATTATGAGGGTACGCTGATATATAACGGCGCAGATATAGGCGTATCGGCTATACCCAAGGATAAGGAGATAGAAAAGCCGATATTCAGCAAGGACGATGACTCCTCAGCTCCCGACGGTGATGACAACGAAGGCGAGAACGAATGGGGCAGCGAGGACCAGTGGGGCAGCGATGACAGCGCCGCCGACGCCTACAGCGAATGGGGCGGCTCGTGGCAGGATACCGACGATAATACCTGGCAGAGTGACAACACCTGGGATAACACCGATACCAACACCTGGGACAACACAAATACCTGGGATAACGGCGGCACAAATCCCTGGGATAATACCGATACATGGGATAATAACAACACCTGGGAGGATACAGGTACATGGCAGTCTGATACCAATACCTGGAACGATACCAATACCTGGGATAATGGCTATGTATATTAATAAAAACACTGTTTGTTCATGAAAAGTTAATTAAAAATTAATTATCTTACTTGCAAAATCCTTTACATTTCGAGGAATTTGTGTTATGATATTAATGTATCTAATTATGCACTGTAGTAAATTGTTGTGTAAAAATACGGACAGCTGCAAAATGTAAAAATGAAATATCAGGAGGATGTTCAACTATGGGTTATGAATTTGTAGAAGAGCCTGTCGTAGGCGCAAGCATCAAAGTTATCGGCGTCGGCGGCGGCGGCGGAAACGCACTTAACGGTATCGCACAGGCAGGTATACAGGGTAATGTTGAGTACATAGCTGTCAATACCGATATCCAGGCACTTAAAAAGTCTATGGCTGACAGACAGATACAGATCGGCGCTAAGCTCACACACGGTCTGGGCGCAGGTGCAAAGCCCGAGATCGGCGAGGCTTCCGCACAGGAGAGCAGCGAGGAGATCGCTGAGGCTATAAAGGACGCTGATATGGTGTTTATCACCGCAGGCATGGGCGGCGGCACAGGCACAGGTGCGGCACCTGTAGTTGCCGAGATCGCACAGAGCCTTGATAAGCTCACCATAGCTGTTGTTACAAAGCCCTTTAAGTTTGAGGGCGCCAAGAAAATGGCAAGAGCTGAGAGCGGCATAGAGCAGCTGGTAAAGCACGTTGACGCACTTATCGTTATACCTAACCAGAACCTTATCACCAGCGATATGAGACTGACCATGAAGCAGTCCTATCAGATAGCTGATGAGGTGCTCAAGACCGATGTTATAGCTATCGCTGAGATCATCACAAGACATGATGAGATCAACGTTGACTTCGCTGACGTTACCACCATACTCAAGGGCGCAGGCAGAGCGCATATCGCTATCGGCCACGGCGAGGGCAAGGATAAGGTACAGGATATCGTTAATCAGGTCATCGCCTCCAAGATACTTGAAACTTCTATCGAGGGCGCAAGGAGACTTATCGTCAACGTTACAATGTCTGAGGATCTGCTTATCAGCGATATGGATGAGCTCACAGCTGCTATTGCAGACGCTGCTGATGACGGCGCTGAGATCATCTTCGGCAACGGCACCGACCCCGACAGCAAGGACAGCATGGACGTTACTGTTATTGCCGCTGATTTCATCGACGGTGATCCTACAGTCCACACTCCCGAGCCTGCTGCTGAGACAGTTGCAAACGCTGCATTCACCGCTTTCACAAGAACAGATGCAGATAAGAAGGCTGACGCCGAGGCAATGTATAAGGCAGGGGTGAAGGCTGCTGACAATACAGATATCTATGACGACATTTTCAATGTATTCAAGAACAAGTAATATCACAAGGATATAAGGCTTCAAAGACGAACCGTTAATGCGGCTTCGTCTTTGTTTGCAATTAGAATGAGCAGGTTGTGAAGTTCTGAACTTAGTTCAGTAGTTCAGATTTTAAAATATTTTTGCTCCCAAAGACAATAAATTTTAAAAAAACACTTGCATTTTAAGTCAATGTTTGCTATAATAGATGTGTAGCGTAAGACTTTAAGCACTTTTTTGATACAAAATGCCCAAATTTTCTGACCATAATTGTATGGAATAATGAATTTTTTGAATAAGTCTTAAAAGTGTTGAAAAATTAATCAATTTATAGTATAATACTTGTAAGGTATTATTTATGCACAAAATAGAAATCTGGAGGGAATAATAATGGCTAGTAATGGTTATTTGAGAACTGTAAGAGTTGGCGGCTTTGATAAGCAGGACGTTCTTTCTTATGTTGACGAGCTGACTTCTAAGATCTACAACCTTGAAACTAAGGTAAAGGATCAGGAGGAGACCATCGACCGCCTGGAGCAGCAGGAAGGCGCTGTACAGCAGGGCGAGTTCGAGGGCAAGAAGGAGCTGGAGGACAAGATCGAGGAAGCAAAGAACAAGATCGCCGAGCTTATGGCTTCCACCGATACAATGAAGGTAAGGATCGCTGACTATGAGCAGCAGATAGCTGAGAAGGACAGCGAGCTGGAGCAGAACAAGACCGAGATAGAAGAGCTCAAGGAGAAGCTGGAGGCTGCTGAGTCAAACGTTGGTCAGGCAGCTGCATCGCCTGCTTTCGATATGGGCGAGATCTTTATCCAGGCTCAGAACTCCGCAAACATGGTAGTTGCCAAGGCTAAGGAGACTGCTAAGCAGATGACAGACGAGGCTGAGGCTCAGGCTAACCAGATAATCGACGAGGCTAACGCCCAGGCTGAGGCTACCGTTACAAGAGCTAACGACGAGGCTGAGGCTACAAGAAGCGGCGCACAGAAGGAAGCTGACCAGGTAACAGGCGCAGCTTATGCTGAGGCTTCAAAGGTAAAGAAGGACGCCCAGACTGAGGCTGAGAAAGTGGTCACAGATGCTAAGGAGAAGGCTGCGGCTATCAGAAACGACAGCGTTGAGATCAGAGAGGCTGTAAAGACACAGTTCACAACTCTCAGCGATACAGTCCAGAAGCTGGTAACATCTCTTAACGACCTCTACGGCAGCAGCATCGGCGCTGTTAATACTGCAAGAGACCTGATCGACGACGGTCTTGAGCTTGTGAGCGACGGCGAAGAAAACGCTTGATATGCCACAGATAAGGTCTTTTAACACCGGGGAGCTCAAGGCAAGGAGCGGCGAGCTCAGGTGCGGTGATAAGATTTTGCTTACGGGTACTGTTTATACCGCCAGAGACGCTGCCCATAAAAGGTTTGCAGCGCTGCTGGACGAGGGTAAGCAGCTGCCTATACCCCTTGAAAATGCGGTGATATACTACGCAGGCCCCACCCCTGCCCCCGAGGGCAAGGCTATAGGCTCCTGCGGTCCCACCACCTCGGGCAGAATGGACAGGTTCGCACCCCGTCTGCTTGACCTGGGGCTCGGCGCCATGATAGGCAAGGGCGAAAGGTCTGAGGAGGTCAGGGAGGCTGTAAAGCGCAACGGTGCGGTGTATCTCTGTGCCGTGGGCGGCGCAGGTGCGCTTGCCTGCAACTGCATAAAGTCCTGCGAGGTGGTCGCCTTTGAGGAGCTTGGCTGCGAGTCGGTCAAGAAGCTTTATGTGGAGGATTTTCCGCTGATAGTCGCAAATGACTGCTATGGGGGAGATATTTTTTCACAGGGCAGGGCAGAGTATTGCACTGCTGTATAACGACTTTGTGAGGGCGGCATAGGCTGCCCTCTTTTTGCGCCTGTAAAGCGGGGTACAGGGGGAGCTGACCATTGTGGAAAATTACAATAAAATCTTGTCAAATATGTGTGATTTTACAAAAATTTAAGATTTAGGATTTAATTTCTTATAATTGCTTGACTTGTCGATGAATAAATGGTATGATATATACATATCAATTTGTACTTTTTGCAGATCAATTTGGTAAAAACAGCTAAATTCTTCAGCGGTGGAACGGCGGTGTGCAGATGAATACAGATCTCAGCGATGAAGAGCTTGTGCTTGAAGCTAGAGAGAAGGAGACTGCCGTAAATGAGCTTGTAGCAAGGTATATCAGCACCGTTGAGGCTATGGCTAACAGGTTTTCACCCGAGGTCAGCGATGATCTGAAGCAGGAGGGACTGATGGCGCTGCTCAGTGCCGTGAAGAGCTTCAAGGCTGATAAAGGGGTGAATTTTTCTGCGTATCTGGCAGTGTGCGTAAAAAACCGTATGCTCACCTATTTAAAGCGTAACAGCAAGGGCGCGGCAGAGGATATATCTGCCGACGAGCTGGAGGAGCTTATAGGTATAAGCGACGGCGATATCCCCGATAACATTCTGGTGGAGCAGGAGCGTATGGAGGAGCTTTACAGCAGGATAAGCTCGGCGCTGTCACCGCTGGAGTGGAAGGTGTTCAGGCTGTTTATCACGGGAATGTCATTTGAAGCCATAGCCCAGAGGGTGGGGGTGGACCGCAAGGCTGCCGACAACGCCATGCAAAGAGTGCGAAGAAAGCTGAAAACGCTGCTGAAATAGCGGCTCATACTGCCGTGTAGCTCAATAAAAGAGCATTGGGTATCCCCGAGGATGACGGTGTAAATCCGTCCGTGGCACAAATCAATAATATTTTTAATGAGGTTGAGGTAAGAAAAATGTTTGAAGACAAGACACTGGTATGTAAAGAATGTGGAAACGAGTTTGTATTCACCGCAGGTGAGCAGGAGTTTTATGCTGAGAAGGGCTTCACCAACGAGCCCCAGAGATGCAAGCCCTGCAGAGACGCAAGAAAGGCTGCATCAAGGTCCGAGAGACAGACCTTCACAGCTGTATGCGCAGCGTGCGGCGGCGAGGCTATAATACCCTTCAAGCCCAGAGAGGACAGACCTGTTTACTGCAGCGAGTGCTTTGCTAAAATGAAGGAAGAGCAGTTCTGATTTTTAGAAGAAAAATGGAGATAAGAGGCATGGTATGCGTTTTCCGCTTTCGGAAAGGGCTGTCTTGCCTTTTTCTTTTTGTGTAAAAAAGTGAATAGTGAATAGAAAATGCGTGTGTTCTGCACACGGTTTAAAGACCCTTGCCAAAGGCGATACCTTAACTATTCACTATTCATTTTTTAGATATTCACACAGCGCTGTTTAACGCTGTGACCTGTTCTTTATCAGCTTGACAACTGCGAAAATGCCCACTGCAAAGCTCAGCAGCAGCCCTGCGACAATGCATACCCAGGGGTAATACTGGCTCTCGATAAACTGGGCGTAGGTGGTGGTGGCGCCTGTGGTCCTCTGGGCGGCGTTCTCTAAGCCGTATGCCGAGAATAACAGCACCAGCGAAAACCTGAAATTCATCAGGCAGAAAATAATGCCTGCCAGGTGGAAGGCGCACTGCCCCAGGTCGGTCATGTTATCCTCGTGCTTGTAAGCCTTTACACCAAAAACCAGCGCAGTTATGCAGCCTGCCAGGTAGATCAGAAAGGCTATGAACAGCACCGTGCACAGCACCTTGCTGCCCGTTCTCATTATCTTACCAAAGGTGCCTAAAAGCACACCCCCCAGCAGCACAGCTGTGCCCCCTGCCGCAGCCGCAGCTATGCGGTATTTTTTGTCGTATGGCTTAAATTCGGGTTTTTTGATACGTATCGGCATTTATTTATCCTCACTTTCCTGTGTGTCTGTAAGAGTTATTTTTATGCGGTCGATCTTCTGCTCGTCCTGCATTGATACCACCATGTCAAAGGGCGGCTCCACTATATGCTCGCCCTGCTCGGGCATACGGTCGATAAGCTCCATTATCCAGCCCCCCACCGAGTGCCGCTCAGTCTCGATAGCCTTTTCATCAAGCCCGAAGCGGTCGATAAGGTCCATCACCGAAAGCTCTGCCGAAACGTCGCAGGACTTGTCCGACAGCCTGATGAATGAGGTGTCCTCCTCGTCGCTCTCGTCATATATCTCCCCCACCAGCTCCTCGATTATATCTTCAAGGGTGCAAATGCCCTCGGTGCCGCCGTACTGATCGACTATCACCGCCATGTGGGTCTTTTTACGCTGCATTAGCCTCAGCGCCTCGGATATCTTCCTACTCTCGGTCATGTAGATAGGCTCGCTCATAATGCTTTGTATGCTTTTTTCACCATCTGATATATACATCTCAAAAAAGTCAGAGTGGTGTATGACCCCCACTATGTGGTCGATATCCTTTTCATAAACGGGCAGCCTGGAGTAACGGGTCTGCAAAAACAGCTCCTTTACCTCCTCGATACTGTCGTTGATCTCAATAGCTGCCACGCTGACACGGGGCACAAGTATCTTGTTGATGGTTATCTCGTCAAAATCCAGTGCCGAGCGCACAAGGTCCGACTCCTGCTCCTCCAGCACGCCCTCGTCCTCTATCTCCTCAATGATGTATTTGAGCTCCTCCTCAGTGACGCTGGGCGCCTTGCTGCCCTTGCCTATAAGCTTTGTGACAGCGTTTTTCAACCCTGTGAAGATGAAAATTACTGGGGTTATGATAAACATAAAGGCTGAAAGCGGTGCTGCCATAAAGGTCGAAAAGCTCTCGGCATTCTCCTTGGCAAGTGATTTCGGCAGTATCTCGCCGAAGATCAGCACCAGCACGGTCATCACAGCGGTAGCCATGCCCACGCTGCCTGCGCCGAAGCGCTGGGTAAACAGCACCGTCATCATAGCCGATGAAGCGATGTTGACCACATTGTTGCCTATAAGGATAGCCGTCAGCGCCTTATCGAAATTCTCGCATATATATATTGCTTTCGCAGCACTTTTGCTTCCGCCGTCAGCCAGTTTTTTGAGCCTTATCCTGTTGCATGAGGAAAAGGCAGTCTCGGTAGCCGAGCAAATGGCAGACAGCACCAGAAGCAGTGCTATCAAAGCTATATCCACGTTAAAGCACACTCCTCTTTCAATTCATAATTTATAGTTCATAATTATGGTCGTTGAACTCAGCTGTAAGATAATATCCGACGATATATATAATAACACAATTTTCCCTTATTTGCAAGGGGGAGCTCAAATAAAAACTAAATACTGCCGTTTGCGCCTGTAACGGGGCTTTTTATTTGTTCAAAAAACACAAAAAAATCGCTGTAAACGGCTTTGAAACGAAAGAAATAATTAAATCGCTGCAATAATTATTGACAGGTGAAAATAATTGTACTATAATAGTCTTAGCAAAGAAAAATATAGCTGACAAAAAGAAAAAATACGACAACAGACACAATTATAAAATATTATCACGGTAGACCTTTTCAATGCGCAGATCTAAGGTCTGCCTTATTATGATGTCTGTAACAGCGTATTTTTGTTGCAGGCATATTTTTATTGATAAATGATTATGATCTATAATGTTTTATACTCCCCTCTGCTCCAAACTATCCATTATCTTTGCGCATAAATAAATTTTTTCTGCGTTACACTCCCTTGACTTACGTCAGTAAGCCTGCGGTCGTGTGCCTTGATAAAATTTATTTCTGCACAGATCTAATGGATATTTTGAAACAGAGGCGAGTATATCAGGGTAGGAAAAAGAGGTATCTTACCTCTTACTTCTTACCTCTTACATCTAAAAGGAGGACACAAAGAATGACAGCAGGAAAACGTGCCGCTGTGATAGTTGTTGCGGCAGCGCTGGCTTGTGCCGCAGGCTTCGGGGGCTATAAGCTTTATAAAAAGTTCTCGGGGGATAAGGCTAAAAAAAGTGAGAAGGTATTCGTGCAGAAGGTGTCAAGCGTCAATACGGTGACGGGGGCAGACCTGTTCTCAAACAGCTTTGCAGGAGTTATAGTCGCACAGAAGTCGGTGGACGTGAAGTATGATACCTCAAAGACCATAGACGAGATACTGGTAAGCGAGGGCGACCAGGTGGCTAAGGGCGATAAGCTGCTGACCTATAATGTTGAGGCTATACAGCTGGAGATAGACACAGCCAAGCTGGAGGTCGAAAAGACAGAGAACGATATAAAGACCAACGAGGACGAGATAAAAAAGCTTGAGGCTGAAAAAAAGACCGCCGGCGAGGACGCAGCAGTGTCATACACTACCCAGATACTTTCTCTGCAAAGCGACAACGCCAGGAGCGAGTATGACGTAAAGGCGAAAAAGGTGGAGATACAAAAGCTTGAAGCCTCGCTGAAAAACGCCTATGTGACAGCCCCCATAGACGGCATCGTCAAGGAGCTCAAAGAGCCCGGCGCTGCCTCGATGGAGAGCGAGTATTACGATTACTCGGACGGGGCTGATGTTATAATGAAGATATCAGCCAACGGCGATTACAGGGTAAAGGGCATTTTTAACGAGCAGAATGCCCCCCAGATATACAACGGCGCACCTGTTATACTAAAAAGCCGTGTTGATGATACCACCTGGAGCGGTGAGATAAGCGAGATAGACACAAGCCCCCAGCAGAACAGCGGCTATGATATGTACTCCGACGGCGAGGAGGACGAGCAGACGAGCTCCTCAAAATATGCCTTCTATGTTTCCCCCGAGTCGCTGGACGGCTTTATGCTGGGGCAGCATATACTGATAGAGCTGGATAACGGACAGAGCGCACAGATAAACAAAACAGGTATATGGCTCTATGAGGACTTTATCAAAAAGGACGGCAGCAAGAGCTATGTGTGGGCTAAAAGCAAAAAGGGCACTATAGAAAAAAGGTATGTTGAGCTTGGCGAAAAGGACGAGGAATACGGCGATGTTGAGATAGTATCGGGTCTTGAAAAGGACGACTATATCGCTTATCCTGCAAAGTATATCAAGGAGGGCATGGGTACTACCACCAACCAGTCGGATAAGGATATACCCGAAAATGAGCTGTATGATGACGAGGGCTACGGCGAGTATGACGAGGAATACGGAGAGGACTATGAGGACTACGACTTTGAGGACTTCGACTATGACGAGGGCTTTGAGGAGGATGTAGAGTATGACGACGAGGGCAACCCCATTTTCACCGACGAGGACGGCAGCAGGTTTACCTTTGATGAAGAGGGCAACGTGGTATACCTGGATGATGAAACAGCCGAGGACGGCGAGACTGACGGCTCACCCGAGGCAGCAGAGGAAGCCCCCGAAGAGTTAGTCGCAGAGGGATAAAGGAACGGGACAGTTAAAATGGTATTTGAACTTAAAAATATCTATAAGGATTATATGCAGGGCAGAGAGCCTGTTGCGGTGCTCAAGGATATAACCATGAGCGTTGACACGGGGGAGTATGTTGCCATAATGGGACCCTCGGGCTCGGGAAAATCCACATTGATGAACATAATAGGCTGCCTTGATAAGCAGACAAAGGGCAGCTTTATCTTTGACGGCGCAGATATAAGGAGCTGCTCGGACAAGCAGCTTTCGGTGATACGCAACCGTAAGATAGGCTTTGTTTTCCAGAACTTCAATCTGCTGCCCAGGCAGTCGGCGCTGGAGAATGTGGAGCTGCCCCTTTTGTATGCAGGCTATTCAAAAAGAAAGCGCAGAGAGCTTGCCAAGGCAGCCCTGAGAAAGGTGGGGCTGGAGGACAGAATGAGCTTCAAGCCCACACAGCTATCCGGCGGACAGAAGCAGCGTGTAGCCATAGCAAGGGCAATGGTCAACCGCCCCAAGCTACTGCTGGCAGACGAGCCCACAGGTGCGCTGGACACAAAGTCGGGCGACCAGGTAATGGAGCTTTTCAAGGAGCTGAACGAGGACGGCGTGACCATAGTTATGATAACCCATGAGCCTGAGATAGCACAGTGTGCAAAGCGCATAATGTATATCAGAGACGGCGAGCTGCACAGCGGCGCCTTCGGCACAAGGGGCGCTGAGAGAGAGGAGAGGGAAGAATGAAAAAGCTGATAATTTTTCTTCTCTGCATAGCCATACTTGGCACAGGGGGCTATTACGGCTCGGTAAAATACAAAAAGTCAAAGGACCAGAAAAAGGTAGTTGACGTTGTGCCTGTTGAGCTTATGGCTGAGCCCGGGGATATGTATGAATACTACAGCGGCGAGATGTCGGGCGAGGTGGTATCATCAAACGCCCAGAGGGTGTATGTTGACACCGAAAAGCTGGTAAAGACCGTGTGCGTAAAGCAGGGTCAGACGGTGAAAAAGGGCGATACTATACTTGAATATGATATGACCGTTGTGGAGCTGGAGCTGGCGCAGAAGGAAAACCAGGTAAAGGTGATAGAGCAGAATATCAAAATGGCTGAAAAACAGCTTGAAGCCATAAAGAAATACAGACCATCGGAGGAAGCCCCCGTTGAGCCCGAATATCCCGATGATATACCCGATGATAGCTATGAGGACTATGAGGAGCCGGAGGACTATCCCGAGGAAGAGTACCCCGATGATGTATACCCCGACGGCGAGCCTGAGCTGCCCGAGGATATCCCCGAGCTGCCCGAGGAAGAGCCTGAGCAGACCGAGAAGAGTGAGACCCCTGCGGTGACAGCTGCGCCTGTTACCACCCAGCCCCCCGTGGAGACCACCGCACCTGTGGAGACCACCGAACCTGCTGCGACTGCCACCACCCCTGCCGAGACCACCCAGCCCCCTGAGACCACCACAGAGCCGCAGGAGGAGCCTGTGGAGACCGTATCGCTGGTAAAGGCAGCCTTTATACCCGTATCGGGCAGCGGCAGGAACGACGACCCCTATGTGATAAACTGCGGTCTTGATACCCATGTGTCAAAGACCTTTCTGCAAAGGCTGGCAGTATCCCACGAATATGCGGCGCTTTATGTGTATGACGAGGACGGCAGCTTTATCTTCAGAAGGATGATCGACCCCGAGACCATTGATATGGCA
Source organism: uncultured Ruminococcus sp. (assembly GCA_937894495.1). Taxonomy (GTDB): domain Bacteria; phylum Bacillota; class Clostridia; order Oscillospirales; family Ruminococcaceae; genus Hominimerdicola. The sequence goes on along the minus strand of CALCRR010000143.1, from coordinate 4,747 downwards.
GCTGTTGAGGACTTCAAAGCCTCTGAGGGGGTCATTATTGATAAGGAGCAGGGCATAGTAGACCTCGACCCCGAGTGTACAGTGCCGGGCAGGATATCCTTTGCTCTGCCAAAGGCTAAGGAGAAGGTGACGCAGGAGACTGAAAAGCAGACCGAGCCTGAGACCACCCGGGCGCCTGTTACCGAAGCCCCTGTTACAACAACCACCACCACGGCTGAGCCTGCACCGCAGACCACTACCACCACCAAAAAGACCACAGCCCCTGCAGAGGAAGAGCCTGTTTATACAGACGATGAGATACCCGAGTATCTTGATACCGATGAGGACTTTGGCGATGATGAGTGGTATGACGATGGCTTTGAGGACTATTACCCCGAGGACGACGGCGGCATATATTATCCCGAGGAAAACGGCTCGGGAGAGGATATACCCGAAAGCTTTGATTATGTTTACACCAGAGCCGAGATACAGGGTCTTATCAAGGAGCAGGAGTCTGAGATAAAGCAGCTGGAGCTGGAGCTTAAAGGCGCCAAGATAGAGTATGAGGACGCAAAAAAGCAGAAGTCTGACGGCAAGGTTGTGGCAAAGATAGACGGCGTTGTTAAAAAGATAGGCGACGCCGCAGGTGAGAGCCGAATCGACGAGGAGGGCGGCGTTGACGAGGAATATTACGATGACGAGTATATATCAGACAGCGACGCTTTTGCGATAATAGAGGGCGAGGGCGGCGCAGAGGTGGTATGCTCAGTATCTGAGCTGAGCCTGGCTGATGCGGCAGTGGGCAGCTACGTTACGGTAATGTCCTGGGAGACAGGCGCATCGGGCATCGCCGAGATAACCTCGGTAGATCTGGAGCCTAAGTCATACAGCTCTGAAAACTGGGGAGAGAACCCCAATAACTCCACCTATAATGTACACGCCAGGCTGGACGAGAGCGCCGACTTCACCGTGGGCGACTGGCTTTCGGTAACACTTATGGGCAGCGGCGATGAAATGAGCAGCTCGGTATATCTGCCTATACACTATGTAAGGCAGGAGGGCGGCGATTATTACATAATGAAGGACGAGGGCGGCAAGCTTAAAAAACAGTATGTAAAAGCAGGCAAGATAATGTACGGCTATTATATCGAGATAAAGGGCGGTCTTAAAATGAGCGACAAGATATGCTTCCCCTACGGCACAGACGTCAAGGAGGGCATAAAGACCAAGGACAGCACCGAGGTGCTTTATCCCGAGGACTACTAAGGAGGGAACGGCAAGTGATAGAAAACATAAGGCTTTCACTGCAGGGCATATTATCACATAAAATACGTTCTTTTCTTACTATGCTGGGCATAATCATAGGCATTGCGGCTATAATCGCCATAGTTTCCACCATTGAGGGAACTAACGAGCAGATAAAGAACAACCTTATCGGCGCAGGCAACAACACGGTAAAGATAAGCCTGACCGAGGGCGACAGCGAGCCCGACTTCAACTGGGAGGGTGTGCCCGATAATATAAAGGTGATAACCGAGGACAGCAAGAAAAGGATAAACAAAATACCCGAGGTGGAGAGCTGCACCCTCTACCGCACCAGAAGCAACCCCGAAAACCTGTTTTATCTCAACACCAAGATAGACTCTGCCATTATATACGGCATAGACGAGGATTATTTTGACACCCTGGGGTATGATATAGCCGAGGGCATAGCCTTTTCGGACAAGCAGTACAGTGACTTTTCAAAGGTGGCGGTTATAGACTCGACCCTTGAAAGGGGCATTTTTGAGGGTGAGAGCCCTGTGGGCAAAAAGATCGACATATGCGGCGAGCCCTTTACTATCATAGGCGTTGCCGCAAAAAGGTCGGGGTTTGAGCCTGTTATAAATTCCGTTGCGGATTATTACACCTATAACCAGAGCTCCAGCGGACTTGTTTTTATACCCACCGAGGACTGGAGCATATGCTTTCGCTATGACGAGCCCCAGAACTGCATAGTTAAGGCGGTAGATACCGACAGCATGACAGGCGCAGGCAAAAAGACTGCCGATATCCTCAACGAGAATATCATGAATACCGAAAAGAGCGGCGAAAACGTAAACGGCAAGCTTGAATATAAAAGCGAGAGCCTGCTGGAGCAGGCAAAGGCGCTGCAGGACCTGTCGTCCTCTACAAATAATATGCTTATCTGGATAGCCAGCATAAGCCTGCTGGTAGGCGGCATAGGCGTTATGAACATAATGCTGGTATCAGTTACCGAGAGGACCAGGGAGATAGGTCTTAAAAAAGCCCTGGGTGCAAGAAAGAAAAGGATACTGGCGCAGTTTCTCACCGAGGCTGCGGTGCTTACCAGCATAGGCGGTGTTATCGGCGTGGTATCGGGCATAGGCTTGTCAAGGGTAATTGCCAATATTGCCGAGGTGCCTGTGTCGATATCAACTATGGCTATAGTTGTATCGGTGGTGTTCTCGATGGCAGTGGGAATAATCTTCGGACTTATCCCCTCGATAAAAGCAGCCAACCTTGACCCCATAGACGCACTGAGGTATGAATAATGAGCAGCATTTACGATAAGGACCTGACCACCCTTGATTATGAGGAGCTTAAAAAAAACGGCGACAGGCAGCCCATGCCCATAAAAAAGCGCTCGGCGCAGTTTGCACCCTTTGCGGCGCTGAAGGGCTATGAGGAAGCCGTTGCGGAAGCCCAGCGCCTGACAGAGCGCAGACGGGAGCTTGACGACGAGGAAGCAAGGATAATGAACGAAAGGCTGACAGAGATACTTGAGAATATATCCGAGTGCCCCCACGTCACCCTGACCTACTTTCTGCCCGACAAGCTAAAAGAGGGGGGCAGCTATGAGAAATACAGCGGCAGAGTGCGCCGCATAGACACCTATGAAAAGCTGCTTATCTTCACCGACGGCAAGCAGATAAGGATAAACGACCTTATGGAGCTGAGGATAGACTGAAAGCTCATAAAAAATAAAAAACAGCGGATAACGGATAGCAAAGCACGCCTTTGTTATCCGTTTTTTATGTCCGTTGTCAATCAGGGTCGAAGCAGCATAATATGTATCATAAATAAATCATCACCGCCATGATTATTTCTGGCGATAACGGTAATAATACCATTGAAAGCAAATACCAGGGGATAAAGGGTGCGTTAAGCGAACCTCTTACCTCTTGCTTCTTACATCTTACATCTGAAAGCGAAGGAGTGTTCAACGTGACAGTTCACAGAGGAGATATATATTATGCAGACCTCAGCCCCGTGGTGGGCTCAGAGCAGGGGGGACTCAGACCCGTGCTGATAGTTCAGAACGATGTGGGCAACAAGCACTCGCCCACAGTTATTGCCGCAGCCATAACCAGCCGCACCGATAAGGCAAGGCTGCCCACCCATATCTCGCTGGGGGGCGGCACCTGCGGTCTGGCAAGAGACTCGGTAGTGCTGCTGGAGCAGATACGTACATTAGATAAAAAGCGCCTGAGAGAAAAAATGGGCACGCTGGATAACGGCTCGATGAACGCAGTGAACTCCGCTTTATCGGTAAGCTTCGGCTTGCAGGGATAAGGTCCAAATTCGGCTTATGGAGCGATGATATGCTTATAGTTTTTATAAGAGCGCTGATACTTTATTTTGTGATAATCCTTTCGGTGCGGCTGATGGGCAAGCGGCAGATAGGGGAGCTGCAGCCCTCTGAGCTGGTGGTGACTATACTGCTTTCAAACATCGCAACGCTGCCTGTTGAGGATATAAACATTCCCATGTCAATGGGCATTGTGCCTATCTTCACGCTGGTGAGCATAGATGTGATAGTTTCCTGCCTGTCCCTTAAATTCAAAGGGCTGAGAACTGCCATCAGCGGCTCTGCCAAAATAATAATCTCAAACGGCAGGATAGACCAGCGTGTGCTTAAAGAGCTGCGCTTCTCCGCAGACGACCTTATGGCGTCGCTTAGAAATGTCGAGGTGTTCGATATCGAAGAGGTGCAGCTCGCCGTTGTGGAGACTACGGGAAAGATCTCCGTCTGCCGTAAAAAGACCCTGTCGCCCCCCACCTGTGAGGATATGGGCATAAAGGTACAAAACAGCGACCCGCCCGTTATGGTGATAAACAACGGCTCGGTATCATTTGAAGCCCTGAGTTTTCTGGGACTTGATAAAAAATGGCTTGATAAGGTGCTGGGCGAGAACGGCGTGGGCGAAAAGGGCGTTTATATCATGTCCGCCCAGAGCAGGGACAAGTATACCATAATCAAGAAGGATCAGAAATGAAAAGACTAATGATAAGCATTATCCTGATAATAGCTACCCTCACAGGCTCATGCCTTGCCATTGCCGCCATAAATAAAGGCAACAGAGAGATCTTCGCTGCTGCCGATGAGATAAAAGCCGCCGTAAACAGCGGCAAAGACGCCGCCGCCCAGGTGGACGAGCTTTGCAGGCTATGGGAAAAATACAGCGTGAGAATGTCCTGCATCGAAAACGCAAACTACCTCAATTCAATAGCGTCAAGCGTCTACAGGCTGAGGTCGATGAACGATAATTCCACCGAGGACTTCTTCGCCGAGCTGGACAGCATCTGCGGTCAGATAAACGAGCTGTACCAGAAGCAGCTGCCGTACCTACATGTGATAGCGTGAGGTTGGGGGGGTTCTTTCAGCAGACGCTGAGCTTATCAAAAGCAAAAGCACTTTTGTCAAAGTCTTATTGCTCCCCCAACTAAACCTTGCCAAAAATACTTGACATAAATAAAAAATCTC
>CALCRR010000142.1 GCA_937894495.1 uncultured Ruminococcus sp. | reverse complement strand
GGGCCGCCTGCTGCCTTTCTCTGCATAACGCAGGTCTCAAGGCTTATAGCCTCATAAACGTCCTCGGCAAAGTTGTCGGTCAGCTTTTTATATTCTTCAATTGGCAGAGTTTCAAGGGTGCAGCCCTGCTCGATACAGGTGTGCACCAGCGTGCCTGTTATCTTATATGCGTCTCTGAAGGGCATACCCTTTTTCACCAGATAATCAGCGCAGTCGGTGGCGTTTATAAAGCCCTTTGCAGCCGCATTTCTCATGTTTTCATTAAGCACCGTCATGGTGTCAAGCATGGGTATAAAGGTTTTCAGGCAGAGCTTTACGGTATCGCAGGCGTCAAACACAGCCTCCTTATCCTCCTGCATATCCTTGTTGTACGCAAGGGGGATACCCTTCATCATTACAAGCAGAGTATTAAGGTCGCCGTAAACTCTTCCCGTTTTGCCTCTTATGAGCTCGGTGACATCGGGGTTTTTCTTCTGGGGCATTATCGACGAGCCTGTTGCGTAAGCGTCGTCAAGCTCCACAAACTTGAACTCCCATGAGCACCACATTATTATCTCCTCTGAAAATCTCGAAAGGTGCATCATCAGCACAGCTATCGCCGAGGTAAGCTCAATGCAGAAATCTCTGTCCGAAACTCCGTCCAGCGAGTTCTGTGTTATTTCATCAAAGCCCAGCAGCTCGCACACCCTCTGCCTGTCGATAGGGTAGGTGGTTGAAGCCAGCGCACCGCTGCCCAGGGGCATTATGTTCATTCTCCTGTAAGCGTCCTCCAGTCTGCCAAGGTCCCTCAGCAGCATATTGGCATAAGCCATAAGGTGGTGGGCAAAGGTTATTGGCTGTGCCCTCTGCATATGGGTATAGCCGGGCATTACTGTATCAAGGTGCTTTTCGGCAATGCTTATTAATGTCTGCTCCAGCTCCTTAACAAGCCCGATGATCTCCTTAGTCTCCACCTTTAAATTCATTCTTATATCCAGCGCCACCTGGTCGTTTCTCGACCTTGCGGTGTGCAGCCTTTTGCCTGTATCGCCCAGCCTTGCTGTCAGCTCAGCCTCAACAAACATATGCACGTCCTCGGCGGTGGGGTCAAACTGCAGCTTGCCACTGTCGATATCTGCCAGTATGCCTTTCAGCCCCCCGACTATCTTTTTGCTCTCCTCAATGTCGATTATACCGCACTCGCCCAGCATGGTGGCGTGGGCGATGGAGCCCTCTATATCCTGTCTGTACATTCTGGCGTCAAAGGATATTGAGGAGTTGAAGTCGTTGACTCTCTCGTCTATCTCCTTGGTAAATCTGCCTGCCCACATTTTTCCTGCCATTTAAAAGTCCTCCCTCTCAGGCGAAAAGCATAGCTTAACGCCGATAATTATATGTAATGATCCGAGCTGCCGTCCTCATAGTAGATATCCTTGCCGTCGTTGGGGCTGTAGCCGCTCTGACCGTTTTGGTCGGTGTAATTATCATAGCCCTGATAGCTGTTTTTTGTGGGGTCATAGCTGCTGGTGTAGCCGCCCTGAACGTTCACAAATCCGCCGTTCAGGTCCTTTATGCTCTGGGCTGCCTTGTCATAGGCTTGTATCATCACGATATTATAGATAGATGTGAAGCTGAGCACCAGAAACAGCAGAGCACCTGTACCCAGCGCAGCCATCATTATCACGATATCCTCGCCGTCACCGACCTTTTCGATCAGGGCGTCGATATGCTCTGAGGTCACCCCCAGCTCGCCGAGCTTTTTTATTGACAGGTTTTCGATATCCATATCGCCTGCTTTGAGTGATAAATTGCAAAGCTCCACAAATGCTCTCACCGTGCCCAGGCATTTAAGCTGGGCGACCAGCAGGGTGCCTATGAAAAATGTTCTTGCAACTATGCTTCCCGGGCGGCTGCCGTATCTACCGAAAATACTCATTATCAGGCAGAGTGCCGTTGCAAAGCACAGCGCCTCAAAAAGCACAAAGCTGGTCCTTGCATTGCCAAGCTGGGAATAGATCAGCAGGTCCTCCGCATCTGAGCCCTCATTGGCAACAGCCATTATCCAGCTCACCAGCTTTACAATAGTGACGATACTAAGCGCCAGGCAGCCGAAGATCACCGCCCTGAACACGTAGGTAAGGGGTTTGCTTCCGTCGTAAACGTCCATATGATACCTCGCTTTTTTTAGGGTGTGTTGACACTAAGCCTAACACACCCTAGTAAGATGACAGAAGCAAGAAATATGCGTCTGCAAAGCGGTCTTGTCTCTGTTCATCCTGTGTCAATGTAGATCAAAAAATGTTTTTTCTTCTTAATGAAGCATTGAAAAACCGCAGAAATTCAGTGCTTCATTAAAAAGGCATGGGCAAAATGGTCCCGTAGACCATTCTGCCCGTTTGCCGATAATTTCTGATAGATCAAAGCTCCTTCTCGTGCTGTTCAAGAAGCTTCTGGATATCTATTCCGTTGATCTTAAGACCGTCTATCTTGCAGTCGCTGATCTCCACGCCTGTGAGGTCGCAGTGAACGAACTGAGAATTTTTAAGGTCGGGGTTCTTAAACTCAACGTTATTCATTATAGAACAGCCAAAGCGTGAACCGCTTATGTTTACGCCGAGAAATCTGGAATTGACCATGTACATATCGGTGAACTTGCTGCTCTGCATACTGATGTTGTCAAATATCGCTTCGTCCATATTAACGTCCTCAAAATTTGCATTTTTAAGGCTTACGTTAGTGAATGTGGCGCCGCCGAGGTTTACGTCCTCAAAGGAGGAATTCGGCAGGTTGTCGTAGGATATTTCAACTTTCTTATCAAAACCGGGTTCAAAAATATTAGATGTGTCTGACATATAAATTACCTCCTGATCTATATAAGTAAATTACCTCTTACTTCTGTGCGTTTCTCTTCTGGTCCAGCTTTGCCTTTACCTTGATAGGCAGACCGAACAGATTGATGAAGCCTGCGGAGTCAGCCTGGTTGTAAACATCGTCCTCATCGAAGGTAGCTACCTCTTCATCATACAAAGTGTAGGGTGAGGTAACGCCTGCGTTGATGATGTTGCCCTTGTAGAGCTTCAGCTTAACGTCGCCTGTAACGTTCTTCTGAGTCTCGGTAACGAATGCGCTCAGCGCCTCTCTCAGAGGTGTGAACCACTGACCGTTGTATACGATGTCTGCAAACTTAATGCCCAGATACTGCTTTATCCTTGCAGTCTCCTTGTCGATGGTGATAGTCTCCAGCACCTCGTGAGCTTTGTAGAGGATAGTTCCGCCGGGGGTCTCATAAACGCCTCTCGACTTCATTCCCACCAGTCTGTTCTCCACCAGGTCTGCAAGACCGATACCGTTCTCACCGCCCAGCTTGTTGAGGGCAGCCACCATATCCTTGCCGCCCAGCTTCTTGCCGTCCAGCTCGGTAGGTACGCCCTTTTCAAAGTGGATAGTAACGTGCTCAGGTACATCGGGAGCCTGAAGC
>CALCRR010000141.1 GCA_937894495.1 uncultured Ruminococcus sp. | reverse complement strand
TAACTAAACCGCCATCTCTGACCGTAGCATCTACTACTCTTATGCTTTTTCTAACTTCAAGAAGTGCTGAAACCTCTTTCATCTTCAATCTCCTCCGTATACTTTAGTAATTGAAAGTAATAAAGTAAGTATAACGTTTACAATATTAAATGTAAAGGTTTACAATTTACATTGTATGTTTATCCCGTCGTCCGCTGACGGGAAATATGTTGATGAAGGAGGGAAATACAATGAGATTGAAACGAACCGTGGCAGGTCTTGCAGCTGCTGCAATGAGCGTTTCCTCGCTGGGTCTAAACTCGCTGGCAGTTTTTGCCGATGATGCCAAGCCCTGGGAGAATGCCACTGCGACCAGTATAATAGGTTCTCATAAGGATGAAGCTTCAAACAGTGCTTCTCATGTGGGTGATGAGTATAGCGGCTACATTTTATCTAATGAGAACACTCAGACTCTCAGCTACGATTATTACAAGATTTCATTCACTGTAGACGGTGATGTCACCGATGACACCATCGTTTTTGATCTCCAGCCCTATGATACGAGCTGGCAGGGTTGGAATGATAACTTTGTAAAGATCGGCGACTGCGAGTATGATACATCAACACTGACCTATACAGCTTATGTTGATGTTGCCGGCGTTAAGGGAACTCTCAGCACAGGTGGTACTTTAAAGGGTATAAACCTTAACTTCTATGCTGCCGAGCCGGTCGTTACACTGACAGGCTTTGACGGTCTTACGGTAGGTGAGGTGGAGGAGCCCTTTGTACAGTACATAAAGTACACTATCACCGAGAAGGAGCTCAATGAGGCTAATGTGAACTGGTCAGGTGCTTCAAGGGCTACCGTTTATGTTCATATGACTAAGGGCGGAGCTGACTCCAAGATCAATGCCATGATAAGGCTGGGTCCCGATAACGATAGCGGTACGCCTATAGGCAAGGCTTCAAGTAAGTATCTGTCGGGCAGAAATGTTGCAAGCGGCAACGCTATCCAGGACGATCTGGTGGGCAAGGCAGGCACAGGCGATTATGCTTTTCCTGAGGTCAACCTTAACAAGTCACTTCAGGACGGCGGCACATGGCTCAGCGAGTATGCTGAGGAATTTCAGCTGGATCTGAGAGTCGATACCCCCGACACAGACTTTGAGTTCTTAGGTATCAAATTCAACAACGGCGCTGTTTATCCAAAAGATTTTACCGTGCCCACAGTTGAGGCTGCCACCTATGATTCTACCGAGGTAGAGCCCGAGAAGGCTACTGCCAAGGAGCTTTTGAAGATGACTCTTGACTACTGCGCCACAATGGACGAGAGCAAGTATCAGGAGGCTTCATGGACAGCACTGCAGAACGAGCTGAAAAAGGCTCAGGACGTGTATAACAACGCTTCCAGCACAGATGCAAACTTTACCGCCGCAAGAGCTTCTCTTGAAAAGGTAAAGGCTGATATGCTCTTTAAGGATACCGATACAGAGAAGAACCCTGTTCCCTACAGAGACCTGACAAATGCTCAGCTCGTTAAGGAAATGGGCACAGGTACTAACCTCGGCAACACCATGGACGGTCACTCCAGCAATACCCCGAGCGAGACCGCATGGCAGTCGGCTATGACCACAAAGGCATATATCAAGGCTCTGCATGATGCAGGCTATAACTCTATCCGTATACCCGTTACCTGGGGCAACATGATAAATGATGATTATACCATCAAGGATATCTGGATAGGCCGTGTACAGGATATTGTTGACTATGCGGTAGAGCAGGATATGTACGCTATAATCAATATCCACCACGACGGCGTTATCTCCACAGGCGGCTGGCTGGATACATCTGTTGACGATATCGACAAGGTATATGAGAAGTATGAGAATACCTGGAGATATATTGCCGAATACTTCAAGGATTATGACGAGCACCTTATTTTCGAGTCCTTCAACGAGGTCTCCTGCATGGATACCAACGAGTCTATGAAGAACTCGTCAGAAGCTGTAAACTATGATACACCTATACTTGTTAATATGAACCAGATCTTTGTAAACGTTGTTCGTTCAACAGGTTCCAACAACAAGACAAGGTGGCTGGCAGCTGTTTCGCACTACGCAAACAACGGCACCAGCAAGCTCTTCACAATGCCTACAGACAGCTATAACACCCAGAACAGGCTGATGTTCGCAGCACACATCTACTCTGACCTTGACGGCACAATGTCAAGACTTGAGGGTATGTACAACAAGTTCAAGAGCTATCCTATGTACCTGGGCGAGTACGGTAACAGACTGCAGAAGGCTGATACCGAAAGCGGCTACAACGATGTTGAAAGAGCTTATTACTGCGAGCAGGTAAACCGCCAGTGCCAGAAGTACGGCATTGTTCCTATGACATGGGATCAGGGCTTCGGCGACAAGGGCGAGCTTGAAACAGGTCTTTACTCCTACTGGAACAGAGTTGAGTGCAGACCTATCTTCAAGACCATAACAGACGCTCTGGTAAGAGGCGCTATGCTTACCGATGCCCAGGCAGCAGTGGTTAACGATCCTACCATCGTTCCCATCACAAGCATAACTCCCGAGACTGAGGAGCTCACACTTACAGTAGGCGAGACAGCAACTGTTTCAGTAACTGCAGTGCCTGCAAAGACAAACGATGTTGTTCTGTGGAGCACCGATGACGATAAGGTAGCCACCGTATTCAACGGTATGGTAAGGGCAAAGGGCATAGGCAGCACAACTATCAATGTTTATTCTCAGAACGGCGACGTCAGAAAGCAGATAACAGTAAATGTATTTGCCGATGAAGAGTCTGAGGTAACAGCTATCAATGCTGAGGGCGCATACAATATCATCACAGGCAAGTATGTATACTTAAACGCTTCTGTTGAGCCCGAGAATGCAAACAGCACACTTTCATACAAGTCATCCAACGAAGATGTTGCTATCGTAAACTCTGAGGGTAAGGTAGTGGGCATCAGCAGCGGTTCGGCTTATGTTGTTATCACAGCAGTAAACGGTCTTACAAAGACTGTGCTTATAAACGTAAGCGACGTTGAGCTCAAAAATGAGATGAACCTGGCACTTCACGTGCTATATAACGACAGCACTCACAATTACTGGAGCGCTGAGCTGAGCCAGCCCGTTAAGGTAACAGGCGACGGTCAGTACACCCTTTCATTCGATCTGGAGAAGGAGATATCTGCAGCAGCCAAGGCAGCAGGCATCACTGAGATCAATAACCTGACAGCTATCTATATCAAGGACCTGGACGTTACAAACGGCGACGCTATCAAGTCACCCGTAACATCGGCAATGCTCAGATATGATGAGGTCAAGGTAAACGGCACAGCGCTGACTGTAAACTCAGATCAGTTCTACAACGTGCTCAACACAGTAAACGTATTCGACAGCGGCAAGCCTATCAATGCGTGGGACGGCTCGGTAGTTGACGAGGTAACAGCTCCCGATGACAACCACTCAGCAAGGTTCACCACAATAACCAACCCCACAAATATCGAGGTAACATTTACTCTTAAAGACGTTGTATTCGTAGGTCCTTCATCAAGCGACAAGATCGAAGCAACAATCATCAAGAGAGATAAGGCTAAGATAGTAACCATCGAGGAAGAGGGCGGCACAGCTGATCTTCCCGTACTGATAGCTCCAAAGAATACCGACTCTCTGGTTTCATTCAGCTCTAACGACAGCTCTATAGCTGTAGTCAGCAACGAGGCAGTGGCAGTTGATCCTGCAACAGGTCTCGCAAGTGTAACTGTTACAGCCCGCAAGAACGGCAGAGCAGTTATCACAGCATCTACCGACAACGGTCTCAGCGTTGATTACTTTGTTGACGTTAAGATACCCGAAGAGCCCGACACATTCGATGTAAGCCTTGACATATTCGGCACATCTGACCTTGAGACAAGAACAGATGAGGACCTGACTGTAAGCATTCAGGCAGGCGGCGAGGATATTGCAGCAGGCTTTAAGGACGGCAATGTTGACACCAAGCTTGAAGCAGGCGAGTATGTGCTTAACATCGGCGGCGGCAACTACGTATCAAGATCACTTGCATTCTCAGTTGATGAAGAGGGCAAGGTGACCATCGACGAGAGCAAGCTCTTTGTTCTGAAGAAGGGCGATGTAAACGGCGACGGCAAGATAGATACCAAGGACGCACTGAAGCTTATCGCAGCTGCAAAGAAAACTACACCTATCAAGGACGAATACCTTGCAAAGGTAGCAGACCTCAACGCAGACGGCGAGATCAAGACCGATGACGCAATGAAGGTAATACGTGCAGCTAAGAAAGAGATAGATCTCTGGAAGTAATGTATCTGCTGATATGACCGATAAGTCAAAATGATCTGTTTATCTCCCTCGTTTCATACGGGGGAGATAAATTTTTTACGACCTGATATGCTCATAAAAAAGCGCCTGTTAAAAAACAGACGCTTTTGTTTAGTTATCACTGTCTGAGGTACACACCGTTCTCTTCGATGTAATCCTCCATGTCGTCCTTGTAGCCAAGGTGCAGGGGGTCTGCATTCTCGGCTGCTTTCAGCGCACGCTGACCAATGTCCTTTCTGTAGTGGGCGTTCTCAAAGCTTATCTTCTCAACGCCTGCATAAGCCTTATCCAGTGCGCCTTTCAGAGTTATCGCCTTTGCGGTAACGCCCAGAACTCTGCCGCCGTTGGTGAGATATTTGCCGTCAGCAAGCTTTGTGCCTGCGTGGTAAACCTCACAGCCGTCTATCTGACCCTTGCTGTCAAGACCGCTTATCTCAAGCCCCTTGGGGTATGAGAGGGGATAGCCGCCGCTTGCCATTATAACGCAGGCGCAGCTGCCCATAGCCCACTCAACATCTATCTCGCTGAGCCTGTGCTCGTAGATAGCCACCATAATATCCACAAGGTCTGTCTGCAGCATAGGCAGCACCACCTGTGTCTCGGGGTCGCCAAAGCGGCAGTTGTATTCGATGACCTTGGGACCCTTGGGGGTTATCATCAGACCAAAGTACAGGCAGCCCTCAAAGGTCCTGCCCTCCTTGTTCATGGCGTTTATTGTGGGCAGGAATATCTTTTCCATGCACTCCCCAGCCACATCGTCGGTGTAGTAGGGGTTAGGCGCAACGGTGCCCATTCCGCCTGTGTTGAGTCCTTCATCGTTGTCAAGGGCTCTCTTGTGGTCCATTGAAGAAAGCATAGGTACGACCGTTTTGCCGTCAGTGAAGGACAGCACCGATACCTCGGGACCTGTGAGGTATTCCTCGATAACTATGGTAGAGCTTGAGTCGCCGAACTGCCTGCCGTCTATCATTGACTTTATAGCCTCAACAGCCTCCTCCTCGTTCTGCGCCAGAATAACGCCCTTGCCCAGTGCGAGTCCGTCAGCCTTTATAACAGCGGGGTAGGTGTTCTGCTCCTTAACGTATTTTATAGCCTCCTCACTGCTTGTGAAAACCTCATACTTAGCAGTGGGTATGTTATATTTTTTCATAAGCTCCTTGGAGAATACCTTAGAGCCCTCGATGACAGCGGCAGCCTTTTTAGGTCCGAAGGTCATAAAGCCCTCTGCCTGCAAAGCGTCTGTCATGCCCAGCACCAGCGGATCGTCAGGTGCAACTACCACCAGATCAACAGCCAGCTTTTTAGCCAGCGCCACTACTCCATCAATGTCGGTAGCTCCCACATCGAAGCACTCGGCATAAGCTGCTATGCCGCCGTTTCCGGGGGTGCAGTATATTTTTTCAGCCTTGTCAGACTGAGCCAGCTTTTTGATTATAGCGTGCTCACGTCCGCCGCCGCCAACTACAAGTATTTTCATTTTTCGTCCCTCCTGTGCTTTTATTGCAGCTGACCATTTAGCCAGCTTTTCTGTCAGCTGAACCTGACAGAGTCAAGAACAGCGTCGAACTGCTCCTTTATCGCATCGGTAACATCGCTGTATGACATGGGGCAGATCACCATAAGAGAGCTGCCCTCCCTTGCTATGATGATATCCATATCAAAGTCCGCCTCACCCACGGTGTAAATGCCGTGGTAGCTGTATGCCTCATATCCGTTGAACTCGCCTGCCTCCTCAGAGTTTATGGTCATGCCGTCGTTCAAGCCCAGACGGTCTTTGTAGATAGGCGCTATCTCGTCCATAGAGTATTCTTCCAGCCCCGGTATAACTATGCTGCTGAGAGTGATGTTGCAGACCTCAGCCGCATCGGGCACCTCGGTGCCTATGTAGGTCAGTGAGGTTATAACTGCATCGGTGTAGCTCTCATTCTCTATCTCCCAGCTGCTTTCATCGGCGGCATATACAAGCGGGCTCGCCTGCAGGGGAGCATCATCTGCTGATGTGCTGCTTGCAGTATCACTGTCGTCAGTGCCGTCACTTTCCTCATTGGAGCTTTCGTCCTCTTTTTCGGAGCTGTTATTCTCAGAAGCAGCAGTGCTCTTTGAGGAGCTTTCCTTTTCCTCAGAGCTCTCACCGCCGCAGGCTGACAGGGTAAAAACAAGTGAAGCAGCGATAATTGCGATAAGTAATTTTTTCATTGGTGTTCCTCATTATCATAATGCTATGACGGTGACACATACCTGAGTATGTTGTCACCATCAAAGCTCACTTTTTTATTTTATCAGCCTATCAGTCAACGAACTTGATAGTATCAAGAACAGTCTTGAACTGGTCCTGTATAGCAGCTGTAGACTCGCTGTAGGACATGGGGCAAACTACCAGAAGCTTTGTGCCCTCTCTTGCGATGATAACATCGAGGTCAAATGAGATAGACTCCAGTGAGTATACGCCGTGATAGGTGTAGGACTCATAGCCGTTGAATGTGCCTGCTTCCTCAGAGTTGATAGTGAGGGCGTCGCCAAGACCCATAGCGTCCTTGAAGATAGGTGCAAGGTCGTCCATAGTGTAATCGGGCAGGTCAGCAGCCTCCTCGCTGTTTATAAGGATAGTGCACATCTGAGCAGCCTCAGGCACCTCTGTGCCGATATAGGTGATAGTTGTGTTGCCGTATGCGTCCTCAGAAGTATCCCAGCTTGCAGGGTCAGCGGTAACGGTGAAAAGCTTGCCGCTTACAGCTTCAAGGTCAAGGTCGATGTCCTCCTCGGCTTCCTTTTCGCCCTCTTCAACATCTTCCTCAGCTTCCTTTTCAGCCTCTTCCTTTTCCTCCTCGGCAGGCTCTTCTTCTTTCTCCTCCTCAGCAGGCTCCTCTTCCTTTTCTTCCTCGGCAGGCTCTTCTTCCTTCTCCTCCTCAGACTCTTCCTCTTCCTCCTTGGAGTCCTCCTCCTTGGCAGCTGTGGTGGTTGTCTTCTTTGAAGAGCTGTCCTTCTCCTCGGTGCTCTCGTTTCCGCAGGCTGTGCAAGCCAGTACCAGAGAAGCTGCTATAGCAGCGATCAGTAATTTTTTCATTTAAGATCTACTCCTTTTTAATTATTAATAATGCATGATCTTTCAATGCACAATTGTTTATCACTTATGATCTCGGCTGCTGATCAGTGGTGGAACAGTCTTATGCCTGTGAATGCCATTGCCATACCGTACTTGTTGCAGGTCTCGATGACATTATCATCTCTGATAGAACCGCCCGGCTCGGCAATGTATGAAACTCCCGACTTCTTAGCCCTCTCGATATTGTCGCCGAAGGGGAAGAATGCGTCTGAGCCGAGGCACACATCGGTGTTCTTTGCAAGCCACTCCTTCTTTTCCTCAGCGGTGAGAACCTCGGGCTTCACCTTGAATATCCTCTCCCACTCGCCGTCAGCCAGAACGTCCATGTATTCATCGCCGATGTAAACGTCGATAGCGTTGTCTCTGTCGGGTCTTCTGATGTTGTCAACAAACTGCAATCCCATTACCTTGGGGTGCTGTCTCAGCCACCAGTTATCAGCCTTGCTGCCGGCAAGCCTTGTGCAGTGTACTCTCGACTGCTGACCTGCGCCTATGCCGATAGCCTGACCGTTTTTAACATAGCACACCGAGTTGGACTGGGTGTATTTAAGGGTTATCAGCGAGATGATAAGATCGTCCTTCTTGTCATCGGGGATATCCTTGTTGTCGGTAACGACATTTGCCAGCAGCTCTCTGTCGATCTTCAGCTCGTTCCTGCCCTGCTCAAAGGTCACGCCGAATACCTGCTTGCGCTCGATCTCGGCAGGTATATAGCTCTTATCTATTTTGATGATGTTGTATGTGCCCTTTCTTTTTGATTTAAGAATCTCCAGCGCCTCGTCGGTGTAGCCGGGGGCGATAATGCCGTCTGATACCTCTCGCTGTATCATCTTTGCGGTGGGAACATCGCACACGTCGCTCAGTGCGATAAAGTCGCCGTAGGACGACATTCTGTCAGCACCCCTTGCCCTTGCATAAGCGCAAGCTAAAGGTGAGAGCTCACCGAGATCGTCAACAAAATATATCTTTGCCTCAGTCTCGGTAAGAGGTCTGCCGATAGCCGCACCTGCAGGCGATACGTGCTTGAACGAGGTAGCAGCGCACATACCTGTTGCAGCCTTCAGCTCCCTCACCAGCTGCCAGCCGTTGAAGGCATCAAGCAGGTTGATGTAGCCGGGCTTGCCGTTGAGCACCTCGATAGGCAGGTCGCTGCCGTTTTCCATAAACACTCTTGACGGCTTCTGGTTGGGGTTGCAGCCATACTTCAAAAGCATTTCATTTGCCATTTTTATAATCCGCCTTTCTGCGAAAGGCACCAATAGGGTTATGAAAAAAGG
>CALCRR010000140.1 GCA_937894495.1 uncultured Ruminococcus sp. | reverse complement strand
CTGGGCTACGACATATTCAAAGCCGTGTTTATCAGCCGTGACCGTGAGCTTTATGAGCTTACAGGCAAGCTGCTGCTGGCTGCACGCTTGCAGGAGGGTCTCAGGCAGGCTATCTGCGAGACCTGCGACTGCGGCAGGCTGGAAGCCTTTGAATACATGATAAAGGTGATAACCGACAACGACCTGGTGAGGTTTTCATCGGTCAAGGGTGCGGTGGGCACATGGACGGGGCTCATCGCCTATGAGTCGGGGGACCTTGAAAGGATAAACGGCAAGACCTTAGAGCTCATAAACGGCTGCCTTGATGATGAAGCTTACAGAACACAGTGCCTTGAAAGTGATGACGCTATGAGGGTACACATGGGGCTCTGGTCTATAGCCGTCAGCGATGTTAAAAGGTGCAGGGAGAGGGTGGAGGAGTTCTGCCAAGGCGGCACCCACCCACAGGTGATGGCGGCAGCTTATTTTATCCGTGAGCTGTGGGATAACCAGCTGAGGTCGGATATCGCCAAGGGGCTGCTGCTGACACGCAGCGGCGAGCTTGATGTTATGGCGCTGATCATGCCTTATCTTTTCAATACAAGCACTGCCAAAACGGAGTTTGACCCCAAGGCTGAGCTCAAAAAGCAGTTTAAGGATAAGACCGAGGCTGCGGCGGCTTATGACAGGCTGCTGGAGATATATAACAGCATACCCAAAAAAGCGCTGGAGTTTTCGCCCTGCGTTTTCCCGTGGAACAGCGAAAGGCTCACCAAAAGCGCGGTGGTGAAGCTTTTGATATTCATTGCCGTGGCTATGGAGGATAACGACAGGATAGACTTTATGTGCAAAAAGCTGGGGGAGATAGATGTATCAAACTACGGCACAAGGCGGCATGAGATAAAGCTTATGCTGACCCACCCCAAGACCGACACCCAGCTCGACACCCTTGTTGCCGAGGTGGCTGACAGGGAGGAATACGCCCGTAAAGCAGCCTTTGAGCTGGTGAAAAAGCAGACCCTTGCCCCCAGGCATTACCTTATGCTGGAGGATATGCTGAGATACAAGACCGCCGATATACGTGCAGGCGTTATCGAGCTTATGCTGGCTATGGAGGACGGGGCTTTGTATGAGAGCATAAAGCGCCTTGTGTGTGATAAAAAAGAGGAAAAGCGCACAGCAGGTCTTGATATGATAATGCAGCTGGGCAAGGCTGAGAACAGGGCTGAGCTTTATGAAAAATGCCTGAGCCTTACAGCGCTGATAGAAAAGCCCACCACCAAGGAGCAGATACTTATAGACCAGCTTGCTGTGGGCGGCGAAAATGGCGGCGATAATGAAGAGGGCTTTGGCTTTTACACAAGTGATGACAGCTGGCAGCCTGTGCCCGATGAAGCCTTTGCGATAAAGTGCAGGGAGGAGTTTTTAAGATACTTCCCCGGCTCAAAATACAATAAAAACAAAAAGCTGAGCTTGAAGCTTAAAAAGCCCCGGGCTGACTTTGTCATGCCCCTGCAGGCGCTCGATAAGCTGATAGAGCAGCATAAAAACGATGAATATACAAACTATGCAGGCGAAAAATGTCTGCTGGGCTCACAGTTCTATCTCAGAGAAAAAGCCCCCGACGGCACCCAGCGCATACCCTTTATCAGTCTTTGGGAGGATTTTTACAAAGAGCAGGTGAATGACCCTGTGCTGCTTTTCAGAATGATAGCAGGTATGCCGGGGGCGGTAAGGTTTGGTGAGACCTTAAAGCTCTTCGGCAGCGAGTTTGAGACTAAGCTCACCCTCACCTACCAGAGCCAGATGTGGGAGGTGCTCAGGTATCTTGAAAACAAGCTTGATGAAAAATCGCTGAGGGCGGCGGCGTATGCGGCTAAGGAGTATTTATATGAGCTGGCGTCAGAGGGCTGTGAGCTCTACAAAGAGAGCGAAAGGTCTGATAACCCCTACTGGACCCCTATGTCCTACTACGTCAAGGACGGTTTGGTATATGAGACCCAAAAGAACGTTCACAGCATTTTCTCCGACACCCCTGTGAGCAGGCTTGAAAAATACTATGCCTACAGAGCCGATGATGATTTCAGGCACTATTTTACCCTTGACTGCGCCCTTGAAGCAAAGCTGGGGGGAAGGCTGCTGCAAAGCTATATCAAAGGCAAAAACGTGAACAGCGCCTATGTTAACAGCTTTTCGGGACCCGGGTGCGCAGCTTACCTGCGTGCAGCTTATCAGGGCATTATCACCGAGGGAGTTATGTACAAACACTTTTTTGAGGACTGCCTTGGCAGCGCCATGTCAACTCTCAGCGGCATAGCCCAGACCTACCGTGACAGCCAGCGCAAGCGTATGACCAGACAGCGCTGGTCGGGCTACAGGACCACCCAGGCTATGAGGAGCCTGCTTTGCGATCAAAATGCCGAGATCACCGATGAAAACAGACCCCTTATCGAGTACGCTGTGGATATCTACGAAAAGCTCACCGCACTGGTGCTGGATCGGGAGCTTAAACGAGGCGACACACCATCGCAGTTTACCGAGAGCGCTAAGGAGATAGGGCGTATCTACGGCGCTGACCGCTTTGTGCAGATACTTGCCTCCCTGGGCAAGGAAACGCTGGAGCGCACCACTTATTATTACTCAAACTCCAAGGACTCCAAAAAAAGCAGTCTCAGCCGTCTGCTGGGGGTCTGCGTGCCACGTGAGGACGACACAAGTGAGAAGCTGGGTGAGCTTGTCAGACCTACCGATATAACAGATAAGCGTCTGGTGGAAGCCGCACTGTTCTCACCCGAGTGGATAGATATAGTGGGGGGATACCTGGGCTGGGAGGGCTTCCGCTCTGCCTGCTACTACTTCATGGCGCATATGAACGAGCATTTTGACGATGTGCGAAAGGCGATGATAGCCAAGTTCACACCGATCTCCACCGAGGACCTTATGAGCGGCGCATTCGACATCGACTGGTTCAGGGAAGCCTTAGCCGCCGTGGGGGAGCAGCGCTTTGAGGTGATTTACGGCGCTGCAAAGTATATTTCCGACGGCGCAAAGCATTCAAGGGCGAGAAAGTATGCCGACGCAGCAACGGGAAAGCTCAGCCGTGAGGAAGCTCTTAAAAATATAAACGAAAAGCGCAGCAAGGATACCCTTATGGCTTACGCACTGATACCTATTGAGGGTGAGGGGGATATTTTTGAGAGATATTTAAGGATACAGAGCTTTAAAAAAGAGAGCCGGCAGTTTGGCGCACAGCGCAGAGCCGGCGAGACCAAGGCGGCTGAAACCGCCATGCAGAACCTTGCCAAAAACGCAGGCTATGAGGACGTGACCAGACTGACCCTGAGAATGGAGACTAAAATGTTCGATGAGATAAGAGACCTCACCGAACCCAACGTGATAGACGAGCTGACCCTGCGCCTTGTGATAGACGAGGAGGGCAAGGCGGCGATAGAGTGCCTTAAAAACGGCAAGGCGCTTAAAGCTGTGCCTGCAAAATATAAGAAAAACGACCTTGTTATAAGGCTTAACGAGGTGAAAAAGCAGCTCACCGAGCAGTACCGCCGCACCAGACAGATGCTGGAGCAGTCGATGGAGGACAGGGTAGCCTTCAAGGCTGGGGAGCTTGAAGCGCTGAGCACCAACCCCGTGGTATATCCCCTGATAAAGACCCTTGTTTTCACCGACATAAAGGGCAGCAAGGCAGGCTTTTTTAATGGTGGGGAGCTTACAGACCATGAGGGCAGAGCCGCAAAGCTCAAAGCCGACAGCGAGCTTATCATCGCCCACCCCTTTGACCTTTACAGGGCTGGCGTGTGGAGAGAATACCAGAGCCTGCTTTTTGAAAACAGGGTCAAGCAGCCCTTCAAGCAGGTGTTCAGGGAGCTTTATGTAAAAACTGAGGACGAAGCCGAGGCTGTGAGCTCGCTGCGCTACTCGGGCAACCAGATAAACCCAAGGCAGACCCAGGGCTGTTTAAGGGGCAGGCGCTGGGTGGCGGACGTTGAGGACGGTCTGCAGAAGATATACTACAAGGAGAACATCATAGCAAGGATATACGCCCTTGCAGACTGGTTCTCACCTGCGGACATCGAAGCGCCCACCCTTGAATGGGTAGATTTTACAGACAGAAAAACAGGCAAGCCCATAAGGATAGCCGACATACCCGATGTGATATTCTCAGAGATAATGAGGGACGTTGACATGGCTGTGAGCGTAGCCCACGCCGGGGGAGTTGACCCCGAGACCAGCCACTCCACCATTGAAATGCGCAGGGCTGTATGCGAGTTCACCATGCCGCTGTTCAAGCTTGAAAACGTCACCTTTGAGGGCTCCCACGCATTTATAAAGGGCAGTCTGGCAGATTACTCGGTACACTTAGGCAGCGGCACTGTACACATACAGGGCGGCGCTATGATAAATCTTCTGCCCGTACACTCCCAGCACAGGGGCAGATTATTCCTGCCTTTTGCAGACGACGACCCCAAGACCGCACAGGTCATAAGCGAGATACTGCTTTTCGCTGAGGACAGAAAGATAAAAGACCCGTTTATTTTGGAGCAGATAAAATAATTTACGTTTGGCACTTTTGTCGGGCTGGGCAGAAGCAAGAATACAGAAGCAAGAAGCAAGAAAAAAGTGTCCGCATAGCGGACAAAATAATAAATTCGCCGCAGGCGTACCCCGGTCTTGCCTCTTGCCTCTGGTCATCTTGCCTCTAAGGAGATCAAAAATTGATCTCCGTGCGGCAGAAGTGCCGTTTTTATTCTTTCAGCCCGGCGCCGTAAGCAAAGCGCCGAACCAAAATATCCAAAAAAATCGGTAATGTGGGCATAAATTTTCATGTAAAACTCCAATGCGTGGGGATATGGGCAAAAAATACTTTACAAATCCGACTGTTAGTTGTATAATATATATGTGAGCTTTCGGCATATCCGTTTTATAGGGTGTGTTTTCTGCAGCGGCAGAGCGGCTCATTTACAGTAAATCAAATTGGAGGAATTATTATGTATATTACTTGTCTTGACCTTGAAGGTGTGCTCGTTCCCGAGATATGGATAGCTTTTGCCCAGGCAAGCGGCATTCCCGAGCTTAAAAAGACCACCCGTGACGAGCCCGACTACAACAAGCTGATGGAGTACCGTCTGAGCATTTTAAAGGAGCACGGTCTGGGTCTTAAAGAGATACAGCAGACTATTGCCACCATAGACCCCATGCCCGGCGCTAAGGAGTTTCTGGACGAGCTGCGTTCGGTATGCCAGACTATCATCATAAGCGATACCTTCACACAGTTTGCAAAGCCCCTTATGGAAAAGCTGGGTATGCCCACCATATTCTGCAACGAGCTTGTAGTGGGTGATAACGGCGAGATAACAGGCTACAAAATGCGCTGCGAGAAGTCAAAGCTCACCACCGTCAAGGCGCTGCAGTCCTGTGGCTTCGAGACCATTGCCAGCGGCGACAGCTTCAACGATCTGGGCATGATACTCAACAGCAAGGCAGGCTTCCTTTTCAGGACCACCGACCAGATCAAAAAAGACTACCCCGACCTCAAAGCCTTTGACAGCTATGACGACCTGCTGGCTGCTATCAAGTCGGTGATCAACAATGCATAATTGCCCTCGGACGGACTCGATATCCTGCCACCCACACAACAGTACGACAGGTGGGGGAAATAAACCTTGACAAGTGGTGGGGTATGTGTTATGATATAGATAATAAAAGGGCACTGCACAAAGCCTTATGGCTTCAGCGGTTTCTCCCTTGATGTTTTGTGTTTAAAGAAACACCGTCAATCTTGGTCGATCGGGCGGTGTTTCTTATTTTTATGTAAGAAACTCTACTTTTTATTATCGTGAAAGATAACATAGCATAGAGAGATAACTCCGGTCAACATTATCACGAACTGATACAGCTCGGAAGCAGTAATTTCCATCGTATCACCTGTCCTCGCCGGACGGGGTATTTCCCCACCTGCCGCACTTTCGTATGGTGGGCAAGATAGTGCGCCTGGCGGGGGAAATTGATCAAGTCTCCGCTATCTTCTCACCCGAGACTGCGAACCAGCCTACGCCGAAGATGAACCAGAATACGGGGCTGACGCAGACGTAGCTGTCGTTGACTATGCCAACTGCCATGAATGCAAGTACAGATACGAAAATGCCCAGGCGCATATGCATATATTCGTCCCTGACTGGGTTTAGCACGCACCTTTTTATGCCCTTTGCTATGAAAAGTCCCAGCAGCGCAAGCACCACCAGCAGCGACAGCACGCCTGAGTCGGTGGCTATGCCGAGATACCAGCTGTGGGGCTTGTTTACCACCATTGCAGGGGTGTTGTATACCTCCAGCAGGCTGATGTAATCGTACTGAGGGAAGTATATCACGTAATTTCCGCTGCCGTAGCCCAGCAGCAGGCAGTCCTTGAGCATGGGTATGGTGCTGCCCCAGATAAAGCCTCTGCCTGTGGCGAATTTCAGGTGATCTTTGAATATCCCTGGTCCCTCGAACTTGTTTATCTTGTCCTGAGTGTACAGGCTGTGAACATAGGGCTTGAACTTGCCGTCCTCAAACTGGAATATCAGCTTATCCTCATAGCCTAAATCGCAGTAGAGCTTATCCGAGACAGAGAACTTGAAGCTGCAGTTTTTGTACCTTGCGTCGGTGAAATAGAAGCACTCGTTTTTGTAGACCGTCTGCAGGGGCTGCCTGTCGGTATCGTAAAAGCGTATCTGGGCGATGTGGTCGGCGTCGTAGTAAGCCTCTGCCTCAACGCATACGTCGTCGCTGTAGAGAAACAGGCTGGTGCCCTTGGCTTCAATATCGGTGAGTATGTAGTGGGTCAGCTTTTTGCGCTCTCGCTTAGCCTGCTCCTCCTCGGCAGTGCCGCCGTTGTTGACCACCTCTTCAAGCCGTGAGATAAAGTCCTCGTGGGTCCTGCTCATATAGACAAAGCCGCCCACGGCTATCACCGCAGCCGCAGCCGCAGCAATAACTCCCTGCCTGCGGTCTATGTATTTTCTCAGCCAGTAGATAAGGTAGATGACTGCAAAAACTATGCAGCTGCCGATAACGGCATAAAGTCCGCCTGACGAGTTTGAAAGTATGGCGCAGATAGCTATCAGCACTGCGAAAAATCCCCCTGCCAGCTTGCCTGCAATATCACGTGAGCCTATGGCGATGGCTGTTATCACAGGGAAGATAAGTCCGCAGAAGCCGCCGAAATAGTTGGAGTTGAAAAAGGTGATATGCACGTTTTTAGAAGCGCTGTGCAGCGCCTGCGCCTCGCTTAGCTTGTCCGAGGGGGACATGAGGTGCTCAAAAAAGCCCATGTCTATCAGGGGAAATCCCATATATTCAAGCATACCCAGCACCCCTGCCAGCCCTGCCAGCACCACTATGGCGTTCTGGAAATAGGTCAGGGCACGGGTGTTGTTGAAATAGTTCATGGCGGCTAAAAATATCACCAGATACCCCAGCACTCCCAGCAGACCCTCATACTGCTTGACCATGCCCATGAGCACCACCTCGCCGTTCTCGGAGAAAACGCCCGAGAGTATCAGCAGCAGTGCGTAGCAGGCGGTGAGTATTATGGGTATGCGCAGGCTCTTCTTTTTCAGCGGTATGTCCTTGTAGGGGTGCTCGGTGAAAAATCGGTCGGTGATGAAATAGATCACCAGCGCAGCGGCGAATATCACCACAAAAAATTCCTTTTCAAACAAAAACCAGTCTCTTATGAAGTTATCTTCCTCAGCGGTAAAATACTTCTCGGTCAGGGGGGTGAGCACCTCTTCGTGGAGATAGGAAACAAAGGGGATAATAACGATAAACAGGCACATCGCCAGTGCCGCCGCAATGTTCGCCCCGGGGAAGCCCTTGACCCTCACCACAAGGCTGTCGCCCTTGTCAGCCTTAGAGCCGCTGCTCTTAGTGCTCTTCACGTCCTTGCCGCTTCTGCGCTCCTCAGACTGCTTATGCGCCTTTTTATCCAGCTCAGCCTCGGTCTCCTCCTCGTCGTCGAAGTCCTCGTCGTAGTCGTCGTAATCCTCAGCCATGCTTTTGATCTCCTCCAGCTCCAGCCGTCTTTCACGCTCATTCTCGAGATAAGTTTTATCCTTGGGAGTAAGGCGAGGGTCACTCAGAGTCTTTTTAAAGCTCTTCTCGTCCTTCCAGTCAAAATTAAAGTCAAGTATATCCTCACGGTCCATTTTTTTCATTTCCTTCATAATTTTTTCGGGTTTTATGCTTACTGAACAATTATAACACAAAACACATGAAAAGTAAAGGGGCGATGTAATGGATAATTGATGATCTGTAACTGGTAATTACCTGCACTTGAAGCTTGTGTGAAAAAAACCGAACACCCCACGCCAAAGCGCAGAATGTTCGGTATACAATTATTCTAAATCATAATATCCTGAACGCTTTCCAAAAACGAACAAAATCATCATTTTGTAAGGTTGGCGCAGCCATCAAAATGCTAGCCGCCGCAAAAGCGTCCCCAGCCACTAGAGGCGAGATGTCAGAAGCAAGAGGCAAGAAAATTTACTAATCAAACAAAGCGTGAAAAGAGGACTCTTGCTTCTTGCCTCTAGTTTCTTGCTTCTAGAGGCGCAGGTGGGGGAAACACCCCGTCCGGTGAGGACTTAGTCGGCTTTGGGTCCTGCCTCAACGATAGCCTTGTCCATGTCGGGGTACTTCTTAGCGAAGTTGTCCTGGAACATCTTGGCAAGCTTGTTAGCCTGTGCGTCGTAAGCTGCCTTGTCAGCCCATGTGTCACGGGGGTTGAGTATCTCAGCAGGAACGTCAGACTCAGGGATCACCTGAGGGATCTCAAGATTGAAGCGGTCATCATGCTTGAACTCAACATTGTTCTTCTCAAAAGCGTTGTTGAGAGCAGCTGTTACCATAGCTCTTGTGAACTTCAGCTTCATTCTTGAACCTGTGCCGTAAGGACCGCCTGTCCAGCCTGTGTTTACAAGGTAAACCTTGGTGTTGTACTTCTCGATCTTCTCGCCCAGCATCTCAGCATACTTCTGTGCAGGCAGAGGCATGAAAGGCTCGCCGAACAGTGTTGAGAATGTAGGTGTGGGCTCGGTAATGCCGATCTCTGTACCTGCTACCTTGGAGGTGAAGCCTGTAACGAACTGGTACATTGCAGCTTCCTTGGAAAGCTGGCTGATAGGAGGCAGAACGCCGAAGGAGTCAGCAGTCAGGAAGATTATAACTGTAGGAACGCCGCCAACACTGGGGATAGCTGCGTTAGGTATGTACTCGATAGGATAGCCGACTCTTGTGTTCTCAGCCAGAGTGCCGTCATCATAATCGGGAGTTCTGGTGTCAGGGTCGATAACAACGTTCTCCACCAGTGAGCCGAACTTGATAGCGTTGTAGATCTCAGGCTCGCCCTCGGGGCTGAGGTTTATGCACTTAGCATAGCAGCCGCCCTCGATGTTGAATACGCCGTCATCAGACCAGCCGTGCTCGTCATCGCCGATAAGCAGTCTGTTGGGGTCAGCCGAAAGTGTGGTCTTGCCTGTGCCCGAAAGACCGAAGAATACAGCAGTTTCCTTAGTCTCGGGATCCATGTTTGAGGAGGAGTGCATAGGCAGAACTCCCTCAAAGGGCAGATAGTAGTTCATGGTAGAGAAAACAGTCTTTTTGATCTCGCCCGAATACTGTG
This sequence comes from uncultured Ruminococcus sp., assembly GCA_937894495.1. Classification (GTDB taxonomy): domain Bacteria; phylum Bacillota; class Clostridia; order Oscillospirales; family Ruminococcaceae; genus Hominimerdicola. Next base: position 1,463 of record CALCRR010000140.1, on the reverse strand, counting down.
AGCCGCAGATAACTGCGATCTTTGTCTCATAGTCAAGCAGTATAGCAGCCTCGCTTCTTGTGCCGTCGATCTCGGGAATGCACTTGAAGCCGGGGGCAGCGATGATAGTGAAGAAAGGCTCGCCGTAATCAGCCAGCTGATCCTCTGTGGGTCTGATAAGCAGATCTCTGATAAACAGGTTCTGGCTTGCCAGCTCGTTAACTATCCTGAACTTCTTTGTATACTTGGGGTCAGCGCCTGCCAGACCGTCGAAGATGTAGATATCACGGTTCTGCAGATATGCGATGACCTTAGCCTTTATAGCCTCAAACTTCTCTCTTGTGATAGGGAAATTAACATCGCCCCATGCAACGTTGTTGTGAGCGTCGCCCTCGTCAACGATGAACTTATCCTTAGCCGAACGGCCTGTGTATTTACCTGTTTTAACAACAAGCGCACCTGTGTCGCTGAGCTGACCCTCACCCTTGATAACAGCGTGCTCGGTAAGAACAGCAGGTGAGAGGTTGCGGTAAACCGCTGTAGGGTTGATGATACCTAATTTTTCAAGACCATATGTTTCCATTTGTCTTTCCTCCTTATCTAAATTGTGCCTTAAAACATTTTACAAAAAGGCACTGACTATATAATATTATAACATAAATTTGCCTTTTGTCAAGCATTTTACACCCGAAAAACAAAATTTAATATTTCCTACAACTTACGTCAAAAACGGAGCAGATAATTAGTTTATTTTTGCAGGATTAAATACAATAAAATGCAAACCGAGCGTATCGGACCGCAATCGGTCGGCTGCTTGAAGATCCCGTAAACTCCGACAAAATACAAGTCAAAACAGTACATCTCGGGTGTTTAGAGCTTTATAGATTTTTGAATAACAAGCAAAAGCCGCCTGCAAAAATAAGCCGAAGCTAACTCGTCGCAGGGGAGACCTCAGCTTTTCACTCTTCACCGTGCGAAGCGTTTCAGCTCCTCACCAGCTCAGCTATCTTGTCTTTGGGGATAAGACCCACGCTGGTGGCAGTCACGTCGCCGTCCTTGAACACCATAAGGGTAGGTATGCTCATAATGCCGTATCTCTGGGAGATATCGGGGCAATCATCGGTGTTTACCTTGCAGACCTTGAAGCTGTCGTTCTCCTCAGCCACCTCGTCCACCAGCGGCGAAAGTCTCATGCAGGGACCGCACCAGCTTGCCCAGAAATCCACCAGAACAGGCTTGTCCGCCTGCAGCACCTCCTGCTCAAAATTATCCTCGGTTATCACTGTAACGCTCATGATTTTTTCCTCCTTATTCTTTACTGCGCCCACGGCGAAAGTCAGATGAACTCCGCCGCTGTGGTTATTATAGCACTTTATCAAAAATAATGCAAGTTTTTGTCCTCGCCGGACGGGGTGTTTCCCCCACCTGTGCTGCTAGTCGCTAGTGGTTAGAGTGCTAGTGACTAGAAAGCCGATTTACAAAAT
>CALCRR010000139.1 GCA_937894495.1 uncultured Ruminococcus sp. | reverse complement strand
ACACGGTACACTTCGGTGAACACCATTCCCATGTAGTCGATATAGTCCTCGAAGGTTTCCCATGAGTAGCTGGTGTTATTATAAAACTTTTCCTTGCCCTTCAGGGTAAACGTCGGAGGTGCCGTAACTACGAGGTCAATGGTGTTATCATCAAAAGCGGCAAGGTCGTTCTTAGGGTCTTTCATGCTAAAAATATTGTTATCTATGTTCATAGTATTTCTTCCTTTCTTCTATTAGTACAGCGGGTAGCCGGTGCTGAACAATTCCTGTAAATAATCAGCCTCTCCAAACATCACCTTTTGATCATTGGTATCCCTTTCAAAGCAGACATACTTCCTGTTCAGCTTTACCGCTGCGAACATTGTCCTGCCGATCCCCACGAAAGGGTCAAGCACAAGGTCATCAACGCCGCTGAAATATCTCATTGCCATCTCGATTATCTCCATAGGGATAAACCGCTGTCTGCGGTATTTTTCCGCATAGTACCTTGACCTCGGTTCGATCCTCACGATATTCCTGTGCCACTTGTCGATGACCTCGACCGGGATAATGTTTTCTTTCGTCTTTCGATCATTTACCATTATGCTGTATTCGGAAAATGTTTTGCCGCCCTTCTGCCCCAGTCTGCCGGGACAATCGGGATTCTCGCAGCGCCATTGTCTGGCATTCTCCTGAGTAACGCACGCTCTTGATGTATATGTTCCGCCGCAATAAGGACAGGGTATCCTGTTGTAATTTATCTTCCGCTTTGCGAAAATCAGTATATGCTCGCAGCAGTTCTTTGGCATCACATTGTAAGGATAGCGAGGAGCTGTCGGCACATATGGATTTTCATAGCCGCCCTTGTCCCACACCACTTCATTCAGATAGCTGAATCCTATCTTTGTAAGCATAGTGGTGAAATATGCAGCCAGAGGAATCTTTTCGGCATTCGATATGACCGTTCTGTTATTGAGCGTCTGATCTCCTGCTACGATAATACAGTAGTGTTGATTTTTCAGCACACGGTACACCTCGGTAAATACCTTCTCCATGTATTCAAGATAATCGCTAAGGCTATCCCAGCAGTAGCTATTGTCGAGATACTCCTTTGAGTAACGATTCTCCGAATAGCTTGGCGGTGCTGTCACCACCAGATCAATGCTGTCTTCATCAATGTCGGACAGCTTATCGGCAGGGTCTTCGGTAAAGAACCTGCTGTTCTCTATCATCATTTTTTATGCACTTCCTTTCTGCTGTTCATTTTCGGGGAACACTTCATTATCGTTCTCCCCTGCTTTATTCATTACACGTTCCTCAAAGCTGTCGCACATTAGGTCGAGTATCTTCTGCTTTATATCCGGGTTGTATCCCTTGAACGTGATAGTTACATTGCTTCCGCCTATCTTGCGGTGTATCTCCTTTGGTTCGTTCAGACTATCCCCTCCCCTGCGGTGAGTGCCTGTTTCAGCGACTTGCTTGCATAGAGCATGGCGGTCTTGTTGCCCTCCAGGTCGGTAACAACTGTAAACTTGCCGAAGCTGCCGATCTTTATTTCTTCGCCCTCAGCGAGAACCTGCCTGATAGTGTCCATGACCGAATTTACATATCGGTAAGCGGTCATCTCGGAAACGCCCCTGCGCTTAGCGACCTCTTTCATAAATTCTATCGAATCCATTATGTTCTCTCCTTTCCTCTTGCAATCTCCGTGACCGCCAGCATGACCTTGTAGTTCTGCATGATTCCGAGCTCGGTGTTCAAAAGCAAAACTGTCTCCTGTTCGGTCTTTCCGAGATACTCCGCAAGATCGTTTATGCTCACGCCTGCAAGTATCATTTCTTCTCTGATTCTTCTGTTAGCCATTATTTATCTTCCTTCCTTTTATTAACTCTTTTCTGATGAAGGTTATGTACCTTCTGCGCTTGCCGCCGATACGCTTCTCGGGACGGTATCTCATGTCCTTGCGCATCACCCAGCCGACTTTTATGAGGTTTGCCCTGAACAGCGTATTCAGAACATTCTGGATATTGACGTGGGGCTTGCCGAGCTTAGTCAGGTAATCCTCACACATACCGATTATGACCGAGGGTATCAGGTAGACATATTCCTCATCATAATAGCCGAGCAGCGTTTTTGTCGGGTCGGTCTTGTAGAACTCATTTGTCGGCAGAAGATAAGTCTGCTTGTCCGCAACAAAGGTGCTTACAAGGTACATGAACATCTCCGTGTCTCTGTTATCAAACCTCATTATAGTCACCACTCTTGGCGGCGGCGAGAAGCGCTGCGGTGAAAATTCCGGCAGTCCCGCCGACCATCATTCCTATAATAAACTTAAACATCATTTATCCCTCCATGTTTTCATATCGCTCTGCGCTTGGGATCACGGCTCTGCATATCAATTATGTCGAGCCGATTTTTTATGCGCCGAACGTAGTCCTGTGCGTTTTTGTATAATTCCTTCTTTTCCTTATCGGAGCCGTAGGTAAGCTCATCGAGTATCGCAGAAGCATAGCCTTTCTGATGCACACTCTCTAAGAACCTCTCACTCACCGGGTCGATAGGGCTTCGGGGGGCATATACTTTTTCCCAATGCTCCAGAATGTCTAAATACGCCAAGATCGTCTCCCTCGCATTTTTTAGCCAGCGGTTCATATCGTTCTTTTGCTTTAGGTATGGATCGACCGGAGTGGCAAGCTCCGTGTCAAACAACCGCAGTCCAAAGTCGTGACTTATCCGCTTTGCTGCTTCAATGTTTGACAGCCCGTAAAGCTTCTGAACGAAGTCAACGTGATCTCCATGCTCACCACAGCCAAAGCAATGGTAATGATCTTCATAGACTTTAAAGGAAGGGTTGCGCTCATTGTGAAACGGGCAGCAGGCGAAGCCGCCTCGGTCAACCTCCAGTCCGTAATAGCGAACAAGGTCTTTGAGATCTACCCTGTCTTTTATGTCCTGAAAGATATTGCTTGTCATATCTCCTCCCTCATTTTTTGAAATTGATCGAAGTCTTTTCATTAGGCAGACCGAGCGATATTCCGGCGAAAGAACATCGTGGTTGAAAACCTTCTCTCATAAGGTAGTACAAAAATCGGCATTTTTCGGAACCGTT
>CALCRR010000138.1 GCA_937894495.1 uncultured Ruminococcus sp. | reverse complement strand
TTTACGATATCGCCCGAATATTTCATCCCGCCGTCTGCGATAACAGGCACGCCGTATTCGGCAGCTGCACAGGCAGCGTCATAAACTGCGGTTATCTGCGGCACGCCTATGCCTGCCACAACTCTTGTGGTGCAGATAGAGCCGGGTCCTATGCCCACCTTGATAGCGTCAGCGCCTGCCTCGCACAGCGCCCTTGCAGCCTCGGCAGTGGCAACATTGCCTGCGATAACAGGTGTGTCGGGGAAGGCAGCCTTAAGCTTTTTAAGGCAGTCGATAACGTTCTTTGAGTGACCGTGGGCAGAGTCGAGGGCAAGTATATCGACCTGAGCCTCGATAAGTGCGCCTGCACGCTCAAGTATATCCTGAGTCATGCCTACGGTAGCGCCGCAGAGCAGCCTGCCCTTTTTGTCTCTTGCAGAGTTGGGGTACTGCACTGCCTTTTCAATATCCTTGATGGTGATAAGACCCTTGAGAATGCCGTTGTCGTCAACAAGGGGCAGCTTCTCGATCTTGTGCTTCATAAGTATTTTCTGTGCGCCGTTCAGGTCGGTATCAACAGGAGCGGTCACCAGATCGTTCTTGGTCATAACATCGCCGATCTTTATGCTGAAATCGGTGATAAATCTCAGGTCTCTGTTGGTGAGTATACCCTCCAGCCTGCCGTTTTCATCAACTATCGGCACGCCCGAGATCTTGTATTTGCCCATGAGCTTGTCAGCCTCGGCAACGGTCTTGTCGGCAGTGAGGGAGAAGGGGTTTACTATAACGCCGTTTTCCGACCTCTTGACCTTATCCACCTCATCTGCCTGCTGGGCAATGGTCATATTCTTGTGGATTATACCGATACCGCCTTCACGGGCGATAGCGATAGCCATTTTGGATTCCGTAACGGTATCCATTGCGGAAGTCATTATCGGGGTATTGAGAACGATATCCTTTGTAAGGTGAGTGTGGATATCCACCATGTCAGGTGTACAATCCGATTCTCCGGGGATAAGGAGAACATCATCAAAGGTCAGCCCTTCCTTCCCGAACTTACTGCTTGCATTAGTATCCAGCATAATACTTACCTCCCACGTTTCATTTTCGGTCCTTTAAATATTCCTATAATATCATATAATGATACACCAATACAGCCGATTTGTCAACGAGGATAATACTAATAAAATATTAATTTTTTGTGCTCCCACGGCAGAGCATTCATTGGTACATTTGAACAAAAAATGCAGCAATTTCTTAAAAGGTATAGACAAATGAGCTTTGATGTGGTATAATTATATCAATATATCTTTAAGAAAGGAAATTCTGACGATGCTGCATGAAAAATCCTGTGGGGCTATCGTGTACAGAAAGTACCACGGCAACACGGAAATACTGTTGATCAAGCATATCAACAGCGGGCATTGGTCATTCCCTAAAGGTCACGTAGAGGGCGATGAGACCGAAGAGCAGACCGCCAAGCGAGAGATCTTCGAGGAGACGGGCATTGAGGTCAATCTTGATACCACCTTCAGGGAAATAGTGTCGTATTCGCCGAGAAAGGATACCCAGAAGATAGTTGTCTACTTTATCGGCAGGGCTAAAAACACCGACTACAGACCTCAGGAGGAAGAGATCGCCGAGATACGCTGGGTGGAGATCGACCGCTGCGGACAGGTTCTTGCCTACGAAAATGACAGAAGCATAGTAAACAAAGCTAAAAAGTTTATTATTTGACCGCTGGTATGCAGTCCGCCCCCAAACCTCTTTGGGGGCGGATAAATTTTATCTTCCTCCCCATTCCGGCCTTGCTGCAAGTGATAGTTTACCGCACCGTCTGCAGGTCCTATTGGGGGAGACCCTTTTGAAAAAGGGTCAT
>CALCRR010000137.1 GCA_937894495.1 uncultured Ruminococcus sp. | reverse complement strand
TCCGGGTAAGATTGCAACTCTAAATACGCTGAAAGCCACAAGGGATAAACTCATCAAACAGCAACAGTCTATCCGAACACGCTACTACTCTGCCCGTGACAAAGAGAAAGAACTCTATACCATTAAGCGTAATGTTGATATTATGCTTGAAGACCGAAGCCATGAGCGTAATAGAGATAGGTCAGTTTCACATGAGCGATAAGAAGGGCGCATTACTCCATGCGCCTTAATACTCAATTACATATAATGAATCCGAGACTCATCAAACCTATCTTGTTGACTTCATTCTTCTGCAGGATACCTATCTGATTTAGCAATCAACCACGCCGTTATATGCATAGCTTGGTGAAACTTTCCTGTTTTTATAAGTTTATCAATTGTCTTGCCCCACTGTCAGTGAAGCTGTTCTGTAATTATCGGGCAGCGGTATTTTAAAACCGACTGTCCCCGGTGTTGCCGACGGGAATACGAACTCTACATCACCCATACCGTTGCGATCTGATATTTGTCTTGTATATTTTTTCAGCTCCTTGACCGAAATACCCAGCTTAGGCTTTATCTCAAAAAGGGCAGCATTTTCTTCGTAGATGATATCTATGTTTACGATCTCAGCATCAATGCCGTCCGACTGAAAATAAAGTGTAAGCTTTTCTGTGAGGTCTTTAAGGATACAGGGGATATCTCTGCGGTATTCATTCAAAGCATTGAGCTTGACCGCCGCATCATGCTCGGTGATCTCATTATTGGCAGCAGGTGCAGATGAACGCTCAGTGCGTACTCGCTTTTTTGCGAGCATATTGTATAAAACATCTCTGTCCCACAGCTCAACATTATTTACCTCTGCAAGACGTCTGGCAGGCTGGGTAAAATCGCTGTTTGTCATTACTGCTGCATTGGTGCAGCCGTAATATGCCAGTCCGCCGACGACCTCTTGTATAGGCTTATTGTCCAGCCTGTGCTCATATCTTTTGCATTGAACTCCGTATTTTCTGCCTTCTTTTTCGGCGAGTATATCAATGCCGAAATCGCCCGAGCCTTTTGTGACTCTGACATTTTTAAAACCGTTGGCTTTCAATATATCAGCGCAGGCATTTTCAAAGCTGTGACCGTCCATTTCATCCAGCTTTGCAATAGTATGCTTATGCTTATTATCCGATGAAAGTATGGTAAGATAAAGAGCAAAATATGTAACAGAAACAACAGCAAAGATCACTTTGTATCTATCGCCTGTACTTTTATCCGCAAACAGCCCCGGACGGTCTGATGCATAAAGGATAAGAGCCGAAAATGTGCTTATCACAATAAAGCTGCCCAAGGTCGCCCTTAGCACCTTATTATCAAAAATATAAACTATGAGCTTAAAAGCGTAGTACAGCACCGTAAACGGGAACAGGATCAGAAGCAGGAAAAATGGCAGCTCGGCAACAGACCTGGTTTTTTTCTTAGACATTACTGAAATCACAGCTCCTTGATGACTTTCTTTACCACTCCAAGTATCCTTAGATCTTCTATTTCGGGACCTTTAAAAACTCTTGGCGCATATTCGGGGTTGAATGATATAAGCTCGGCGGTCTCTTTATCATGATCGTAGACTATTTTTTTAACTACCACGCTGTTTTCATCACCTATCATGATAACAGCCACCTGACCGCTTTCAGCCCAGTCCTGCCGAAGCACCTGTATACTGTCTCCGTCCTCTATCTTCGGATACATTGAATTACCTTTGACATTTATGATTATGGTGTTGGAAGCTTCATTATCACCCACTATATAAATGGGCATATAATCAATGATATGGTCATCGGCATAAGCGCCAAAGCCTGCAGCAACACTGTCGAAAACAGGTATCATTCTGATATTGTTTTCAGGAAGGATAACTGCGTTTGGCTCAATTCTCTCGTCAGCGGTCTTCCAGCCCATCAGATATGCCGGTGTAACATTTAAAACGGCAGCCAGTGGCTCAAGGACTGTTGTGGGGAGCTTCTCTATCTCATTGCTCTCATAACGGTATATGGTAGCTCGGTTTTTGCCCAGCTTTTCGGCTAGTTCATCAACGGTCAGCCCAAGCTCTTTTCGTCTTGAACGTATTCTTTCTCCTATAGTCATATCCTTCAACTCCTTTGCTGTATTCTGCTTTGATACTAGTATATCACATTTTTCGCAAAAATGCAATAGCTTTTTTGAAATTTTCAAAAAAATTCTAAAAAAATGCGAAAAAGGTATTGACAAAGCAAAAATATTGTGATATTATATATTCAAACAAATCGCATTTATGCGACAGAAATGAGGTGATAAAATGCTCGACGTTCAAAAACTCAAAGGTAAGATCGTAGAGAAGGGTAAGACTATAGAAATTGTTTCCGCAGAGCTTGGTATCAATCCTGCGACGTTTTATCGCAAACTAAAGAACAACTCCTTTGAGATAGGTGAAGCGGACAGGCTTGTTGAGGTCCTTTCGCTGACAGGCGATGAAGCATCAGCTATTTTTTTTAGTCAAACAGTCGCATAAATGCGACTTGAAGATCTGAAAGCGAGGTGACACTATGAACCCAACGACCGAAATACCCAAAATAAAAGTGATCTCCACAGCAAAAGCCTGTGAGATACTTGCGGAGCACGGCATGAAAACCACCCAGAACAAGCTGGGTCTGGGGCTGCAGCAGAGGGTGTACCCCTTTGGCGTGGCGATAAAAATGACCGAGTGGGTGTATGAGATCTATGAAAATCTTCTCCTGGACTGGATAAGGGAGAGGAGCACGACCGAAAGTGAGGTGACAACATGAAAAACGACGAACTCGAAGCAGGCATCACGCTTATGGTCTGGCTGACAGTGACCTTTGCAGGGCTGTTCAAGGGCGGTGCTGCAGGGTATCTCACGGCGGTGTTTGCCACCATACTGCTGGTGCTGATACTGGTGCAGAGCAGCCGCCTGGAGCGCAAGGACGAGCTTATCAAGCGTGACAGGGAACGGCTGAGAAAGGAGTGTAACAGAGAATGAGAGAGCTGATACTTACAAACGCCGCCAAAGCGCTGTTCATAGTGGTGCTGCTGGGACTTGTCCTGCTGGTGACAGTGCTGACCATGGCGGTGCTCATGGCTGATAACTACGAGGAAGCAGAGGAATTTTTTGATAAGGAGGATAAAAAAGATGTCTGACAAAAAGAATGAGCCTGCCCCTGCGCCAACAGTGACAAGCTCAAAAAGTAAATACTTACAGGAATATAATAACACACAAAAAATCAGTTGTCAAGCCCTGGAGTCCGCGCGAAAAAAGCTGCTGGCTATCTATGAGACGCTGACTCCCGAAGAGACAAGAGCCTGGGAGCTGGGCGAGGTGTATGCCGATATCGTCAGAGGGCTTGTTTGGGGGTGCGAGGAATGACTATGACCGAAAAATTCAAAGCTGACCTCAAGGCTGTAAAGCTCACAGGGCATGAAAAAGCTGTGCAGCCTGCTGTGGAAGCAGCACTTGCAGACTTCTGCCGTCAGAACGCAGAGTTTGAGCAGGCAGTATTGCAGGGCGAAAGCTTCGCCGACTGCCTGAAAGCCTGCGTCAAAGGCGTTCAGGGCAGCATATCCGATCTGGAGGTATATAAACGTGCGGTGGCATTTTACTTCCCGACAGCAAAGGTCCATATGGCGCTGACCTTAGATCTGGGTGACGGTGGATCATCGAATACACCTGCAGAGAAGCCCATAACCGTGAGCAGCAAGGTCGAGCTGAGCCTTGATGAGCTGCTGGACTTTTAGTCAGGAGGGCGATATGAGAAAAGAGCGAAAGGAGAGTCTGCTGTGTGTGTTTCCGCCCGTTCCGAGGGAGCTCATGGAGAAGATGCAGAAGAAGGGCTCTAACAATTATGCTGTGTTTCTCACACGTGGGCGCGAGCTGTTCGTGAGGTGCTTCCACCACTATTCAAGGGGCGGCAAGGATGCTCTTGCAGAACGTCAGAGATACGTTTTTGCTAAGGACGGCTACGTGCGTTACGGTTCGGATGACGGCATCAAGTGGGCGATACGCACCAAGTTTACCGAGCCGAGATTTGCCAAGACGAGCTACGGCTATAGCTTTGACAACAGCTATTCGGTGCTTGGATATGATGCAATAAAAAACAGCGATATGCGTTATTCACAGGCAGACAGGTATCATGGAGATCTGCTTATGAGCTACCTTGCATTGTACATCAGGCACCCGAATGTCGAGTATCTTATGAAGCAGGGCTACAGCGGGCTCATCAGCAGCGAATATTATGGTTATTGGGGCACACAGGAACGGTTGACCGTTGACAGGAATATAAACTGGAAAACAAACGACATGCTGAAAATGCTGGGGCTGAACAGGGCTGAGTTCAAGGCGCTGAAAGGCAGAGAAGAACTGTACCTCAGCTTCATTCACTGGCGCACTGCATACCCTGACCTGAAAACGCAGGAGCTTATGATGTTCACACAGATCGTCGGCTGCTGCTGCGAAACGCTGGACAATGTGTTCAAGGTGACAGGGCGGGACCCTGTAAAGCTGGTCAGATGGCTGTACAGGCAGAACTGTGAGGATATAAACGACTACAAGGACTACCTCGACCAGTGCAGACGGCTGAAATATGATATGAGTGACCGCACGGTATTGTTCCCGAGAGATCTCGGTGCAAAGCATGAGGAGCTGACTCTTATTGAAGAAGCTATTGAAAATGAGCGCAAAGAAAAGGAAAACGCAGAGCTTACCAAAATAATGATGAAATTTTACGGGGAGCGTGAGAAGCTGAGCTTTGCATATGACGGGCTGATCATAAGGCAGCCGGAGTCAGTGCAGGAAATAGTCAGCGAGGGTGCAAGGCTCGGTCACTGCGTTGCGGGCTACGCCGAGCGCCATGCAAAGGGCGTGCTCCATATCATGTTTCTGCGCAGGGCAGATCGCTCCGATGAACCGTACTACACTGTCGAAGTCAGCAAAGAGCTGGACATAGTGCAGTGCAGGGGGTACAAAAACAACGTTGAGAGCAGGGGCGGCAAGCCCAAGCCCGAGAAGATCAGAATTTTTGAAAAAGCATATCAGGAATATCTTGACAGGCTTAAAACACAGAAAGCGAGGAAAACCGCATGAATGAGCTTACAAGCACTGAAAACTATGACCGTGCCGTGCTGCTTAGCCGAAGAATATCGGCGAATGTCAGGGCGGCGCAGGAAAGCCTTTTTGAGATCTGCAAGGATCTGAAGGAGATACGTGACGGCAGGCTGTATATATCACTGGGATATGAGACATTTGAAGACTACTGCATAAAGGAGCATGAGCTGAGTTATAAGCAAGCCTGCAAGTACATCGCAGTGGCAGAACGCTTCCCCGACGGTATCTCCCCGGGGAGACTGGGGATATCCAAGCTGTATCTTATCTCGACCCTCAGTGATGAGGAAAAAACAGAGATAGAGCAGAGGGTAGATGTGGAAGCAGTCTCCAAATCTCAGCTGGAAAAAGCTATCGCCGAGCTGAAAGCCGAGAACAAGCGGCTGGAGGAGGAAAAGCAGGTGACCTTTGAGAAGCTGGAAAAGCTCAGGACTAAGAACAGTGATGTCTCGCAGGCTAAGGAGCGCATTGAATATCTTCAGGGCAAGCTTAAAGAGCAGCAAAAGCTCACTGAAAAAGAGTCGAAGCAGCGTGAAGATGCAGCACGCAGGGCGAGCATAGCAGAGACCGACAGGGACAGTCTGAAAGCCCATGCTGCTCAGCTGGAGGACAGGATAAAGGAGCTTTGCTCACAAAAGCCGCAGACAGAGACGGTCACAGTCACCGAAACGGTGGAGGTCAGGGACGATATAGACGAGTTCAGAGCCCATTTTGCCAATGCCCTGGACAGCGTAGCAAGGCTGGTATCTTTTGTCAAGCAGCATGAGGACAGCAAAAACTTTGAGCTCTTTGAGAGCAAGCTGAGAGCTCTGGCGGAAAAGATAGGAGGATAAAAAATGACCCTGAAGACCCTAAAACTAACGAACTTTGAAGGAATAAAAAGCCTCACGATAAAGCCCGGGGGCAAAAGCATGAGCATATACGGTGACAACGGTACGGGCAAGACCACCATAGCAAACGCCCAGGCTTGGCTGCTGTTTGATAAGGACAGCGATCTTACACCGAATTTCACCCCAAAAATGAGGGACGAGAACGGCGAGGAGATACATAATACAGAGTGCTCGGTGGCGGCAGTGTATGAGATAAACGGCGCCGACGTCACCCTGGAAAAGACCATGACCGAGAACTGGAAAAAGAAAAGAGGCAGCACCAAGGCTGTGTTCTCTGGGCATAATGTGACCTACCACATCGACGGCGTGCCGAAGAAGGAAAAGGAGTATAACGAATTTTTAAACAGCATAGCGGATATGCAGACGCTTATGCTGCTGACCATGCCCCGGTATTTCCCCGAGGTGCTGGATATCAAAAAGCGAAGAGCTATGCTTATGAGCCTTACGCCCGATCTGACCGACTTCGATGTTATCGGCTCATGTAAAGAGCTGGAGCCGCTGCTGCACCTGATGCTGAAACCGGGCAGCACCCAGCTATGGTACAGTATCGACGAGTTTCGGGAGATATGCCGCTCGGAGGCTTCAAAGGCAAACGCCGAGCTCAAAGAGATACCCGGCAGGATAGACGAAGCCGCAAGAGCCCTCTGTGACATGAGCGGTGAGGAAATACAGTCGCTTGAGCTTCAGCTAAAGGAGCTGAATGCAAAAAAGACCTCGCTGCAAATGTCGGCAGTGAGCTCGCAAAGCGACAGGATATTGGAGATACGTTCTGATATATCAAGCAAGAGCGCCGAGCTGGAGGAGAAAAGAGCAGCCTGGTCGAAAAAGAACAGCACCGCCAACGAAGCGGTAATGCAGCGCCTTGACAGCCTTATGAGGGAGCTTGCAGAGCTAAGGCAAAAAAAGTGCGATCTTAGCGTTCTTATTGCCGACAGTGAGCGTAAGCTTAGCGAGCTTGACCGTCAGCGCAGCAGGCAGCTGGAAAGGTGGGAGCAGGTGAGTCTGAGATCGTGGCAGGGCGATACGGTGTGCCCCGTGTGCCACCGACCTGTCCCACAGGAGCAGATAGCTCAGGCTAAGGCGGAGTTTGAAGCTAAACGTGCAGCAGAGCTTGAAGAGCTCAACGCATACGGCAGAGAGCACTGCTCAAAGGCAATGATAGCAGAGCTAAAGGGCTGTATCGAGGATCACCTGAAAAACAGCGAGCAGCTTGATGTGAAGATGACCGAAGCTGCAAAAGCTGTGGATAACGCAAAAGCGCAGCTTGTCACCACAGAGCCCTTTGAGAGCACAGACGAATACAAACAGGCGATGAATGAGATAGAGGGTCTCAAAGCTCAGATAACGGTGCTTGAAAAGGGCGATAAGGACAGGAACAAAAAGCTTTATGAGGAGATAGCAGTGCTTGATAATGAGATAGCCGATATCGGCGTGAAGCTCGCAGGCAGGGAGAACGATAAAAGGGCGAGAGAGCGCATAGCCGAGCTGGAAAGCAGGCAGAAGCAGCTGGGAGAGGTGTACGCCAAAGCGCTGCAGGGCACAGAGCTCTGTGAGCTGTTTTGCCGCACCAAGGCAAGGCTGCTGACCGAGAAGATAAACCTGAAATTTAATAATGTGAGGTTTCGTCTGTTTCGCACCCAGATAAACGGCGGCATTGCAGACGATTGTGAGGTAATGGCGCTGACGACCTCGGGCTATATACCCTACAGCACCGCCAACAATGCAGCCGGGATAAATGCAGGGCTGGAGATAATACGCACCTTCGGACGTGAAAAGGGCATATCGGCGCCTGTGTTCGTGGACAATGCCGAGAGCGTCACACGGCTTTCGGCAGATGGGCTGCAGGTCATAAGACTGGCAGTAAGCGATAAGGATAAAAAATTAAGATTTGAAACGGAGGAATAAAAATGACCAATGATAAGCTCGCACCTGTGGATAAATTCAAAATGGTGCTCAACTCGGACGACATAAAGGCAAGGCTCAAAAACAGCCTTAAAAACAACTGGACCCAGTTTGCAACAAGTATGCTGGACCTTTACAGCGGCGACAGCTATCTGCAAAAGTGCGACCCCCAGGCAGTGGCTCTGGAATGTGTAAAGGCAGCGACGCTGAACCTGCCAATCTCAAAAACGCTGGGCTTTGCCTACGTTGTGCCCTACAAGAATGTGCCGACCTTCACCATAGGCTACAAGGGACTGATACAGCTGGCGCAGCGCACAGGGCAGTATGAGACCATAAATGCCGATGTGGTATATGAGGGTCAGCTTAAGGGGCATGACCTGATATCGGGCAGGATAGACCTGAGCGGCGAAAGAAAGAGCGATGATATCATCGGCTACTTTGCATATTTCAGGCTCACAAACGGCTTTGAGAAAACACTGTATATGTCAAAGTCAGATGTGACTGCATGGAGGGACAGGTATTCGCCCTCTGCAAGATCAGGCTACAGCCCGTGGAATACCGAGTTTGATAAAATGGCGCTGAAGACCTGCCTGCGGCGGCTTATCTCCACCTACGGCATTATGACCACCGAGATGAGCGAGGCGCTGCACAAGGATAATTCTGAGACAGCTGTGCAGCAGAGAGCCGAGCAGAGGGTGCAGGCAAATGCAAATTCAACGGTGATAGACCTTGATGCGCAGACAGGCGAGGTAAAAGAGATACAGCTCAGTGAACAGCCTGCCGCAGCTGCGCCCGACTTCTGATGGACATAGACGTATACGCATCAGGCTCATCGGGCAACTGCTACCGCATAAGCGACGGCACAACGGCGCTGCTTATCGAATGCGGCATACCCTGCAGGCAGATACTCAGGCACATAGGCTTTGACCTGTCAGGCATTGCGGGAGTGCTGGTGAGCCATGAGCACACAGACCACGCAAGGGCAGCTAAGGAGCTGGCGCTGCTGGGGGCAGATATCTACAGCTCACGGGGCACGTTTAAAAGCCTGTCGCTGTGCGGTCGGCGTTTCAGAGAGGTAAAGGCTTCGCAGAAATTCAGCATAGGCAGCTTTGAGATTTACCCCTTTGAGGTGCAGCACGACGCAGCCGAACCTCTGGGCTTTGTGATAACAAGCAGCGTTACCAAAGAAAGGCTCATGTTCTTCACCGATACATACTACGTAAAATATGTTTTCAAAAACATAAACATCATCATGGGGGAGGTCAACTACAGCCTTGACACACTGTCTGAGGAGACGGACCCTGCCAGAAGAAAAAGGCTTTTTGAGAGCCACATGAGCTTAGAGCATTTTCTTGAGTTTTTAAGGGCGAGCGACCTTTCAAGGGTGAGTAAAATATATCTTCTGCACCTGTCAGATGACAACAGCGACGCTGAGATGTTCAGGCGTGAGGTCATGAAGGTGTCGGGGGCAGAGGTAATAATATGCTGAGCATTATACACAAAATGCGAAAGTGTAATTTGTGCAGACAAATGATTTATCTTTTGCTTTGGACATATTTCATTAAAAGTTGCACGTTTTCGTGCAACAGGCAAGCAGAAAAAAGCTGTAAGTAGAAGCAGTTTATCATTAAAGCAAGGGCAAAGTCGGGAGCAGATCCTCTTGCCTCTTGCTTCTGAAAAGGAGGTGCATATATGCTTAACAAAGTAATAATAATGGGCAGGCTCACAAGGGAGCCTGAGCTTAAACAGACGGCTAACGGGCAGAGCGTGCTCAGGTTCACCGTGGCGGTGGACAGATACTCAAGGACCGAGGAGAAGGCGGCTGATTTTCTCAGCTGCGTCGCCTGGGGTCAGAGGGCTGAGTTTATCTCAAACTACTTCGGCAAGGGCAGAATGATAGCCCTTGAAGGCAGCCTGAGATCGGGCGCTTACGATGATAAAAACGGTGTGAGACACTACACCACCGACATCTGGGTGGACAACGTAAGCTTCACGGGTGAGCCGAGACAGCAGGGCGGTAATTATCAGAATACAGCGCCGCAGAACGGCGGCTCGGGCGGCATGGGGGCGATGTATTACCCCGGCACAGAGCAGCCGCCTGAGAGTGCGAATGCTCAGCAGGCAGCTGCCGCAGAGCTGGGAGATCTGAGTGATTTTGAAGAGGTGCTCAGTGACGGCACAGTGCCCTTTTAGAGGTAAGATCCGGATTTAAGATTTAAGAGGTAAAGCATGGCAAGACCGATAAAGGAAGATCTTGACTACTTTCCCTTTGATGTTGATTTTTTCTCGGATAAAAAAATAAAGCGCCTGAGGGCGAGCTACGGAAATGACGGGATATGCGTGTACATATATATCCTCTGCATGATATACGGCGACAAGGGATATTACACCGAATACGATGAAGATCTGATACTTGACATATCGGACGAGCTGAACATTTCCGAGAACCTTACAAGGCAGATAGCAGACTACTTGCTGAGTCGGTCACTGTTTGATGACACACTTGCTCAGTCGGTCAAGGTGCTGTCTTCCACATCGGTACAAAGACGGTATCAGGAAGCCAAAAGAGGCTTGAAGAGAGACGTCTTTGTAAAAGCTAAGATATGGCTTCTGAAAAAAGCCGAAACGCTTAGCTTTATTAAAGTGCGCCCTGATGACGGTTTATCTCGGAATAATGAGAGTTTTTCCGAGATAAATGACAATAAATCCGAGAAAAACGATACAAAGGAAAGAAGAGAAAAGAAAAGCAAAGAAAATAAAAGTAAAGTAAATGTGTCAGACGGTGAGGCTCTGCTTACAGATGAGCAGCGGCAGGAGCTGGTCGGTCTGTCGTCTGTCGGGTCTGTCGACACATACACGGGTAAAATTATTGAATGGCAGAAACGCTCGGGTAAGCAGTGCAGAAGCCCCTACAACACCATCAGGGCGTGGATAGAGCAGGACCGTCGGAAGCAGAAGAACGATAAAAAGCCGGGGGACAGCAGCTATGACCTTGATGAGTTTGAGAGGTTTGCGCTGAATTTCAGGCTGTCGGAAAGAGCAGAAAGTGAGGATAAGAAATGACACTGACATTTGCCGTAAGGGGCAAGCCGCAGGGCAAGGGCAGACCCAGGTTCACAAGGTCGGGCAGGGCATACACCCCGAAGAAAACGGCTGATTATGAGGAGCTTATCCGAAGCTGCTACAGGCTTCAGTGCAGGGATAAAAAGCTCCCCGAGGGAGTGCCGCTGAGGCTCAGGATAACGGCATACTTCCCCATACCGAAGAACACGCCTAAGGCAGAGCGCAGGGCTATGGCGGAGGGCTCGATAAAGCCTGCAAAGAAGCCTGACGGCGACAACATCGAAAAGGCAGTTGCCGACGCTCTCAACGGCACAGCCTACGGCGATGACCGCATGATAGTCTCGGCATCGTGGGAGAAGCTCTACGCAGCCGATGAGGAGCACGCGGGGCTGATAGTTACCATAGAGAGCATAGAGAGCGAGGAGCTGTCATGAAGATATACATAGACGAGCTCAGGCTTTACACCATGATGAAAAAGCAGGGCATAAAGAGCTATAAGCAGCTGGCAGAGGAGTCGGGGCTGAGCGTGAACACCCTGTGGTGTGCGCTGAACAAAAAGCACGCCTCGCTGAACACGGTGTATCTGCTCTCTGACAGGCTGGGGTGCAGGATGGAGGATATTATTTTTGTGGAGTGGGGGGAGTGAGATGAGTGTGACTGCAATTGAGTCGATAGATCTGCGGATAGAAGAGCTGGAGGAGAGAATAAGACACGACGAAAAGGTCGTATCGAACATCGAGGGGACGATCATTGCACACAGAAGTGAGGTCGGTTATCTTAAAGAGCTGAGAGACAGGCTCGAAGCAGAGGTGGGTGATAAAAATGAGTAAACAATATAGAGTGGTTTTTAGTCAATACGGTACAAAATTACCCACAGAAGCAAATCTGTATAAAGTTATAGTAAATGACGGAAGAATACTGTATGTTGACGGTTATTATTATGACCCAATGAAAGAGAATCGATGGAGAACAGACGAAGAACATTACGAAGCTGTAAAAAATCTGATAGGTGATAGAGAAAATGTTAAGATAGAGATACCGGCTCATGCAGCTTCGTTGATATGTTGTTTTAAAAGGCACGGATATGAGGTAATAGTTAATAGAGGTGATATAAATGCGTGAAAACATAGGGCTTTTCAAAGCCAAACGGAAAGATAATGAAAAGTGGGTGGAGGGCTATTACCTCTGCCTGCACCACCAGCAGCTTGATGATACGGATTTACATATCATCGTTGACGAGCATGGAGAGTATCACCTTGTGGATAGTGAGACGGTGGGAGAGTTCACAGGTCTGACGGATAAGAACGGCAAGAAGATTTTTGAGTGGGATATTTTAAAATCATTTGGGAAACGGGAGATAATTTCCGTTGTTGAATACGGAGCATTCAGACCTGAATTTTTCTATGATTGTGCCAAAAATATGGGATATGACATCGAAAATAAGATTTATGGACTGTTTGCGAAAAGTGATGGTTGCGAGATGATGTTTGCAGAAGATATGCATTTAGCAGAAGTCATCGGCAACAAGTTCGACAACCCCGAGCTGCTTGGAAGGGAGTGATCCCCACGGAAATACTTGAATATCTGAGAGAGCTTTTGAGTAAAAGGAGGC
>CALCRR010000136.1 GCA_937894495.1 uncultured Ruminococcus sp. | reverse complement strand
CCCCAATCCCCAATCCCCAATCCCCAATCCCCAATCCCCATTAAATTCAATTATATAATTGGATTATTATATATTAAATAAAACTAAATACAAAATGAAATATTATTAATTAATTAAATATTATTATTGCTATTATTAGTATTATTTAAAAATTCGGACAAATTTAATTTTTGTACTTTTCCTTTCTTTTCTTTTAATTTATTTAATCTTTCTCTTGCAGAAATATGTTTATTTTCACTCTTATTTTTATTTTCATTATTTTCTTTATTCTTCTTTATATCAATCTTTTCAATTTCTTTATTACTATCATTACCAATTAAATTTTTATAGTCATTTAATAATTTTATTTCATTTATATCATTTTCTATAATTTTATTTTTTTCTTTTATATTTTCTTCAATATTAATTTTTTCTTTACTTGCATTATCATTATTTATTTCATTAAAATCATTTTCTTCTTTAATTAATGGAGGATTTTTATCTATTAATTTTTTTATTTCTTCACTATTTTGATTTGAATTATTTTTCCTTTTCGAGGATTCATATAATGCATTTTGTTTATTAATTATGTAATCAATTTTATTTTGTATATCATCATATTTATTTTCTAAATTTGTTAATTTCATAAATTCTAATTCTTTATTTCTTAATTCTTGTTTTAATTTTAAATCATATTTTGATAATACTTCTTTTAATTTATCATTGTTTTTTTTACTTTTATCTCTTTTTTCTTCTAATAATTGTATTTTTTGGGAAAGTTTCCCTCTTTCTTTTGATAAATCATAAAATTGTTTTTCTCTCGAATTTAAAACATCTTCATATTTTCTTATTATTTGTTCAGATGTTAAGCCTTTAAATTTATCATTTTTCAATGATGATTTAAATATTTCCTTATTTGAATTGATTATGCTTTCATCTTTTTCTTTTATTTCATTTTTTTCTTCCTCATCTGATGACATAAATCTTATAATATTTATTAATTTTTGTTTAAAAAATAATAAACAGAAAAATTTTCATTTTTGAAAATTGAATTATTCAAAAACACGTTTTTTCATTATGCCCTTTCGACCTCGGCAGGGCTGCATTTGAGCGCTCAATTATCTATTCCAAGATATTTAAGCAGAGACACTTTGCTAACGAGTATCTTGCCGTTCCTGCCTGCGCCCGCACGAACATGAGCAATCTTATCCTGCGAAACAAGCTGGCGGACAGTATTCTCCGACAGCCCGTCTACAAGCGCAGCACACTCCTTGACGGTAAGCATTTCGAGCGGCTTGTCAACACTTGGCTCGGGTGCTGTGGCTTGTTCTTCCTCTTGCACATCTATTATTTTCTATAACAGTTCGGTGAACTATCTGATGAGTTCCTTCTTCTGATATAATGTCATTCGCATGACTCCTTTCTGATCGTGTATTTATTCATTATTGTTTAGGTTCTGCTTATGTCGGAAAGCCGTAATCCTATGACTTGGCGAGAGGGTCATAACGGCATGGCTATCTCCGACGGTATAAATCATCGGTTGCTTGGCAATCAGCACCGATCAGTTTTTTTGCTAATGTTGTGTGCGCCTGATTTCCTCCTTTGAATCTGGATGGTTTTTGTTACGGATGACGCTGTTTTGTTCGCTGCTGGCGAGGCAGCGGATATGGCGGTCAGCGGTATTTGGTTTATATCGAATGATTTGATGATTATGGCATTTCAGAATATCCCTTCCATAAGTCAGCACACTTAAAGGCACTTTTGGAAAGGGTGAATTTGATTTTTTGATAAAGTTTGTAGGGTTTGATATTTAACAGGCTTTTTGCCATAATGCTATTCAGCATTTTTACAACGAGCATACTCACATTTCAAATGTGATAGTCTAATGTAGTATAGAATTGGCATAGCGTATGGCTTTCATTTACAAGGTCACTTTGAGCCCGTTTTTTAGCAGTAAATTCTGAACTGTAATAATTCTTGTGAAATATGTACAGGGGGTACTTGACAGAATTTGATACTTGGTGTATAATAATTCTTGTGAGGGACAGGATAACAGTTTCAAATCATAAAATAAAATTTTCTGTGTGGGGTGGATATTTCAACCCCTCTCATAAGAAACTATAAAAAGAGCCAAAAAGTTAAGTCAAATCGAGAAGGTTGATACAAAAATCTCCCTTTTCGATATTTTTATTTAACATTGTTGAGAACTTATGTTCGCTTTAACAAGCGTTTGACAAGGTGCTAAACTTCACATATAAAATTTTGTTTTGTTTCATATTTTTATATATGCTGTGAGATCAATTTTTGAGAGCAGGTGAAATAATTCCAGCTTGGCAAAGTGTTATTGCCTACATTGCGGTTTAAGAATAAGCTATCTCGGAGAGGTTTTGAAAATGTACTCCCCTAATTATGCACAAAATCGGCTTTTTTTGTACAGCTGCCGGAAACTGTAACCATATTGTAATAAAAAAGAAAATCCCGATGAAGCGAGGCATTATGCTTCATCGGGATTTTTATTATCTTTTTGAAAACCTATAAAACTTTATAAAGCAAAAATCAGACCGCCTATACTGACGGTCTGATTCTCATGTGCATCTTATTCTTCTTCGTTATCCTTGCCTTTGCGCCTTGCCATAACAAGTGCCGCAAGCACAAGTCCTGAGCCTATCGACAATCCCCCGATAACGCCTGTTGCGGGGTTATCGTTGACTGGCGATGTGCCGTCCTTACTGCTTTCATCAGCCTTGCTTGGGCTGCCGCCCGATGAGCTGTCAGGTTTACTGCTGTCGGGATCACTGCTATCGGGGGTAGAGCTGTCAGTCTCTGAGCTGTCGGGAGTGCTGCTGTCGGGTCCGCTTGAATCCGCAGGAACCTCCTCGGTCTCCACCACGATCTCGTACTCACCGTCCTCATAGATAGGCGGCAGGGTGTACTTGCCGTCAACAAGCTGGTCGGTGATGTCCTCGCCGTTGAGGGTCACTTTCGTGATCTTCTCTCCGTCCTTCGCCTTTATCTCGATGACAGGCTCGGACAGGCGCTCGACCTCAAACTCGGTACCCGTTTCGCCGTTGAGAGTGAAATCAACATTTCCCTTGACAGTGATGATTATCTCGTGGCTGTCGGGGACTTCCGTTCCGATAGTGGCTTCGCCCGGGGCGATGTTTGCATCATGCTCCTCGGCGTAGGCGATCACAGCGCTTGCAGACAGCATGGAAAGGCACAGCAGAAATACTGCTATATTCTTCATGCGATCAACTCCTTACGGTTCGGGTACGGGTTCGGGTTCTGCTGCGGGTGCGTCCTCATAGCTTACGTTAAAGGTCACGGTGTCGCTGTACTTGCCGGCGTAGGCTTTGTTCCAGTCGTCCTGCGTGATGTTTACGGTGAGGTCGGTCTTGTCGCCGACTGCCTGATAGAAAGCCGCCGCAAACACCTTGTCGGTGACCGCCTCGCCCTTGCCCTCGAATATCGTGTAGGCGAGGCTCTTGGTCTCGTCAGCCTTGTTCTCCAGCTTGTTGTGGGTGGTGAGGGTCACCTTTACCGCCTTGCCCGGGTCGAGCTGTGCCTTAGTCAGCTCTACAGCACCGAAATCGGTGTTCTCCGTGTTGAACTTCACCGCCGTGTCGGTGGGGATAGTCACGATGTAAGCCGGGGCTATCTCGGTGGTGATGACCGCCTCGCCCTGCTTAGGCTCGGGGGTGTCCTGATCTATCGTTGTGTCGGCAAAAGCCGTCAGGGGCATTGCCATTATTGCCAGTGCGGAAAGTCCGCTGATAAGTTTTTTCATCGCTGTTTACCTCCCAGTATTATTTCTTAGAAAGCGTATCCTTAATGTCCACACCGTTTACAACAACAGATTGCAAATCATAAACTTCATAGTAGTCATCAGGGTCGCTTGCAGAATAGCTGTTATCAGACTTGTCAAGTGTGATCGTAAACGCTCCGTAACTATCATCTGGCTCTGGATAGCCACAGATAATGATGATCTTATCACCGCTCTGTGTGAAACTTCTCACAGTTGGATCATAACGACTGCTTGAATAACTGTATTGGTCGTTATTTTTAGTAAACGTTATAGTCGTATCATTATAATCATTATAAAAATCTTTGAAAGTTACAGCCGTTGTACTGCCATTTTCAAAGGCATCGGCTAATGTCGGTGTAGCAACAGCGTCTTCCACCGCAATATTAAACGTCAGCGTTTCGGTGTGTGTGCCTGCGAAGGTAGCTGTGCTGTCTGCGTCCTTGGTAAAGGTCAGTGTGGCAGACTGCTCGACGGTCTTGGTCTCAAACTCTGCAACTGTGTCGCCAACTGCAACGTCAGCCGTGCCTGCCTTGATAGTGTAATTTACTGTAGACTCGCCGCTCTCGTCCTTTGCAGTGAACAATTTGCCGCTCTCGGTGTTTGAAGCCTCGGTCAGCGTGACCTTTATAGAAGCAACCATGGCTCTACTATTTGACAAGGGTTATTTTGAAGATCTATCGAAAGATCCTAACTACTATGGCACATTAGAAGATTTATCAGATGCTCCACTTAATTTCGACTGGTACAGGGAATATAACACATGGGGGAAACAGTACGAATATGTATTTGTTGTGATCTATTGATCGCTTTTATACAGTCCAGTTTATCTGGGCTGTATTTTTTTGCTTCATATTATTTCGAAATCAGTAAGTTTTCATATACAATAGGAAATAGAGATGAATTTCTCTATTCGCAAAGCGTAATGCTTAATTTAGTCTAATGAAAGGACGTAATGCTATGCAAAAAAGAAAACTTATTTCAAAACTGTCTGCTGCTGCACTTGCCGGAATAATGGGCGCATCCTCTTTGCTTCCGGTCATTTCAGCTTCAGCAGACGGAACGCTGTACAGCGACGGCAGCGTGGGATTAAGTAAGTCCTACTATAATGGTAGTGCTTATCTTAACGCAAACTCATACGGCGTGGCAAACGAGTATGTCAGGCTCGCCGGTGTATCTGACGGAGGAGACTATATTCTTTACCTCGCTTCCGCCGATCAGACAAACTACGGTATCTGCCTCAGACCTTCTGTTTGGTCAGGAAGAGGCAGCTGGATCACCCAGAGAAACACTACCTACTGGAATAACCTCAAGACTAATCATCCAGAGATAGTCCATGCCATAGGATTGGCAATGTATTATGGCTATCCGGGAGCGGTAAACGGTAAGACTGATAATGCTAAGGCATATTATGCAGCCACTCAGATGATCGTATGGGAATTCGTGCTCGGCTACAGGAATACAGAAGGAACAATGCAGATGAGATCTGGCTATCCTAAACTGATCGATTTCTACAACGCTAATGCCGCAACGAAAACTGCATATACCACGATCAGTAATAAACTTTCAACTCATTATAACGTTCCTTCTACGATGGTGGAAAAGGCTGCAGATGCAAAGAAATACGTAAAAGGCAGCAGTGTACTGATGACCTATAGCTTCGCAAAGAACTATTATACCGGCAGTTACACCGTTAAAGCCGCTGATAATACTGAAGAAAAAAACTGGAATGAGCCTGTATCCACTGCTCTTAATGATCTTGCCGCAAAATGGAATAAGAACAAGTATAACGGTCAGGATATCGGAGCAACAGTAACTCCATCAAAATCCGGCAACGATACAAAATATACCATAACCGCTGATCATGTTCCTTTTTCCTCTACTACCATGGATGCTACAGCTAAAATCGCAGCTGACATGAAAAACAATACGATCATACCGGATAATTGGGTCATATATGCAGTCAGTGATAACAGACAGGATATTGCTTTTAACACTGTGAAAGCAGACCCTGTATCCGGTTACATCGGCGTAGCCACTCCTAACTTTGCCAACCTGACTATCAAGAAAGACTTTGAGTATGACGGCGAAAACGTAGACAAAGACAAGGCTGTCGAGTACACCGAGTCTGTAAGCTTCACTATTCGTACCAATGTATCCGGCACTGATTACTATGTTCAGGCTATGGATCAACAAAAGGTCTGAAAAGGAATCAGTCTCAAGGTTCGTATTGTTGAATTTATAATGATAATAGTAGATCAAATCAGTATTATCACCGATCGCATGCATAAATGGACGTCTATTTATGGAGAGCCGATCTACTGCCTCCATTACACTTTCTTTTATTTGCTCCAGATCAGGAATAAACGGTTCGTTCTCTATTATTCTTCCGTGAAGGATAGCAACACTGGAAACAATGTCAAGATAGTCAAAGAGATATCGAAATTTATACTTCTTAAGGAATTCGTATGTTTTAATTATATCAGCTAAAGCCGATCTATTTCCTTTGACAGGTTTTATGCCGCCATTTGCTATTCTCTCTTGAAGGCTTGAAATTGGCTCCCACAAAAGAGCGATCAACGGATCGTTGTATTCTTCCTTATTGCGAGCATTGCTCTTTTTGTATTTCTTCTTTTTCATTTTAAGTCTCCCTTTTTATATTATTAGATCATTTTGACCCTACTTCTATTATATTTGAATTTATCCGCTCAAAAAAATCTAGGACTGTATTTCATTATTATCGACACAAAGCACTTGACATAAAGCGAAATGTATGATATAATTAATTCGTAAATCGCGAACTAATGAGGTGATATTGTGATAATTCTTGATGTCAGGCTTAACCATATCTATGGATTTGATGATTTCCATGTTAACTTTTCTTATCCCAAAAAGATAGTAGGATCATTATTGGAGAATGAGTTTCTTGAGGGTAGAGAGAGGTTCAGATTCAAAAAAGCGGTTATACTGATGGGAACAAATGCGACCGGAAAAACCAGTTTTGGAAAGGCTCTGCTCCGTATCTTCAAGTCTGTCAGTGAATCAAACGAGGCTGTGCTTCGTGAGCTTGCTGCGGGAGATCAGACTGCCGGGTTCCAGGTCGATTTTGTAAATGAAGGCTATATTCTTCACAGGCTTTCAGGAACTATTGATAAAGACAATGTGAATATCAGATATTTCACAGCAGACATTGCCGTGAATGACTCCTACGAAAAGGCAGCAGCCAAACTGAAGGACAGGACAGATGATGTTTCCGGCAGCTTCAAAAAGCTAAAGGATATGATAGGTCCTTTAAGCTTTAGATTTGCTTATCCCGAGATCGAGACATCTCTCCGTATCGGAGACGTTAAAAAGCAAGCGCTTCTGAAAACACTTCGAGCTGTGATTGGCACACTTGATCCAACACTAACCGATGTTTCTATCGCCAAGGATCTTAAGGATTCGTTTGTCATTCGCCGGAGGGGACAGGAGATCATCATTCAGGATGGAAAGCTCTTGAACCGCGATCTGCTTTCAAGCGGCACTGCAGAGGGCATTGACGTTGCGATCTTTCTGGCATCAATGCTGTCATACAACAACAGCTTTTATTACTGCGACGAGCATTTTTCCTATATACAAAGTGACATAGAAAAGCGTATTTTCGGCCTTATGCTTGAACGCCTCGGCAGGAATGAACAGCTGATATTTACAACTCATAATGCTGATATGCTTGAGCTTAATCTTCCGAAGCACTCTTTTGCTTTCCTTAAGAAAGAAATCAACGGCGGAGAATGCACCGTTGCTGTAACATTCGCATCGGATTATTTAAAGCGCAATACTGATTCAGTCAAGTGTGCACTTGAAAACGATGTTTTCGGTTCGCTGCCGGACGACTCTCTTCTTGATGAGCTGGAGGTGGAACAATGAACCGAAAGTGCGTATATCTTACAGAGGGCGAATGTGAAGAAAAACTGCTTAAAGCATTGAAGGATAAACCATCGCTTATAGCTCCAGGCAAGGTCAAAAGATTCAATGCCATTCAGAACGAATTGAAGACGAACAATCTTGTTACCTTTTCCCCCGGAAGTATGGTAGTAATAGTATTTGACACAGACAAAGAGATCACTGCTCATCTGAAAAAGAATATTGAACTTCTAAATTCAAGATGTAAGGGAGTAAAGGTTGTAACCATAGCACAGGTTCTGAATTTTGAAGATGAGATCGTTCATTCAACCGATGTTGCCAAAGCAGAAGAGCTTACCAAAAGCAAGAGTATAGGTGATTTCAAGTCGGCAGTAAACAAAATGAAAGAAAGCGAATTTCGCCACGCATTAGAGAGACATCATTTTGATATTGAAAAACTTTGGAAACAGACACCTCCGGCAGCTTTCGGTTTTGTAACTCAAGGTGTTCAAGATATTATTGAAAAAGTCTGAAAAAGCTTCTCAATAATGTATTTAATCATAGTCAAAAGCAAACAAATAAAACAATAGTGCATTATCAATATCATTTTACTCAAATCTAATCTGACAAAACTTTAAGGGGCTGTTGCGTGTGCAACAGCCCCTTTGGAATCATGTGAACTTAAAACGCAGAAAAATCGAAGTCGTTCAGATTCTCAAAGCCCTGCGGCTGAGGCTGCATCTGGGGCTGATTTGCCTGAGAAGGCTGGTTCTGTATGGACTGACCCTGCATAGGCTGGTTCTGAACATTCTGATTCTGAGCGGGCTGATTTACGTATGTCTGCTGAGGTGAGGGCTGTGCCTGAGGCTGATTACCGTTAGGATTCATCTTCGGCTCACCTGTAAAGCTTACCTGGTTGCAGAGGACCTCTATAACATAATGCCTTACGCCGTTCTGATCGTCATAAGTACGAGACCTAAGAGCACCCTCGATACCGATCATTCTGCCCTTGGCAAAGTACTTGGAGATGAACTCGGCCTGACTGCCCCATGCGGAGATGCGAATAAAGTCGGACTGTCTTTCCTCACCCTGCCGTGCGAAGTTCCTTTCAACAGCGATGTTGAATGTGAGCGATGCCTTGCCGTTGGTAGTCTGCTTCAAAACAAGATCCTCGGTAATACGTCCCATAAGTGATACTGAATTCATCATAAGTGAATTCCTCCTTCATAAAATTCAATTTGTATTAAGATCCCAACCAATAATCTCCATGTTATCGATCAAGCATCTCTAAGACTATTATAAATGAAAACTCTCCCTGATAAAAATCCATCAGGACTTATGAGTGCCTTTATGATAAGCTCTTTTAGTAGCCTCTCCACCCCTGATGTGTCTTTCTTCCAAATTCTTATCGAGTATCTTTCTTACCTTCTTATAAAGGCTAAAAGATTCGTCCGGAAGGGTCTTGGAAAACTGGAAATGTACATGCGACTTGCTAACGCCAAAGTGAGCTGCTGTCTGTCTTATTGTTCCGTTAGTATTGATTATGTATTTTGCATATTGAACGACAGGCACGTCATTTTTTGTTTTATGTCTCATTTCTTTTGGTGCATAATACAATATTTATAAAGCACCGTTCCTCCTTTTTTTATATTTATTATTTCTTTTGACGATACTTAAATATGTGTTTTATCTCAATCGTTTCCTGACAGTCATCCGATTTCTCGCATAAAAAGAATACCTTATAAGTGGAGGAAGTGGCGCATAAGAACCTACTTTCCTTCCCATAATAATTGGATAGATAATGATCTCGTACTCTTTTCTTCGAAGTATGTTTGCAGGATCAGTTACTAATTCGTTGATGGTGGAAAGAAATTCATCAAGATGACCAATAAAAAGGTTTATCTACTTCATAGGATCATTGAAGCACTTCAATGCAGAAAACAGATACTGATGTACCTCGTTGTTCTTTACTACAGTAGTGATGTGCATTCCGCTTATATCGATCACGGGCTGTATCAATAAATTATCTCTCATTATTGATCCTCCTTTATGAAATTATTGTTCTTCCATTGTCAGTACCGGGGTCAACTGATATGATCATATCTTCACTTAATGATGGAACTCTGAACAGATTTTCTGTCGGATCATACCGCTCTGCAGCTATCCGTTCATCTATAAAAGATTTTAAGAACACTTCTTGTCTTTCGATGTAATCTTTTATGAAGCCTTCTCTCAGTTCAGTCGGTATTTCCGTCAATGCTCTCTTGACCAATTCTATATGGCAAGCTTCAAGCAGAAACAGGTTTACAGCAAGATCGTCCGTTGAATAAGAGATAGTAGATCTTACGGTGGCTGTTGAAGCACCTTCATACATATCATCACTAACAGCAACGATCTTCAGCGCTGCATTACTTACGATTTCTTTAGATGTATCCATAGCTTATTCTCCATGTTTATGTATTTTCGCTGTTATTTACGGCAGTCAAAGCCTTAGCCAGGAGGCTGTTTATCCTTGTTATGTATTGGTCGATAACACTTTCACGGTCATTCTTCTCGATACGCGGGAAAGCCTTAAGAAAGAAAGCGCATGTAGCGTTCTCAAGAAGTTTGAGATCTTCGTGGACGTGTTCACAATTTGTGGAAACTTTAACACTGATAGATCCCTCCGGTGTGTCAAGTTTCTTTCCGACCGCTTCTAAAACAAGCTTCTTTTCCTTATCATCCTTGTTTACGATTCTTGCATCCATAATTAGTTCTCCTTTTAAATATTCTGGGGCGAAATATCGGATTTGGACCGAACCTTTCTAAAAGAACGTGCTCCTTACACCATTATCACCATAAGTTGACCCTTATGAGTCAACATCAACTTCTAATACCCTATATCGTTTCCTTATGTTATCACGCATCAAAGGGATCACATCAGCGGTTATTCCAAAACTTCCTGTCAAAGTCTTTTGATCAGACATTCCTTTATTCCTTAAGTAACCCTCGAATTTGCGAACAAATCCGTTTTGCCACAAAGAATTATTATCGAAGTTTGCTAAAGGATTATTTAAGCTGGTGATCCTTGACGGATCAAGTATCTGACAGGAATAAAATGATACCTGATCATATACTTTCCTTACCGCATAAGGGATCATAACGAACATGCAGTTTTCTTTATCAGAATAAAGCTTCTGCTCCTTGAATTTAGCCAGTGTAGCGTCTATTCCGTCTTCAAAATGAGCTTTGGCAAGATTTATAAGAAGATCACTGTCTTTATAGAACACATCGTCCCTGACTAAATATCCCGGAACAAAAACTTCACAGTCAGTATATTGCGTTGTAAGATATATGAATACTCCCCCGGCTTTGTCCACGCAAAGGTCTTTGTCAGCGATGATGAAAAAGCCGTGGTCGGTACGATAAACCTTGATTACAGAAGCCTTTACCACCATTTTGAGTGTGCCACATATCTTTACAAGGCAAGATGTATTTCTAAAATTGAGGAGGACTTTTCACAAACTCTCGCAAACTGCCGTGA
Source organism: uncultured Ruminococcus sp. (assembly GCA_937894495.1). Taxonomy (GTDB): domain Bacteria; phylum Bacillota; class Clostridia; order Oscillospirales; family Ruminococcaceae; genus Hominimerdicola. Next base: position 1,651 of record CALCRR010000136.1, on the reverse strand, counting down.
AGTCACACCAGATACTATAAAGCATGAGAAGCTGTCATACAAGCTCAGGGGCAGCGTTATGAAGCTGATAGCTCCCCTGATGTGAATAAGCATAACTTTGCATACATCCGAAGAGGACATGATAAAAGCAGCCCCGCCGCACAGACAGGGCTGCTTAAATATTACTAATGTCAGGCGGCGGCTTTAAGGCAATTTGCAGTCGCCCGAATAACTGCTAAACAGACTGTATAGTATAAAGATATTTTTTGTTATCAAGCTTTGAGATACGGATATTTTTCAGCACATGATCATCCCCGCTGCGCACCCTGAATGACTGCTGGATATAGCTTACAGCTCTGACCTTCAGCGTATCAAGGTCGAAATATTCAAGATACCGCTGCTTATCCTCGGGGCGGACAGCACTGACAGGGACATCGTAGCTTTCAAGTATCTCGGTGATAGCCGTAAACATATCAATCTCCTCAAAATCTATCCTTGAAAGATTTATCGAAAATGAAAAATCCTTAAGGCAATGCTTACGATAAAAACGGCAGATATTTTCAAGCATAGCAAGATCCAGCTTGTGGATAAGTCTGCTCTCCTCCAAAGGTCTGAAAAAATCAACGGGAGGTATAATACCCTTTTCAGGATCGACCTACCGTGCAAGAGCCTCCGCTCCGCAGACCTTGCCTGATATAGTTCTTATCAGCGGCTGATAATACGCTTGGATATATCCTTTGTTGAGAGCATTTTCAAATCAATTTATAAAGTCCATATATATCACCCTGAGCTTTTTGTATCATTTTTCCATGTATTTGAAAGTCAGAAAAAATATTGGTGAGATGTAGTTTAAGAGAATAGTTAGTATTTGTTAAATTATGTCATATATGGCTGTATATGTCAAATAAAAATTGTAATAATTGGGCATTCGCAAAACGCATAAGCAGATATTTAAAATAGGTATTTGTAATTTGCCGCAAACTATGATATAATAAAATCAACACAAGGGGGTATCACAATGACCAACGAAGAATTTATCAAAGAAATGCAGGCTTCTGCACATACCAAATGCGGCGGCGAGGTGCATCTGAAAATGCACGAGCTAAGTCAGGAGGCACTGCGTATAACCGCTGAGATCAACGGCAGCTACCATGAGCCAGCCGAACTGAGAGGACTTATGGAGCAGCTTATAGGTCAGGAGCTTGACGAGCATTTCGGGCTGTTTCCACCATTTTACACCGACTGCGGAAAGAATATTCACTTAGGCAAGGGTGTGTTTATCAACGCAGGGTGCAAGTTTCAGGACCAGGGCGGTATCTTCATCGGTGACGGCTGCCTGATAGGGCACGGTACGGTCATTGCCACCCTCAACCACGGTATGCTCCCCAAGGAGCGGCAGGATCTTATCCCCTCCCCTGTTCATATCGGCAATGGAGTGTGGATAGGCTCCGGAAGCATTATCCTGCCAGGGGTGACAATAGGCGATAATGCAGTCATCGGGGCAGGCTCGGTGGTCACTAAGGATATACCTGCGAATATAGTAGCTGTAGGCAGCCCGGCAAGGGTCATCAAAAGTATTTATGATAACTGAAAGGAGTTTTTACAAATGAAAGTTATTCTACAGGAAGATGTTAAAAAGGTCGGCAAGCGCGGTGAAATTGTCGAAGTCTCG
>CALCRR010000135.1 GCA_937894495.1 uncultured Ruminococcus sp. | reverse complement strand
AAACTCCACACAGCTTTAGTGGGGAGAAATTAAATTTAATCAAATGCAGTACGGCACACAAAGTCATCATTTTACAGGGTTGGCGCAGCCATCAAAATACTAGCCGCCACGAAAGCGCCCCCTCCCCTCCGGGGAGGACTCGACATCTTGCCGTACCCACAATAGTGCGAAAGGAGGGGGAGATAAATTCTATTGACAAAAGCTTTTGTGATATGGTATAATAAAAACGTCGAAAAACACATTATTGGAGGTGTTGTCAGTGAAATGCCCTAAATGCGGTGCTGATGTGGGAGAGCGTGATGTTATATGCTCTCATTGCGGAGCGGAGCTTTTTGTGGATACAGCTCTGGCGGACAAGCTGTTCGGGGGAGCTTCGGAGCCCTTTGAGCAGCCTGAGAATATCCAGTTGGAGAAAAAGAGGAAAAAACCGGGGTTTTTCAGCGGCGAGGGCAGGGCTGCCGAAAAAAAGCAGCTTGACTTCAACAAAATAAAAATAGGCATTATCGCACTGGGTGTGCTGATACTGGTCATACTCCTTATCATAATAATAACAAACCTTCTGGGCACCAAGGGCGAGAAGATAGCAAAGCAGGCTTCTGACTTCGTGGGCGCCGATTTTGAGGTGGCTGAGAAAAAGCTGGACGCCAAGTTCAAGAAGGAGTCTGCCTACAAGGGGCTCAGCAGCGTGGTGGCATACGACCGCATTGCCGAGAGCGAGGACGATGTGCGCATAAACGGCTTTACCTACCCCGAATGGGCGGTGTTCATCACCCTTGATGACGAGGGCAGGATAGTCTCGGTGAAATATTCGGATTTCAACAGTATCAAAAAGGACATAAGGGGCGAGAAAAAGCAGCGCATAGTAAACCTTGACAAGTTCTCAAAGGGCACGTCCCAAAAGTCGGTGGAGAACGAGATTGACATGGAGCCCTACAGCATTACCTACACCAAGGACGGCGAGGCTCACACCTTCCGCTACTGGTACGAAAACGACAACGGCGATGAACAGCCCGTAGTGCTCACAGTACAGTACGACAGCGACGGCGACTTCGTAAGCTACGTTTCTATCCCCATATACCCGCAGCTCCTGTAATTAATTCATAATGCATAATTCATAATTGAAGTGTTCGCTTCGCTCACTTTTATGCCCGTTCGGGCGTGAATTAGTTCTGTATATTCTGATAATAAAAAAGCTCAATGCGTTGTTTATTCGCATTGAGCTTTTAACTTTTTAACCTAGTTTCAAAAGTGCCCCCAGCCACTAGAGGCAAGATGTCAGAAGCAAGAGGCAAGAATTTTTCCGATCAAACAAAGTATAAAAAGAGGACTCTTGCTTCTTGCCTCTGGTCTCTTGCTTCTAGCAGCGCAGGTGGGGGAAATACCTGCCGCGGTCAGCGGCGCACTGCCAATTCCACAACCTTGTAAGCCCCGTTGTAAACGCCTGCCTTGTGAGCTGTGAGAATGTGCTGACACATTTTTTCTATGATGTCGCCGTTTTGCTGTATCAGCCCCAGCATACCGCAGGTCTCGGCGGCGGTGGAGCATTCGTAGGTGCCGTCGCCTATCTCAGCCGCACGGATAGCGCCCCATGCCTCATGACCGCCCACACGCTTTATCATCAGCTTGGGTATGGGGTAGAATGTCAGCTCGCTGGGCTTGGTTATCAGCAGATCCGATGCCCTCATAAGCAGGTTAGTGGAGTACACCGCTGCGAAAATGTCTGAGTGATAGAATGCGTGTATGCCCTTTACCTCACCGTCAATGGCATTTTCAGCAAAGGCTCTGGTCTCGCCGAAATCGTCAAAATGCTCGGTGGTGTATTTCTTCATCGAGGGTATCTCCTGCAAAAGCGCCTGCCATACCGCCTTGTGGTCGCCCACGTTTATAAACAGCACGGCATTGCCCTTTTTGATATCGGGCAGCAGCTTTCTTATGACAGATACGAATATCTCCTTCTGCGCCCCTGCGCCGCCTACCGACATCAGCCAGCGTTTTGCCTTGCCGTTTACCGCCCTGTCTATGCGCTTAGCGCAGTCCTGCTCGATGTTGCTCACAAGCTCGTGGTCGATGTAGTGACCTGTGTAGACTATGGAGTCCTCGGGCATAGGCTTTAAAATGCGCTTTTTATCCATGCCCCTGAGCGCTCTGTAGCCCAGGTAGGACGAGGGGGTCTGCACCGTGTGTATAGCTCCCTCAGAAAGATGCAAAGCCATAGGCCAGTTGTCGGGGATAGCGTTGACCACATTTTTGAGCCCTGCGTGAACAGCCGCCTGCGAGGGCCATACGTGGGTGGCGATATATGGTATATCCTTGGGGAGATCTCTGAAAACAGGGGTCATCAGCTCGGCGGTTTTCTGGTCGCTGCAGTTGTAGCTCAGCTTGCGGAAGCCCTCGCTGTTCATAGGCTCCCACACCACCTTGTTAAAAAGTGCAGACTTCTGTGATATCCTTGAGCCCAGCGAGTAAAGCTCGTTCTGACCAGCTATCACCTTGCCGCAGGTGGTCTCCTTAAATGAGTGCAGATCGAACCAGTAAGGCTCATACCCCATAGCTCTTGCTGCCGATGCAATAGCCATAGATATCCTGTAGTGACCAAAGCCCATTCTTATATTGCCTATTATAACGCTCTTGTCTGTGAACTCACAGCCCTTTTCTTTAGTTATCTTCAGCTGCTTGACGTCAAGTATATCCCCGATGGCAGGTGCAGGCTCAGCCGACAGGTGATACACCTTCTTTGAGTCATCACCGTACTTTTTAATAAAATTCTTCTTGCCCTTTACAGCCTTTCTGTAATCAAACGCCGACATCTTGTTACCGAAAATGATCTTTGACTTATCCATTTAGAATGACCTCCGTTTAAATTTATTGGTTTTTGTTTTGAGTCTTACTTTTGTGTGGGGCTGCCCTTTGTTCGCAAGAGGTAAGAGGTAAGAAGTAAGAAGCGTTGTCAGATCGACCTGCTTTTTTGCTGCTTATCCTGCTTTTTTTGCTCCCGTGAAAAAAATTTTTGTAAAACCCTTGACAAATCTGAGATTTTATGATAGACTATCTATCAGCTGATAGTTAGTCTATCACATTTTTGGAGGTTTGTCAAGTGCAAAATGAATTTTCTCAAAAAAATTTAAAAAATAAGCGCATTGAGAGCGCCATTGCAGTTGGCGCAGAGCTTTTTCTGGAAAAGGGCATAGAGAATGTGAAGATGACCGACATAGCCGATGCCAGCGGCGTTGGTGTGGCTACTCTTTACAGATATTTCGGCACAAAAACGGGCATAGCCATTGCCTGCGTGACCTATCTGTGGGAGGATATAAAAGAGCTTTTCGGCGGAGTTTTTGAGTCGGAGGCGTTTGTGAGCCAGACGGGCTTGAAGCAGCTCAAAGACCTTATGAGAATGTTTCAGGTGCTGTACACGGCGCACAAGGATTTTATGCGCCTGCTGGGAGAGTTTGACAGGTTTATAGTACATGAGAACGTGCCCAGGGAGGAGCTCAGGGAGTATGAGCGCTCGGTAATAAATTTCTACCCCATACTGGAGAGAGCCTTTAAGCAGGGCTGCGAGGACGGCTCGGTAAGAAAAGACATAGATTTCAGGCTGTTTTATCTCACCTACGCCCACGCACTGACAGAGCTTTGCAAAAAGTTCATCTACGGTGAGGTGCTCCCCTCGGACGATTTTTCAAACGCCGAAAAAGAGCTTGAAATGCTTATCGAGACAGGTACCTATTACTTGTCCTCCCCGGACGGGGTAATTCCCCCACCTGCGCTGCTAGTCGCTAGAAATTAACTATACA
>CALCRR010000134.1 GCA_937894495.1 uncultured Ruminococcus sp. | reverse complement strand
TTCTCCCATGTCCATCATCATTTGGAAGCCCTGCGCCTGTTCAAAGGCGGTCAGGTCGCTGCGCTGCATATTCTCCAGCAGCATGGTCTGCAGCTGCTCCTCGTGCGTCATCTTGGCGATGATGCAGGGCAGCGTTTCCAGCCCGGCCAGCTTTGCGGCAGCAAGGCGCCGGTTGCCTATCACGACGAGGTAGCCGAGCTCCGCCTGCTTTTCAGGTCTGTCCTCTCCTACGCCGGTGGTTTCGAACCAGTACGGTACGACGGTGAGGTTTTGCAAGACGCCCTTGGCCTTGATGCTGTCGGCCAGCTCGGTCAGGTCGCCGAGATCTTTCCGGGGATTCTGGTGGTGATTGTGCAGCAGTTTTAGCGGGATCTGTACGATCTCGCCAGTGACTTTTTCTGTGTACACAAATTCAGTTTTTTTAGCCATTTTTTAACTCCTTTCGATTTCCCCTGTGTAGCCGGGGATCGCGTTAATAGGGATTCGCTTCTTTGAGAATCACTTCGACGTGAGGATCCTCAGAATAGAATTTCCGAACTAATCCGTCAACGATGGCCTTATCATCGCCATAGGCGATTTTGTTCAGCGCGTCGGAAACGATTTTGCCGATGTTATCCCAATCGGGGGTAACGATTGGCCTGATCTCGCCGGTGATCATCTTTGCCCGTTCTTTCCACGGGGCGCTTTTCGGGATCGGCAAATACGCCATGATACACATTTCAAGGGCCGTTCCCTTTTGGAAACACTTTGCTCCGCACTGCTGCCGAAATGACCACGCCACAAGCTCCTCATAATCCTTGCCGCTGGCAGGATAAAGGGCAATGCCCACGCTGACCGATACATTAACAGAATTACCGTGAGCCGAATAGGTCTTGTCCATCTCCTTGCAGATACGTGCTGCGGTCTTTGAGATAAGCTCGATATTGCCGCCGCAGCGCAGCATTGCCGAGAACTCGTCGCCGCCTATCCTGCCCACCATATCACGGCTGCCGAATATCTCCGACAGCTTATCGGCAGTATCTGTAAGCACCTTATCCCCCATAACGTGCCCCAGATTATCATTCACCGCCTTGAAATCATCAAGGTCGATTATAAACATTGCCAGTCCGCTCTTGTTCTTATCCATTTCCTCACAGAAGCGTGTGCGGAAAGCCCCCTTGTTGAGAATACCCGTGAGCGAGTCGGTAGAAGCCTTCTCGCTAATGATATCCGTCCTTCTCAGCAGCGAGCTGATATGAAGGAATAGTATGAGAAATACAACAGCCACCGCAGCAACTACAAATCCCACATAAATAGTGATCTCAGTGGTCTGGTTAGTAACTATCGTCTCAGGAAGAATGGTGACAAAATACCAGTCATGCAAACCAATGGGCACCATTTCGGCAATAAAGTTGGTGGAACGCCTCTCAAAATACACCGTTTTTGACTGACCGCCCGAGGGCAGCTTCTCACTTGGGATAACATCGTTGAGCTCCACATCGGAGTCATCAGCCTCACCGCCGGTGGAATGAGCAAGTATCTTGCACTCAGAGTTGACAACAATGCTTGAAGCGCTTTTTGAGATACTGATAGAGTCGATTATTGAGTCTATAGTTTCAGTGGTGAATGTACCGTAGATAACACCAACGGCAGCACCGTCTTTAACGATAGGCACAGCCAGCACCAGAACCTCGTCACCGTCCTCGTCGGTGATAGTCGTCTCTGAGATAGCGTTATGCCCCTCCATAGCGTCCTGATAATACCCCGAAAGATAAATATTTCCCGAAGATGTGCCGTTATAGTTGATAGTAGCACCCGTTGAGTTGGCAACACCGATGTTCTTAAAACCGCCTATACCCTTTGTTGAAAGTATGGTGCGCTTCATTGCATTATAGTCTGTAAGGTCAATGCTCTGAAAATATCTCGCCTGGGATTCAAGCATTGTCAGCTGGTCATCGAGCTTGGTGTAAAATACCTCAGCGACCGTATTTGCATTTTCTATCAGGTGCTGCTCCTCAGTTTCACGCAGCTTGGCGTTAAGCCGTTCACGGAACACTATAAACACAGCAGACAGCATAACCAAAACTACTGCTGCCACGATCGCAGTGCTGATATGTGATCTTTTTGATGTTTTCATTTATGTCCTCATTTCCGAATGTTAATAAGCACAGATCAATTCATGTAATAGTATAACACAAAAAATTCCCAAATGCAATACCTATAATAACAAATTATGAATTAGAATGATTTAAACTATTCATATCTGAAATGTCAAAAATACTAAGCTGCCTTGACAGCTGTTATCCATATTATTTTTTGGGCGGCACAGTTAAGATACGATCATATTTAGTTATATAAAAAAACTTTATAAAAAGGTTGAAAAGCTGAACGGGTTATGCTATAATAATAAGCAGAGAACTGCGTTCAGACTCGTTTACTTAAAAAATATCAGCAGAATGCAGATAATACTGAACGATCATTATATTTTAAGGAGCTGATAATTATGACAGGCAAAAAAATCACAGTGGGCGGACTTGAAGTACCATACTCTATCGGTGATGAGTTTTACACCATTCTTGAACCCGACCAGCAGACACGTTATGCAGACCATTTCAGCTTTAAGGTAGTGGGACCCGATGTGGTAGAGGGTGTGTTTATAGATGAAAGCGGTATAAATGTGCGCAGAGATGAGGACGTTTTTGTGCCTATAATCGAGATATTCAAGACCAAAGATGAGGCCGAGGAGTTTATAGCCTCGCTTGGTATCGACAAGCTGCCCTTTAAGGAAAAGGATGCTGTTATCTCCCCCAAGGGTGATGACAGTATATCCTGCCTGAGCATTGATTTTGACCGCAGAAAGCTGATAATACAGACCGACAAGGGATATAACTTTACACTTGAAGAATGGGGCGACAGCGTCACCAAAAAGTAAATGCCCTTTATATCTCAAAATTAAAAGGAGAGAACTTCCAACCAAGTCCTCTCCTTATTTTTTTAGTTTTTCCAAGCAATAAAATCCTTGAGCTCAAGGGGCTTTGCGTAATAGTAGCCCTGGAAGCTGTGCACATTAAAGCTTTGCAGTATATCTCTCATGCCCGAGGTCTCGATACCCTCGATACATACAACAGCACCGTATGTAGAGGCTACTCCAACAAAGGATTTTATAAGCTCTCTTTCCTTTTCGTCCTCTTCTATCATCATAACAAAGCTTCTGTCGATCTTGATGATATCAAAGGGAAGGTCCTTAACGATACTCACCGATGAAAAGCCTGTTCCGAAATCGTCAAGGGCTATCCTTACTCCCCTGCCCCTCAAGCTTACCACGATGTTTTTGAGCAGTGCGATATCCAGCAGCCTGCAGCGCTCGGTTATCTCTAAGCACAAATGCTCAGGCGGATACCCTGTTCTTTCCAGGATATTTATGACCATGTCAACAAAATCAGGCCTTTCAAGCTGGGTGTAGGATAAATTGACATTTATCATAAAATCATCGTCATGCTCCAGCACCTTCTGGGCAGCCTTAATGGCGGTCTCAAGTATCCATTTTCCAAGCTCTGGGAAAAGCGGGTCTTTTTCGAGCAAGGGTATAAAGTGATCGGGAGGTACAGTTCCGTACTCGTCGCTGCGCCACCTCAGCAGAGCCTCAGCACCTATCATTTTTTCGCTTTTAGCATCCACCACAGGCTGATACATAAGATAAAAGCCCTCATAATTATGTGTGATAGACGCCCTTATAGCGTGGAGCTTTTCAATGCGCTGCCTGTTGTCATTATTAAGATCGTTATAGAACTCCACCAGATCGCCGTGCCTGCGCAGCTTCGACTCGCTGTAGGCAAAGTTAAGGCAGGCTATAACAGTCTGATAGTCAACATTGAAGTTGTCAACATTCAAAACGCCTGCATTCAGCTCCAGCATAATGTGCTTGTCGTCGATATCAATGCCCTCTCTGTAATGCTGTCTCAGGTCGTCATAGCGCTTCTTTATATCATCAATAGTCTGTGAGGTGGAGAGCACTGCAAATTTCGTGCCGTCAAGCCTGTAAGGGCTGCCGAAGTTTCCGACGTGCTCAAACAGATATCTGCCGAATTTCTGCAGCACAAGGTTTCCGAAATGGTAGCCGTAGATCTCGTTTATCTCCGAGAACTTGGCAATGCCCATGACCACCACTTTCATGTCCTTGTTCTTGATTATGTTAGTTTGCAGGTCCTCAAAAAATCCATACTGGCTCCTGAGTCCCGTCAGGGTATCTATATGGCTCTGCAAGCCGTGGTTTCTTATAGCTCCGCCGAAATACTCAGCCTTGCCCTCTTCATTTCTTAAAACTATGCCCTTGCAGGTGCATACATCATACTCGCCGTTTATCTTTCTTGCACGGTACTGCATATCGTGTCCCGATGTGTTGCCCCTGAAAATATCATCTATGCCCGAATGATAAGTCTCTCTGTCCTCGGTGTGTATATGCTCCTCCCAGATCTGTCCAGCACCGTACATATACTCAGATGGCAGACCAAAGGCTTCAACAGCGGTTTTAGACCATCTGGAATAATCATACTCCATATCGCAGAGATACACATAAGTGCCCTCTGCAACTATCGAGAAAGCTTCAAACAGCGTGTTGAGCTTTTTGATGCGATCCTCGGGGATATGCATTCTTGCAGTCTCGCCGGGGTCCTGGCTGTTATTCTCAAACGCACCTGATTTCAGGCGTTTTTTATCCTCATACATCCTGCTGTCGGCACGGCTGAAAACATCTGATACTTTAAAGTCTATATCAGGGTCGTATACCGCAATTCCCGCAGCCACCACAGGTCCTTCACCTCTGCCGAGATTATCGGCAGACTTGGACCTTATCATATCTATAAGATATTCCCTCTTATCAAAATCATTTCCTGCCAGAACAGCGGCAAATTCATCACCGCCCACACGGAACACGGGGCTGTGTGCAAATATACTGCATATCAGCCTTGATGCCGAGCGTATATACTCATCGCCTGCCTTGTGGCCCTTTGTATCGTTCACGTGCTTAAGGTCGTTGATATCGCATACCACCACTGCAAAGGGCGAGTGATTTACGCCGTCGTCTATCTTACCTTGTATAGACTCCTCAAACTCGTGGTATGCCGTCATGTTCCTTGTGCCTGTCAGACCGTCTCGTCTGGCAAGCTCATTGGCGTGGTTTATAGCCTGTATCTGTTCTTTTTCCTTTTTTATCTCCTCATCTATATTCTCGATACCGATTATAAAATGTATCCTGTCATTAGCCCATATCACAGTCAGACGGGTATACTCGGTCCTGCCGTCAACAATTATCCTGTAATCGGCACTGATCTGCTTTTTATCCTCCAGCGCTGAAATGATGTGGTCTTTGTCGAGCAGATCGGAGATACGCTCTCTGTCCTGAGAATGTACTTCATCATTGATCTTTTTCCTGCATTGTGTGAAGAAATCGCTGCCATCGCTGCGAAGCCCCGGGTTGTCGTAATCGGAGTCCGCCGAGAATTTGGTGTATATGCCGTCATAACAGTTCACATAGTATATCTGGTCATAGCGTGATACCAGACTGTTAACTATCTGTCCGTAGGTAACGCTTTTTCTGCGGCTCTCCTCCAGTGCTTCTCTTGCCATTACCTCATGGTTTATATTCTCGATACAGATTATGATATGTTTTTTATCCCCTGTCCACATCTGCGAGCAGCGGCAATGCATGACATCATCACCCATAATAAGCCTGTAGCTGATAGTGTAAGAGCTTTTATTTTCAAGATTTGTAAGCATTACATTCTTTTTGAACAGTGGTATTATCCTTGCCTGATCGTCAGGGTGAACGTACTTTTTCAGGTTCTTGTTGCTTTCAATGAAAAAATCATCGCCTTTGGCGGGTACCTGCAGGCTTCTGTAGGTATCGGTAGATGAATACTCAAAATAACTGTTGTCCTCAACATCTATATAGTAGATCGTATCATAATGCTCCGCAAGGCTGTCTGCTATCTGGTTGTATATCTCACGTTCCTTCTCATGCTCCTCAGTCAGTATTCTATTGTGGACTGCCTTATCAACATTCTGCACACCGAGAATGAAATAATCGCTGTCGTCGCTGATACCTCTTATAAGCTTCAGCGCATGATAAACAGGCTTACCATCTATCATAAGACGGTACTCTATTTTCTGCATAGTACCCTTTTTCATCTGAGAAAGCAGATTTTCCTTCTGGATATCCCTCATGAAAATATGCTTATCCTCTTCATAAACGACCTGGTCAGCGTCACGCAAAAGGTTTTTGAAAAAATCGTCTCCGCCCTGTTCGATATGGAGTGAATGGAACTCAGGGTCAGCTGAATACCACTGATACTCATTTGTAACTGCGTTTACATAATAAACGCTTGTATAATCCACCAGCAGCGCCTCTGCTATTTTTGTAAATACAGGATCGTTGTTTATCATACTTTAACCTCCGCAAGCATTCTACGGCTTAAAAGATAGTATATACTTTATTATACACTATTTTTCAGATCAAATCAAGTATAAAAACACAATTTAACGTATTTTTTTATAAAAAAATTCAGAAAATTTTCTATTCCTTTAAATATCATACAATTAGTTAAAACAAACTCCTAACTCACAGCGTTGAAAAATATTTCTCTATCCTTTCTCTGTAAGCCCTGACACTTCCCTGTATCATTTTGTCAGAGCCGCCGCCCTTGCCGTCAAGTGCAGCATTTATCTCCCCAGCCACCGACCTTAAAGGAACATTTTCTGAGGCTATCACATAACCAAAGCCATTGTTTTCCTCGCCAAACACCCCTGTAATGCCGTCGGTCATAAGCACCGCCCTGTTTGCTATCTCTCTCATAACATCACGGCTCAGCCCTTTTGTGAAAATACAGAAGCTTTTTCTGTCATCGTTTTTAATGCTGTTGGTTATCTCCTCAGCCCTTTGCCTTTCAGTTTCAGCTATCTGCTTTTTAAGCCTGATATTTTCCTCCAGCAGTCTTTCAACATAAACCTCTGCCATATCGGGCTTTGCCGAAAGCATGGTCGATATTTTATATATACTGCATGATCTGTTCCTGAAAACATCTAAAGCGTCAAGACCGCAGGCAATATACACCCTTGTGCCGCCCTTATAGTTTTCTAAGCTCAGCACCTTGATCAAGCCTATCTTTCCCGTTGAGCTGACATGGGGGGCGCAGCAGGCACAAACATCTATCTCCTCTATAGTGACCAGCCTGACGTTCTCAGTCATATCAAGCTTGCTGCGGTAGGTCAGCTTTTTCAGCTCCTCACTGTCGGGGTAGGATATGGTTACAGGCAGATCTTCTGCGATAGCTTCGTTAGCCTGCTGCTCGCACTGCCTGAGCTGTTCATGGCTGATAACTCCGTTAAGATCAAGCATAGCACCTGCCGAGCCTACCCGAAAGCCCACGTTATCATACCCCAGCATTTTGTGTATAAACGCCATTAGCAGGTGCTCACCCGAATGGTTCTGCATTCTTCTCAGCCTTATATTTTTATCAACAACACCATGTACCCTTTTGCCGACCTCAATAAATGCGCTGCAAATGTGTATGACCTCGCCTGCTCTTTCAAAAGTATCAAGTACATAAGTGTCACCGATCATACCCCTGTCACCCTGCTGCCCGCCGCCCTCGGGGAAAAATGCAGACCTGTCAAGTGTGATCTCATAGCCATTTTTCACCTTGTCACACCCTGTCACCACTGCATCAAATTCTATCAGTGTGCTGTCGTCAAAAAGCTTTTCTGTCATAATATTTACCTCATTTCGGCTTTTATTTGTCAAATAACAGTATATCACTAAGGTCTTTGTTTGTAAAGCATTATTTTCTTTATCTGTTGATGATGACTGTATTTATTAATATTACAGGCTGGCAAGTGCACTAATTTTCACTGAATTAAATTGACAAACTATTGCAGTAACTGCTTATATATGGTATAATTAAGAAAATATTAATTGCGCGTATATTTCAAACGTTTGAGGTGATATTATGATCTGCCCCTACTGTAATTCTCAGATAAATGATGATGATACTTTCTGCCAGTTCTGCGGCAATACCGTTGCCCAGAGCTCTGCTGCACAGAATGTTCAGTATGATCTTGTTCAGAATACTCAATATACTCAACCGAAGAATACTCAATATGCCCAGCCGCAGAATACTCCCTATCAGCCGCCTGTTACGCCGTATCAGAACGGCAATGCGCAGGCTCCTGCTGCAAAAGGTCCCAACGGGCTGCTTATATTCTCTCTTGTGATAGTTATAGGGCTTTTGCTTATAGCTGCTGTGCTTTTGTTTATAAAGCCGGGGTATCTTACCCATAGCAATGATGACAGCAGCAGCTCAAAAAGCAGCAAAAGCGTAACGACCACCGCCAAAAAGACAGAGAAAAAGACTTCAAAACGCAAAACCGACGAAAGCTCAGAAAGAGAGAAGGTCACAACTGCCCCTGTTGATGACTCGTCACAAGCCGAGGAGGTAATAACTACCGCCCCAGTTACGACCACCACAGCCCCCGAGACCACCGAGAAAAAGACCACAACTACCAAAAAGACCGAAGCCGAAACAACTACTACCACCAAAAAAACAACTACACAGACAACCACCACTAAAAAACAGACGACAACCTCCAAGCCGGCGGCGACCACCAAGTCAGCCGAGGATATCAGGATAGAGGAAAATAACTCTGTCTATGAGGAAGCCATGAACTATTCTACATACACAAGACCTGCCTTTGACGAGTTTGAATGGTGCTTTGGTCAGAGCGGGCTTGTATATGAGCCCCCCGGCGGTGCGCAGATGGTCACAAATCCCCTTGGCTACACAGGCGGCTGGAAGGCTATGATAATCTATAACCCCAGCAACTATGACGGCACGTTTATCAGAGAGCTTGACAACATCGACATAGGCGTGTATGAGGACTCAGTCATACTCACTATCGACTGGTACTTTATGGACATAGACAGTGCTGAAAGCTATAACGAAGAGGATATGGAGGACACCAATTTCTTCGGCAGCGTTACCGATACAGGTATTTACGTTTCGGGCGATGCCGAGATATCAATAAACAGTCTGTGGAAGGCTGACGGCAAGGAATATGCCCTTGGCACGCTCACAACTTCCGACGGTCTGCCTGCATATCTGGCAATGGTGAGGTGATCAGAATGCTTAATGAAAGAATAGAATATCTGCTTACAAATCTGGTCCTTGATACAAAAACTGTTGCTGAGCACGCAAGCATCACCCCTGCAGGCTTCAGCAGGCTTCGCAGCGGCTCACGCAGCTATAAAAGAAGCAGTCCCACTGTAAAGCGCTTTATCAGCGGCGTGTATCTTTGTATGCTGGAAAGCGGAGATATGGATAAGCTCTGCCAGCTGATAGGCAGCCATTCAACTCAGGAGGAGGATATAAAAAACGACCTATCCGACTGGCTTTTCAGCAAGGACAGAGTCAATCTGCGCAGAAAGGTCTCGCCCGAGGTATTTTCGGAAAAGCTCAGAAGAGTTATGTCAGTGGCAGGCGTATCAAACAGCAGGCTTGCCAAGGACGTCAATATCGACTCATCATACATAAGCCGCATGCGAAACGGCAAGATACCCCAGAGAAGATCAAGGCTGATTTTCAGGCTGTGCGAGAGCCTTAGTATAAGGATAATAGCCGACCAGAAGCAGTCTGATCTGGCTGCTCTTATCGAGATACCCTCTGAGTATGTCACCGAGACAGAAACAGCCGAGCTTATCTTCAACTGGCTTTATGATAACAAAATGCCCGAAAGCGTCCAGGCGATAAAAACTCTTATTGATAACATAGACGCTTTCCCTGCCCTTAAAAGAGGACCTTTGCCCGATATCGAAACTATCATCAATGATGAGATACTCAGTGATGAGACCGGCTGCTATGACGGCGAGGAGGGTCTGAAAAAAGCAGTAATACGCTTTCTGGGCACTGCCTACAGATACGGCAGCAAGGAGCTCAGACTGTATTCAGACCAGGGTATGGACTGGATGAGCGGTGATTTTAACGTAAAATGGGCTGCGCTGATGACAGCCTGCATCAAAAACGGCACCAGCATCAAAATAATACATCATCTTGAACGCAGCGCCAATGAGCTGATAAATGCCATAAACAGCTGGCTGCCCCTTTATATGTCGGGACTCATAGAGCCTTATTACAACACTAAAAAATCAGGCGAGCGTTTTTCTCACACCCTGTTTTTAGACCCTGAAAGAGCCAGCATAGAAAGCTTTTGCGTAAAGGGCGATGAAAAATACGCCGATTTTCAGTACATCACCGACAGCGCATTGCTTGCTAAAAGAGCAATTGCATATGATAAGATGATATCCACCAGCAGACCTCTGGTGAGAATGAGTATGAGCAGCTTTATTCCTAACGAAAAATTCTCGCTGCATTATTACGGCAGCTTACAGATATTTATCGGCGACCTGAGCGTTATCGTTACCAAGATAACCGACCCCACAGTCTCCTTTACATTCACTCACCCGATAATGCGCAAGGCTTTTTCGGACTTTGTCAAAACTACAGGCAACAGAAGAACGATCAGATAGCTTGGGGAAGCTGATCTGTATATGGTCAAAATTGTAAAAATACTTAATTTTCTGTATTAGCTTGAAATGTATCGGGATATATGCTACAATAATTAAAATACCTTTTTCACCTGTTTCATATTTACGGAGGGAATAAATATGCAGGATAATACCATGTTGTTTTATAAGACCTTTGAACAACTAGTATCAAAAATGACTGATGTTAATAAACCCATAGACAAGCCGGGCATTGAATATCTTCTGATAGAGATAGCAAAAATGCTCAGGCTGTCAAAGGGTATAACCAGGCTTTACCGCAATCCCAAGGAGGAAGCCGAGGGCGGCGGTGAGACTCTTTGCTGCTTTGATATGCACCTTAAAGACAAGCCTGTACACAAATTCCGTGTGGTAACAAGCGTTATGTCCATAGCCGAGATGACTGTTTATATGACAGAAGACGCCGAGCCGTTAAACGATGTGGAGTTCTCACGGCTGGACCTTGTAATGCGGACGACCCTCAGCTATGTTAGCCGCAACAGACTTCGCGATATCGTTGAAGAGCTGGCATTTCTGGATGACAGCGGATATCCTAATCTGAGGAGCTTGCAGGCATATCTGGCAAAGCTTGACAGAGAGGGCGGATTTGTGGGCAAGGCGGCTTTGCATTATAATCTAAGGCACTTTACCCTTATCAATCAGGAGGTCGGAAGAGCCGCAGGCGATGAGATAATGCGCCGCCATTTTGACGGCATAAGCAAACTGATCGGCGAAAGCGGTGAAGTTTACCGCCTTGGCGGAGATAATTTTGTAGCTCTCTGCCCAAGGGAAAAGCTTGATGATGTGCTGACTTATCTTTACAAGACAGAGGTATCATATACCTTCGACGGCGGCGGAACGGTGAATATCCGCTCAAACACAGGCGTTTTCGTTATTCCCGATGGTTTTGTATTCCACGATATCGGGGATATAATGGAAAAAATAATGGTAGCATACCGTGCTGCCCAGAACGGCAGCAGCCGTGCCGTTTTTTACGATGATGTGCTCAACAAGCGCAAGGAAGCAGCCAACCGTGTGCAGGAGCTTTTCCCCGACGCCATGAGGAACGAGGAATTTAAGGTGTTCTACCAGCCTAAGGTCAATATAATCACAGGGGAGCTATGCGGTGCAGAAGCACTCTGCCGATGGTTCAGAAACGGCAAAATAGTGCCGCCAATGGATTTTATACCTGTGCTTGAACAGAACAACGACATATGCAGGCTGGATTTTTATATGCTGGAGCACGTTTGCAGAGATATAAAAAAATGGCTTGATGAGGGGCAGAAGGTCGTAAGGATATCGGTGAATATGTCAAGGCGGCATATGGCTGATGCGAACTTTTTGCAGAATATCCTTGATATAATCGACAGCCACCATGTTGCTCATGAGTATCTTGAGATAGAGCTCACTGAGACCACCACCGATGTGGAATTTAAAGACATCAAGCGAGTTGTAGGCGGCATGAGAGATGCTGGTATTTACACCTCTATAGATGACTTCGGCGTGGGCTATTCCTCAATAAACCTTATCAAGGGCGTTCCGTGGAACGTTTTGAAGATAGACCGAAGCTTCCTGCCTATAAATGACAAGGCTGCGGATAATGTCAGCAACATCATATTCCGCCACGTTGTTGCCATGTCAAAGGAGATCGGGCTTGAATGTGTTGCTGAGGGAGTTGAAACCTTGGAGCACGTTAATATACTTAAAGAAAACGGCTGCGATCGTGCCCAGGGCTTTTTGTTCGACAGGCCCCTGCCTGTTGAGGTATTTGAGGACCGCCTTAAAATGGGCAGCTATTATGACAAAAACAAAATGGCAGATAACTGAATACTTAATGACACAGTAAATAAAAGACCTTTCCGAAAAGCACAGCCCATTCGGAAAGGTCTTTATTCAATAATTCTATAAAAACTTAGCCTGCGATATTTTTCTCGTTGACGAATACCTCAAAATCATCAGAGGGCATGGGCTTAGCGAAATAGTAGCCCTGGAACAGCCTGCAGCCCATTTCGTTGAGCATCATAAACTGTTCTTTGGTCTCAACACCCTCGGTAAGTGATGAAATATCAAGCTTTTCTGTAAGATCAATTATAGTTTCAAGAATGGTCTGCGACCTGTCACCCTCATTGGTACAGGAGAGGAATTTCATATCCAGCTTTAGCACGTCAACAGGCATATCCTTCAGCAGATTGAGCGACGAGTAGCCGCTGCCGAAATCGTCCATTTCAACTATAAAGCCCGATTTTCTCAGGTCGTCAAGGATCCTCATTTTATCCTCGGCATCGTTCATCATGACAGTTTCGGTTATCTCTATCCTCAGCTTTGATGGCTCGATATCATACTGCGATACAAGCTCTTTGATCTCGGCTGAAACATCGCAGTAGTAAAAATCCTTGGGGGAGATATTGACCGATATGAACATATCATCAAACTTGCCCTTCCACTGACTGAGCAGCTCACAGGCGCAGCGCCAGATATGCCTGTCCACCTCAACTATCAGCCCGCTTTTTTCAAACACGGGTATAAACACCGCAGGAGATAAAAAGCCGTGCTCGGGGTGTATCCACCTTGCCAGAGCCTCAGCCCCTACTACTCTGCCCCGTTTGTCGGTTATGGGCTGCAGATAAGGTATCAGCTGCCTTTGGGATATAGCATTGTGCAGCTCGGTGGTTATGCGCTGATCCCACAGAACCCTTTCCCTCAGCTTTTTATCGTAATAGGCTATATGGGTCTTGTAATCATCATTTATTGCAGACAGCGCAAGATGCGCTCTGTCAAACATCACCGAGATATCAATTTCCCTTTCATCTACCTCATAAGCGCCGATATGCACCAGCAGGTGATGCTCGATATTTCCCGATTTTACAACAAAGTTAGAAAGCGTATCCTCGATCGTATCCCTGTCGTTTTCAAACTGCTCGGTGGGAAGAAGCACGCCAAAGGTATCTCCTGCCAGTCTGCCGTAAACACACATGGAGTTCATATTGCTGCTAACCCAGTCAGCCAGCTGCTGCAAAGCCTTGTCACCGAAATCCGAACCGAAAACGTCGTTTACTATCTTAAAGTTCTTGACGTCTATAAAAACCGCAGTATATTCGGTATCCTTGTTAAGGTCGAGCTTTTTTCTTATGCAGTCATAAAGATACTGCTTGGTATACAGCCCCGTCAGACTGTCATGTGTGGAGTTATAAAACTCTTTCTTCAGCCTGCGCTGTTCCTCGGTATTATCACGCAGCGACAGAAATGAGCCTGCAATATGCTTGCCGTCGTCGCTGACGGTGTGATTTTCTATAGTATAATATTTCGCATCATTGCCGACGCCGATGACCCTGTTTTCGCTCCATTCCTGCATACTGTATTCATGGTCGCCGAACTTGGCTCTCATAGCATTCGGCACATTTTCAAGCTCGCCGTTATCCAAGCCTATTATTTTCAGTCCGTGCTCGTTAGCCCATATGCATTTTCCCGTGGGGTCAAATACCAGAAGTCCCTCGGACATATCCGCAACTATGCCCGACAGCGTCCTGTCAAGTAACCGAAGCGGTCGGTAATACAGTGAAAAATAGGTTATGAGCAGCCCGAAAACACCGTACCCGATCATTGAACGGTCAACGGGAGTACGTGAAAAAATATAAAAGGTCTGCCATAGACCAATAATGACCATTGCCACCAGAATAATTGTAAAACGCTCTCTGAACAGCCTCGCGGTCTTGACGGAAGCCAGAATGAACATCAATATGACCGCACCAAACACGGCATAATCCACAACACGGTGTATCGCCTGACCAAAGTGGGGGATTATCCTGAAATAATCCTTGCCCTGCACATCAACAGGCTCAACATCAAATGCATGACCGAACACCGTGTTAAGAAGCATCTGAACAGTATCAAACAACAGGGCATAATAGACCACCGTGGGCTTTTGCTGACCGTTGCCTATGCCCTTGCAGTATTCTGCCGTGAACTGCACCAGTTCGGTCATAACAATATTCATGCCCAGAAAATAAATATAATAGCCTATGACAGCCAGACGCTCAACAGATGTGCCGATTATCATAAGATTGCCCAAAAGCGGCGGTATAAGCGCCAGGTCAAGCATACCCACGGCTCTGCCGATATTTTTGTGAGATCTTAGGCTGTTCACACCGCAGTAGGCAAGAGCCACCACTATCAGAAAGAACACCGCAGAAAACCCTATACGTATATCCATATCTATCTCCATATGTAAGCTAACATTTTATAATTAAAATCCCGATTTGCAAACAGTACCTAAAACTCACGTATTTACATTGTGTTTACGCCGATATTTGAGTGATTTGGAATTTTCAAAAACCAAATTGATGATTTTCTCGACTTTTTCCAAATGGTCTGACGGCGGATTTATCACGAATGAATAGAGGTTCAGATAACTTTGAAGGTCTTCTCTGCTGAATCCACTATGTGCATTAAGAAACATTTTCAGCAGACAATGAATCCTATTTACTGGGTATAGAGGATTCTCGCTGTCAGCCAATCCCTTCAGTTCAGCAGATGAATAACTGATACTTTTAAGCCCGAGCTTTTCAACGAGTTTTTTATGAGTCTTTTCTTTGTCATGTATTAAAGTAGAACTGGGAGCAATATGATTCTTGAATGTCTCATAGCTACGTTTTTGCGATGGCTTACCGAATCCTTCCACAAAACAGATCGTGTTTTTCTTATCTGTCGCAACACCTATGCAAATCTGATTTCTTGAAAGTCCGCGAAGAAAATTTCCATTTTCATCTCGTTTTCTTTCACGCATAATGATCGAATAATAGGTTTCGTCAAGCCAGACGGTACCACTCAAAACAACGCCATCCTGTGTATTTTCAAGGGTCAAGAATAGTTTCTCAAGCCAATACTTTGATGTCGAGATAGCATTTCGATTATTCCATGAATCGGCATTCAGACTGACATATCGAAATATGTTCAGGCAATACTCTATCCATTCACTTACAGGTATCTTACGTGATTCAAAGATAGTTCCGGTAGTTGGCTTGAATATCTTCCCGCATGAGCAACGAAATCTTTGTATTCCATGATCGTCAGTACCTTTCTTGGTGAAGAATCGAGAAGAACAGTATGGACATAACTTTGGAATATAAGAGTTTATCATTTTGATCTCATAATCATCTGCTTCATGTGGGTGATGCTGTTCATAGATCATAGTATACTTCACCTTTAAAAATTCCTGTGTTTCTGTTAAGCTCTCAATACTGTCCCATGGTGTTTTTCTCCGTGATCTTCTTCTGTTTGACATTCGAACCACTCCTTTGTTGAAGTGCTTCTATTATATCACTTTTAGGTACCGTTTGCAAATCGGGATTTTTATAATTATTATTACGATTATCCCTTTTAAGCTATCTGCTGTCTGCCCCGACAAAGCCTTTGGGGACAGCAGCGTAACATCATTAATTATTTTAACTAAAAAGTGTTATGTCAGAAGAAATCCATATATAAAATAATCACAATTTATATAATTATAACATAAAAGTTCACTTAATGCAACCCTGAAATATGAAATTTACACATTTTTCGTATATTCATGAAATAAATGGTAATATATTTCACACAAAATGACACTGCTTGCCGAAATATACAAAACAGCTCCCCCGTAAACCGAGGGAGCTGTTATTGATATATGGCTTTAAATGTGCGCATTTACAGCGATCTTGTATATATTGACACAGTCGTTATAGTCAAGCTCAACAAAGCCTGCTCTCTTGCCGCTGCCGACACCCAGCTTGTCAACAAGTGCGGGTATATCCTCTTCTTTAGCGTCAAGCTCGGCAAAGTTTATGGGCATACCAATGCTCTTTAAAAAGCTTCTGAAACGGCTTATGCCCTCAAGAGCTGTAGCTTCTGGGTCCTCAAAATTCATCTGGCAGCCGAAAACTCTCACAGCCATCTGGCAGAAACGGTTTACGTCATGCTTATAAACATACTCCATCCATGATGGCATGATAACTGCCAGACCTGCGCCGTGGGCACAGTCATAAAGTGCAGATAGCTCGTGCTCCAGTCCGTGGCTGTTCCAGTCCTGTGACCTTCCCACGCCCACAAGACCGTTGTGAGCCACCATGCCTGCCCACATTATGTTGGCTCTGGCTTCGTAATTATCAGGGTCAGCGATAACTCTGGGGGTCTCCTTTACCATAGTCAGCAGCACAGCTTCGCAAAGGCGGTCAGTCACCTCCACCTCTTTGGTGTTTGTAAAATACCTTTCAAAAACGTGCGCCATGATATCAGTAGCACCGCAGGCGGTCTGGTAGGCAGGCAAGGTCTGTGTTAACTCAGGGTCGAGGATAGAAAATCTCGATCTTAAAACATCGGAGCCTGTACCTCTTTTAAGAGAGCCCTCCTCCTTGGTGATGACCGAGTTGGGCGAGCCCTCGCTGCCTGCTGCCGCAATAGTCAGCACTACGCCCAGGGGCAGGGCTTTTTCAACCTTTTTGCCGCTGTAAAGCTCCCAGAAATCGCCGTCATACAAAACACCTGCTGCGATAGCTTTAGATGAGTCTATAACAGATCCGCCGCCAACAGCAAGAATAAAGTCAACACCCTCGTTTCTGCAAAGCTCTATGCCCTTATATACCAGCGTATCTCTCGGGTTGGGCTGCACGCCGCCAAGCTCGGTGAACTTGATACCGCTGGCATTAAGCGAGCTTTTTACCCTGTCGATAAGACCCGACCTTACTGCTGAGCCGCCGCCGTAATGGATAAGCACCTTGCTTCCGCCGTACTTTTTCACATACTCGCCGCACTCACTCTCTCTGCCCCTGCCGAAAACAAATTCTGTAGGGCTGTAAAAATTAAAATTGTCCATAAAACGACCTCCTGTCAGAAATTAATTCTCTGTCTATCAGTGTAACATATTTTTTGGGATATTTCAATATCAAATCTGTGAAGAAGCAAAAAATGCTCTCCCCTGCCGCCTGCAAGAGAGAGCCAAAAGATATTATTATAATTTCAAGTCATTCATGGCTGCTTATATCTTCAAGTATCTTTTTGATATCCATTATTTTCTTTTTTATTTCTTCATCGACAACATCACTAATAAAATATGATGGAATAGCCACTTTAAAATTAGATATATTATCACCTATTTTTCTTGTAAAATCTTCTATTGTTTCAAAACTCGTTAAATCTCTTCTATCAAGCTCTGAGATACAATTTAGCAATAATGCATTTTCATACACATTTCTTGTCATAGGTCCTATTTGATCAAGGCTTGAAGCAAAGGCAACTAATCCATAACGTGATACTCTTCCATAGGTAGGCTTCATTCCTACAATTCCTGTAAAACTAGATGGTTGTCTTACACTTCCTCCAGTATCAGAACCTAATGCCAGTGGTACTAACCCACCACTAACTGCTGAAGCAGAACCACCTGAAGAACCTCCTGTAACTTTTTTTCTATTCCATGGATTCTTTGGTGCTCCATAATAACTAGTTTCAGAGGTACTTCCCATAGCAAACTCATCCATATTAGTCTTTCCAATAATAATCATGTTATGCTTTTTAATTAAATCAACACACCCAGCATCATAAATAGCCATAAAATTATCCAACATCCTTGATGCACATGTACACTTCATATCTTTAACCATAATATTATCTTTTATTGCAATAGGAATACCAAATAATAAATCATCAGGAACCTCTATTTTCTCAAGAAGAGAAGCTTTCTTTAAAGCA
>CALCRR010000133.1 GCA_937894495.1 uncultured Ruminococcus sp. | reverse complement strand
GAGGGGGTTTGGGGGATGACCCTTTTTCAAAAGGGTCTCCCCCAATAGATAGCGCACAAGGCTATAATACCCCCGGGCAGAGAAAGCAGGCAGGGGAGTGTTCATAAAATATTTAATTTAAGGGCTTGACATATTATGTAAAATGTGGTATAATATTTCAAAAGTTGAGCTCGATTTAATTTTGTTCAACTTAAAGCATTATTTTGATCTCATCTCATATCCTCATATTCTTTATAAAAATACCCGGCGCGGGGCTAAACACCTGCGTCGGGTATTTTTTGTATGTTTTTGTCTGCGGCTCATTCTTTGATAGTTTTTACCTTGAAAATAAAGTACACTATATGGCACACCCAGACTGCCGCAAGGATAATGCAGGGTATCCATATGCCTTTTCTTGCCATCATAAAAAAGCCAAAGCCCATCAGCAGGGTGACGGTGGTGATTATGCTGACTTTGGTTTTCATCAGCATTCCCCTATGCTCCACATATGACTGCAAATGCTTTTTGTAGAGCCCCGTGCCTATGAACCAGTTGTGCAGCCGCTGTGAGCTTTTGGCAAAGCAGAAGGCTGTCGCCAGGTAAAAGGGCACCGTGGGCAGTATGGGCAGCACCACGCCAACCGTTCCAAGGGCGAGACAGATGCAGCCGACAATAACAAATACTATCTTTTTTAAACTCATTATTACTCCGTTCTGTTTTTGGGTTTCCGTCAGCTCATTCGCCCGTTTTCAACGCTGTATGCTTTATCGCATATGCGCATGGTGGAGCTGCGGTGGCTGACAAGCACCACAGTTTTGTCATGGTCTTTGTTGAGCAGTGACCTGAGTATCACCGCTTCATTCAGGCTGTCGAGGTTGCTGGTGGGTTCGTCCAGCAGCATAAGGGGTGCGCCGTGCAGGAATGCTCTGGCAAGACCTATGCGCTGCCTTTCGCCGCCTGAGAGAGTGTCCCCCAGCTCGCCCACCTGGGTGTCGTAGCCGTCGGGCAGGGTCATTATAAAATCATGTATCGAGGCTTTTTTGCAGGCTTCCACCACCTCCTCACGGGAAGCGTCCAGCTTGGCTATCTTCACGTTATACTCTATAGTCTCGTGGAAAAGCTGGGTCTCCTGGGTCACAAAGCTCTCGTTATCACGCAGCGAGGTCGTGTTTATCTCATCAATATCGGTATCGGATATGCTTATCCTGCCGCTGTCAGCCTGCCAGAAGCGCATAAGCAGCTTTAAAAAGGTAGATTTGCCGCTGCCGGACCTGCCCACTATGCCTGTTATCTTACCCTTTTCGATACCCAAAGTGAAGCCGTCAAGGATAGCTTCATCGCCGTAGGCAAAGGTAACGTTCCTAGCGTCTGCGCCGTCAAATACCACATCCTTGCCGCCTGTTATCTCGTCGGTCACAGGCTGCTCGTCAAGAATATCCAGCACACGGCTGCCCGAGGCAAGGGTGTTTTGCAAAACGCTGCCCAGGTTCGCCAGCGCCACCACAGGTCCGAAGCTTGACATCATGGCGATAACGCTTATCACCGCCTGCGAAAAACCAATGCTGCCCGAGTTATACAAAGCCAGCGCCGCAAACAGCATTATGATATCAAAAACAAGTATAACGCTGTTGGTTATGGCGGCGTTCAAGCCCATGCTGCGGCTCATTTTCTCCTGCTTTTCAGCCAGATCATCTGCTTTGTTTTTCAGATCATTTATGCGGCTCTCACCTGCGTTGTATTGAATGGTCTCATCAAGTCCCCTGAGATTATCCAGCACGAATGCCGAAAGCTGCCCTGAACGTGCACGGTATTCATCGGCGGTGCTGCCGCTGAGCTTGAATATCACTATGGGCACGGCTGCCCCCACGCACAGGTATGCCGCCAGTGCGATAAGCCCCAGCAGTATATCCTGCATAGCTATAAACACCGTCATTATAACAGTCATCACTGCCGCTATGCAAATGGGGGATATGGTGTGTGCGTAAAACACCTCCAGCAGCTCGATATCAGAGGTTATCACCGATATGAGGTCTCCCTTGTCCCTGCCCTCCAGCTTGGCAGGGCAAAGGCGGCGCAGGGCTTTGAATACACGGTCCCTTATCAGCGCCAGCAGGGTGAAGGCTATGTAGTGGTTGAGATACTGCTCGCTGCAGCGGAAGGCTGCACGAAAGACCGCCAGCAGAATGACCAGAACAAATACGGTCTTGATAGAAAAGGGCGTTTTGAGCTTTAACACATCAAGCATGGCATAGCCGCCCATAATGGTGATGAACTGGGCGCACAAAAATCCGCACACGCCTAAAAACACCGCAAGGCACATAAACCCTGCCAGGGGCTTTACCAGCTTTATCATACGTGCCATAATGGCGATACTGCTTCGTTTTTTCATCATTCATCGCCCCTTCCTATGTTTTCAAGCTCCTGCTGGGCTGCCCACAGGCGGGCGTAAACTCCGCCCTTTTCAAGCAGCTGTTCATGGGTGCCGCTTTCGGCAAGGCTGCCGTTTTCAAGGGCGTATATTTTTTGAGCTTTGACTGAATTTGCAAGCCTGTGGGATATCATTATCACCGCTCTGGTCTTTGCAAGGTCTTGTACGGCTGCCATTATCTCACTCTCGCTGTCAGCGTCCACAGAGCTTGTGGCTTCATCAAAAATATATATGGGCGAATTATGCAGCAGCGCCCTGGCGAGGGCAAGTCTCTGCCGCTGCCCCCCCGAGAGATTACTGCCGTTTTCGGTCAAAGCAGTATCAAGCCCCTGCTGCGTGCGGAGGAAATCATCAAGCCTGGTGCGTTCAAGGGCTGCCCACATTGCGCTGTCATCGGCGTTTATGCTGCCCATTTGCAGGTTATCACGCACCGTGCCTTTAAAGAGATAGCTGTTGTGTGAAATATATGTCACCGACTGCATAAGGCTTGCCTCGCTTATCTCTGAAAGCTCGGTGCCGCCTATCCTCACGCTGCCGCCGTAGCCCTTGTTCCTGCCCATAAGCACTGCCGCTGCGGTGGATTTGCCGCAGCCTGAGCTGCCGCATAAAGCTGTCATGCCCTTCATGGGTATATCCATATCAATACCGTGCAGCACCTCACGGCTGTCGTCGTAGGAGAAGTGCAGGTCTCTTATAATTATCTCACAGCTCTCGGGGCTGATATTTTCGCTTTTCTGCTCGGGCTCGGGCAGGTCAAGTATTTTAAAAAGCCTGTCGCTGGCAGCCATGCCGTTCATGGCAACGTGGAAAAAGCTGCCCAGCCTTCTCATAGGTATAAAAAAGTCTGCCGAGAGCATTATTATGGCAAAGCAGCCCCAGAAGTCTATGCTGCCCCTGTTATATTCCCCTGCTGCCAGCA
>CALCRR010000132.1 GCA_937894495.1 uncultured Ruminococcus sp. | reverse complement strand
AAAGAGCTTGGCGATAACTTCCAGCGTGATCTGAGAGAAATGGTAAACGGCTTGCAGACGAATATCCCCGATGTGGGCATTTATATCTGGAGCTGCGGAGAAGATGCAAACACCCATAACACCCAGCATACGATCATATCTTCCAACGTGTTCGACAAGCTCGGAAACGACAGAAGCGTCGGTGAATGGATATTTGATGCAGTGAACGGTGATGTAAAGACCTATGGGCTGGAACTGCTCTGAATAATGAGGCAGAAATATGAGTATCACAACAGTATTATTCGATCTTGACGGTACACTCCTTCCGATGGACAACGATATATTTACGAATGTTCAAATGTCAGTACGGCTGCGTTTCTTTATGTACATCAAATAGCAGACAAGCGATAACACAGACATAAGTGAAAGCAATAGGAAAGGCTTTATAAACTCTTTTGAAAGCGGATCAAGCAGGCTATTTCCCATAGAAGTTGCTATTCTCTGTGTAAAGGCAAGCAGAAAGGCTCCGAATATTGGAAGAACTGCGATCAGCGCAAGCCATGTGAGTTTTGCAGAGGAATCCATTTTGTTGTTAAAAAGGTATATTACCATTCCAAATGCGAAAATTGACTGAAATACCGCAAATTGCGGAAGAAACTGACTGATCAGCGCAAAGAACGCAATATAAAGGAATATCTGTAATCCAAGCATCAGAAACACAACCACAAGGCGGCTGAATACGATCCTCAGCAATCCTTTTTTGGGTTTCTTTATCAGCTTCAATATCCTGTCCTTTTCCATTGATACCACCTCGCTCAAAAAAAGCAAATTCAGCATTGACAAATGTCCACACTTATAGTATAATGTATTTATGCTGTTTCGTCAATAGATTTCAAATCAGAGTGAACAGAAAGGAGACATTTGTTTATGCCGAATGAAAAGAAGATGAGGAACCTTCAAAAAGCAAACGAGCGCTCACATCAGCTCATCGTTGACTGTCTTCGTGAAGCGCTCTACGGTCTGCTTGAACGAAAAGATATAAGCGAGATCACCGTCAGCGAGCTGACAAAGGCGGCAGGAGTTTCAAGGGGCGGCTTTTACAAGAATTTTTACCTTGTGACCGATGTGCTGGAAGATGACATCAAGCATGTTGCCGAAGATGTACGTATCGCAATCGGTGTTGACATCGGCACGAACTGGGAGATCATATTGCAGGCAGCCTACCACTACAAGGACAAGATACCGCTTATCCTGAAAGCCGGAATGGGTATGCAGATACTTAACGAAATAAACCGCAGCGTCGAATCTTTTGATGAGAGTATCAGACTGCGTATCATTGCGTGGAATGGAATCATCTTCAACTGCATTTTAGATTGGGCGGAGCGAGGATTTGCGGAGACACCGCATGAGCTTGCAATAGAGCTTACCAAGTTTACACTAACTATGTTTGATAATTAGGCGGCATTGAACTTTTACAAAGCATGAATGCCGTAAAGGAATAAGCCCTGAGATCTGCTTGTGGATTAGCATTTTTCAGGGCTTCATTAGGATCGTTATGGCATAGAGAATACTCTTTGTGCTGTCTTTCTTTTTCAATGGGTAACTTTTCACAATAATCGTCACAGACGGCTCTTAGTGGCTTTACCGTTCGCCAGAGAGCCTATTCTCATTCAAGGTCATTCCGTTTCTTTCTTTTCTGCTGATCTCGGCTCTGTTCCTGCCGCAGATGCTCAGAGAACGATCGAGGAGTATCTGCGGCAGGAACAGAGCCGTGGAGAGCAGAAGCGAAAACGGAATGATCTGGAATAATATAGCGCATTGCACCGAGGATTTTTGCGGTATTGCTGCGCCCTGCACAAGAATTATTACAATTATTTAGATATACTGGACTCTGACATCATTATGGTATATACTATATCTACAATAAAAATTTGGAGGTATCAGCTATGTTGAAAATACCCGAATTGGCTATGCCGAGATCACACAAGGTCACTACCGTCTGCAACGGCAAGCGTGAGGTCTGGACGGATTACGAAGAAGATAAGGCATATTTTCTTGAACTTATGATGTCAACGGACGGCGAGGAGCATGACAGAGTGGAGTGCGTATACATTCAACTGATTCACGGGCTTGACGAGTACAGTGATGAGGACGTATAAGCGAACAGGAGCGTTGCTAAAAAAGCAGCGCTCCTGTTGTTTTTGATTTCTGTTATTCTTATCAGTTGACCGAAATTGTTCAATGCCAAATTAGGCTACATCTCTGCCGCCAGATATGTTTTTACGATATTTGACGGTATTTGGGATGCGCATATATCGGCGGTGTCATTGATAAAGCCTTCGTTATCATATCGAATATCTTCATGGCACTGCCGCCGTTTCTTGTGGCGATGACGCTTGTGGGGCTTTTTGAGTCAAAGGCTCTCAGCATAGTTGTATCAATAGTAATCGCCATGTGGGTGTGGAATGCACAAGTGGTGCAGACTTATGTACTGCGTGAGAAGTCAAAACCATATATCATCACCTGTCGAATGTCGGGGTGTTCGGAAATTCGCATAATCATGAAGCATATTATCCCAAATATCTTTCCACATCTGCTGGTGCTTTACAGCACGGGGCTTTCGGGAGTTATCATCATGATATCGAGCTATGCTTTTCTCGGGCTGGGGCTTGAAACGGGTACTGCGGAATGGGGTGCTATGCTCGTAAATGCAAATAAGCTGATATTCAGCCACCCCGAACTGATACTGTATCCGGGGCTTTGTATTTTGTTTGCGGCGGCAGGCTTCAATCTGTTCGGTGAAGCCCTGCGTGACATCTGCGACCCGAGGGAGGGCTGATATGCTGAAAGTAAACGGTCTTGAAATAACGGCTCGCTCCACAAAGGAACAGCTCGTAAAGGGTATCAGCTTTGAGGTCGGCAAGGGTGAAACTCTTGGTCTGATAGGCGAGAGCGGCAGCGGCAAAAGTTTGACAAGCAAGTCGGTCATGAAGCTGCTCAACAGCCGTGTGTTCAGAGTGAACGGCAGTATCAAATGGAAAGAACAGGAGATACTCGGCAGAAATGTAAAGATTCCAAAGGGCTACCGTGGACGGCAGATCATCATGATAACACAGAATCCCATGACGGCATTTGCGTCGATGATACGCTTGGGCAGACAGATAGAAATGGGCTTTGAACTGAAATGCAGAAAGTCAAAACAGGAGTTTTACGAACGACTTGACAGCGCCCTGAAAAGCGTCAATCTCACAGATATGAAGAAGATAATGAACAGCTATCCCGATGAGCTTTCGGGCGGTATGTTACAACGTGTGATGATAGCTGTCACAATACTGCAAAGCCCTGAGCTTATTATTGCAGACGAATGTACCACCGCTGTTGATGCCGCAAGCGAATACATGATACTCGGCGAGCTTGAACGTATGAGGAAAGAGGGAATGTCAATGATGATCGTTACCCATGATTTCGGCGTAGCGGCGAGGCTTTGCGATAAAGTTGCTGTCATGAAGTCGGGCAGTATCATCGAGCAGGGCAAAACGCTCAATGTGTTCAAAAATCCTCGGCAGGACTACACAAAACAACTTGCGGAAGCAAGTCTGCTCTTTCGGGAGGATATATGTTGAATGCGGAAAATGTAACAAAAATATATCGGACAAAGAACAGCAGACAAAAGGCGGTCGATGACGTATCAATTATGATAGCCGATGATTCTGTCACGGTGATAGTAGGCGAAAGCGGCAGCGGTAAAAGCACCCTTGCACGAATGTTATCATATATCGAACGCCCCGATTCGGGCAGGATATTGCTCGGCGAAACAGAGCTTACAGCACAAAAGGCAAAGGAATACCGCAGATGTGTACAGCTTGTAATGCAGGATGCTGCAAGCTCTCTCGACCCTCACCAGACAGCCGGACAGGTGCTTGACGAGCCGCTCACGCTGCTTCTGAAAATGGGTAAGCTGCAAAGACAGCGGCGAATATCGGAACTGACAGACATGGTGCATTTCCCGAGAGACAGACTGAAAAGCAAAGTATCAGAGCTTTCGGGCGGTCAGCTGAAAAGACTGTGTATCGCCCGTGCGCTTGCCGCAGAGCCGCAGTACATCATATTCGATGAATCGTTCAGCGGTCTTGATGTCACACTGAGACAGCAGATATTATCAATGCTGAAGGAACTGCAAAAGAAACTGCATATCGGTTTTCTTATCATCACCCACGATCTTGATACGGCTATGTATATGGCTGACAGGATATATGTAATGCGTTTCGGAAAAATCATCGAAACGCTCGAACACCCGAGCAGTTTTCTTGATTTCAAAGAGGACTATTCAAAAGAGCTTGTAAGGGCTGCCGAATACAAACGGCAATTACAGAAATGAGTATGCTGTATACAACAGTGATAAGGTCACTTCATACACCTTTAACAGCATTCCGAATCACGTTGATGTGGCTGCTATCAAATTGAAGTAACTCGATACTTACGAAACAAAACAAGCTCCGAGCGCATTTCAAACTGCGCTTCGGAGCTTTTGTTGTTCTTTTAAGGCAACAGCGTACCTCACCTATGCAGATACCATAGCCGAAAATACGCCGTTCTTCTGTAAAAGTTCATGATATGTTCCTTGTTCTTCGATCCTGCCGTTTTTGATGACCAAGATTTGTTCCGCATGGATATGTCAGCTTATACCTTTTACCGCTGTGTGCGTGAGTATGAACTCCGTCACGGTATTGCCGAGCCGACCTCAGCTTAACCGTCTGGCGAACGGAAAAGCCCATAGCTCCGTCCGAGCTTGCGGAGTCGAGGACACAGGCTCTGTGCGGAAAACTAACCGCTGAAAGGTAAAGCCATCAGAAATGCTTGTAGGGCGTTTCCGAGAGCTTGCGGTTAGTAATTCAGTTCCGTTAGGGTATCTGTTGATTGTGGTATGCTCCAAAATGCGGATTTGGACTTATGTGGAACGGAAACAGAGTGCGCCAATAGACTACGGGCTATCGGTACATATATCATTTACAGAAAAATTTCTGCAGCCTGTTACAAGTATCTTTATCCAACGCATGATCCTCAACCACCTGTCCTTGTTCCAGTCTTACAATATGATCGCAGCAGGAAAGTATAAATTCAAGGTCATGTGTTACTATAATGACCGTCTTGCCCATGTCACGCAATTTTAATATCTCGCCTGCGACCTGTTTCATATGTGCAAGGTCAAGACCGCTGGTCGGTTCGTCAAAGATAATAACAGGCTTGCTCGATGCGATGCCCGAAGCGATAGCTGTGCGCTGCTTCTGACCGCCCGACAGTGCCATAGGGTGAGTATCAGCGTATTCAAGAAGGTCAAGACTTTTCAGAATTTCGTCTGCTTTCTGCACTTTCTGCTCATCGGTCAGCAATTTGTCCGTCATGCTCAGCATCACCTCGTCCCTGACACTCTCGGTAAAAAGCTGATGATTCACGTCCTGCATTATCATATAGCACTGTTTCAGGCGATCTTTTGCTTTGAGTGCTTTGCCGCCCAGTTTCATCACACCCTTGCATTTGTGTTCAAGACCGCAGATGTTTCTTGCAAGGGTGCTTTTGCCTGCCCCATTATGACCTATGATCGCAATGACACCGCCTGACGGCAGTTCAAGTTTCGGGATATTGATACCGTGCTTGCCGTCCTTGTAGGTGAATATGAAGCTTTCAAGCGTGAGCGTTTCATTCCGTCCCGATGCTCTTCCATAAGAATAACGTATGTCCAATAGCGACAGCGGACGTATCCCGATTTGTTCCGTATCGGCAAATGTCAGAGCTTTTATCTGAGAAGCATTCAGTTCTCTTACGATCCTGCCGTCTTTGAGTATCAACAATCTGTCCGCAAGCTCACGCAGGAAATACAGCCTGTGCTCTGCGATAACAATTGTTTTGCCCTGCGACTTCCAATCCGAGAGTATTATTTTCAGCTTTTCGATCGCACCGCTGTCAAGATTGGAGGACGGTTCATCAAGAACGATAATGTCGGGCGAAAGCACGCTGACACCTGCGCAGGCGATGATCTGTTTTTCTCCGCCCGAAAGCTCAAATATACTACGGTCAAGTAATTTTTCTATGTGCATTGATGCTGCGGTTTCGGTTATCGCTTTAGATATTTCCACAGGCTCACGGCACTGGTTCTCAGCAGCAAATGCTATCTCATCGGTCGTATTGACATTGAAAAACTGTGAGCGTGGATTCTGAAAGACACTTCCCACACGCTTCGCTGTTTCATAGATCGGCGTATCGGGGACGCTTTTCCCGTCAATGGTGATACTGCCGTGCAGTTCACCGCTGTAATAATGGGGGATCAGACCGTTTATCAGACGGGTGATCGTTGTCTTTCCACAGCCTGAGCCGCCTGTCAGCACCACAAACTCACCATCACGGATAGAAAGGTCAAGACCGCTGATTCCGTTTTCGTGTATTGTTTTACCTTCTGCATTGACTGAGGTATATGCAAAATCTACATTCTGAAATTCTATCATAGCATCACCTAATATATGAAGAATAAAACGATCATCACAAACGAACCCGCTATCATCAGGATATCCAGAGCATTCAGCCGTATCCGGCAGATATGAGTGCGTCTGCTGCCAGCACTCAGCCCCTTTGTTAAAGACGCAGCGGAAAGCTCATCTGCAATACGCACCGTTGACATCATGATCGGCACAAGCACATATTCGATGTAGGTAAACGGATTTTTGACACTTTGCCCGATCTCACGCATTTTCATGGCATCGTGTATAGAACGGTATTCCTCACCGAGTGTCGGGAAATAGCGAAACATTACTGACATGGGTATCGTCAGAAAATAGGGGACGTGCATTTTATCCATTGCCGTTACAAATTCGCTGACCGATGTGGAGCGTACTGTGTACCAGCACATCATATAACCTGTCATAAAGCGTGTCAGTATGCCACAGGGGATCATAAGAAGTATGCCGGCGACACCATGTGTATGCGGCAAGACCATACCCTCACAGTATACTGCTGCGCCTAACAGGATAAAGTATATCAAGGCTGTGCGGTAATTCCTTATCGACAGCAGCAGAACAAGGGGCAGTACAGCACAGATAATACGCAGCGCATATTCGACACCGACCGAGCCGCCGCTTATCATGATGATGTTCACGGCAAGGAGCATTGCAAATTTAGCCCTTGGATCGGGATCAAACACTGCGTTTTTTGTATTTCCCTGAAATCCGATCTGCATTATGCCATTCCTGCCTTGCGGAAGTGTTTGTTCAGCACCTTTGAGCCCAGCAGGCCGCCGATCAGACCGCCGACCAGACACATAGCCGCCATGACAAAGAACATCCATGAGGGCGTGTAGGAGGAGAGCTTGTCAACATATTCCTGACCGTAACCGTCAACGATGCTGTTTAAGTATTCCTCACGGAATCCGAAAAACAGTGAGATAAATGTACCGATACCCCAGAGGCTGAAAACCGAAGAAGCCGCAACACAGCACTTCACGCTCTTATAACCACCTGCCATCATTACAAGATCGGCAAGTAGTGCGGCAAGCACACAGGTGAGAATTATCACCCACGAATAGCTTCCAAGCAGGAACATGATAAGCCCGAACAGCACGCCCGATATGGTGAACATTCCGAAGCGCTTTATCTTTGAGAAAAACAGCATCAGCGGTATGCCTGCGACGATCGGGATAATAAGAGGAATCAGCACCATACAAATCGGCACCATACCAATAAAGCAGGTGACAAAAACCACAACAAAATACAGCGCCGTGAAAACGCCTACATTGATAAGCTCCTTGACTTCAAACTTTTCCTTCATGTTACATACTCCTTTTTTAATTTTTCCACCCCGTGCTGACTGCACGTTTTGTTACCATATTGTGATAGATACCGCCTGCCTGCATCAACTGTTCATGATCTCCGGATTCAGCAATCTGCCCGTCCTTGATTACCATTATGTTGTCAGCGCCCGCAATGGTATTGAGCCTGTGTGCAATGACCAGCAAGGTCTTGCCCCTGCAAAGCTCACTTATCGCCTGCTGAATGTAGCTTTCGTTGTCAGCATCAACGCTTGCGGTGGCTTCATCGAGAATGACTATCGGCGAATCCTTTAGAATGCACCTTGCGATAGAAAGCCTCTGCGCCTGACCACCCGAAAGGCTCGCACCGCCTTCACCGATCACCGTATCAAAGCCATCAGGCAGCTCCATAATGAAATCATAGCAGCGTGCTTTTTTTGCGGCATCTATGATCTGATCACGGCTTGCATCGGGTCTGCCCAAAGCAATGTTATTATACACCGTATCCTGAAACAGATACACCCTCTGGAAGACCATACTGATATTATCCATGAGCGTGGCAAGCGGTATCTTTCGTATATCCGAACCACGAAGAAGTATCTCACCGCTTTTTACGTCCCAGAACCTTGTGAGTAAGCTTGCGATAGTAGATTTTCCTCCGCCCGACGGTCCGACAAGTGCAGTCATTGTACCTCTATCAGACTTAAATGAAACGTTTTTGAGTATATCCTTCTTATCGTAAGCAAAGGTCACGTTTCTGTACTCTATCTCAGGCGCATTGCCATTCGTCAGTGTTTGTGTTCCGCTGTCATCAAGCTCCTTTTCTGCAAAAAGGGATTCTATCCTGTCCATACAAGCACTCATGACGGTAAGCCTTGCCTCCTGGTCGTAGAAGGATTTGATCGGTACAAACAGATCGAACAGGCACAGCAGCATTCCAAAAAAGTAATTAAGTTCTATTAGACCTTTTGTATAAAGGAATGAAGAAAGTGCCAGCATAATTACCGTGCCAATACCGTAAATGAGGTACACGCCTCGTTTATAAGGGTGGTGCGAGAACTCAAAATCAAGGTTCACACGGGAGTTTGTCTCAAAGCTCTCGGTCAGCTCCTTTGATTTTTCTCCAAGCAGATTATAGGTCTTGATAATGCCGATACCCTCGGTGAAATCCAGCACTGCCTGCGTCTGTATCTCGGCGGCTTGCTGCTTTTCGTCGGAATGCACAAGATCGTTTTTCATCATGCCCCTGCCAAGCAGCACCATACAGCCCGTGACAGCAAGGGAAGCAAGCCCCAGCCGCCAGTCAAAAATGAACATAAACACAATCATGATAGCCTGCGAGAACAGATAGCTCATCATGTCCGCCAGTACCATCATACAGTTTTCCTCAATGAACACCATATCCGTTGACAGCACCGAGCTGATCTTGCCTATATTGCCCTCGGTAAAGTAGCCCATAGGCAGACAGCGAAGATGCTCGCCAAGTTTCATTCGCATATCGGCGAATATCATATACCCTGCCGCACTTTGCAGCCTGTCTGCAAGGTACTGGAACACCGCTTGCAGTATGACACTTGCGATAAGCGCTATTGCGCCGTAAAGCGCTGCTTTCTTAGTGATAGTACCGTCCAGATATGTCGTGACAACAAAATAGGTCAGCACGATCGGTACTTTCATCAGCAAGCCTTTCAGGAACGAAAAGCCGAATGCGCCGTATATCCTGCCCCGGTATTTACCGGAAACACCGAGGATCCTTCTTATCATGCCTATCATGCTCTCACCTCGTTCCCTATCTTCCAGCTTGCTCTTGCTTCACTGCTGTTCCATAGCTTTTGGTACTCTGCACAGTTTTGCAGAAGATTTTCGTGCCTGTCTGCGGCGATAATATTGCCGTCCTTCATCACGCATATCT
Organism: uncultured Ruminococcus sp.; assembly: GCA_937894495.1. Taxonomy (GTDB): domain Bacteria; phylum Bacillota; class Clostridia; order Oscillospirales; family Ruminococcaceae; genus Hominimerdicola. The sequence goes on along the minus strand of CALCRR010000132.1, from coordinate 3,165 downwards.
TATCGGCGTTCACTATCGTCTGCAAGCGATGTGCTATGACAAGCACCGTCTTGCCCTTGATGATCTCAGCGATAGCGGCGTTCATTTTTTCCTCGTTCTCGGGGTCGATGAATGCGGTCGCCTCGTCAAGCACGATAACGGGTGCATTTTTCAGTATTGCTCTTGCCAGTGAAATACGCTGACGTTCACCGCCGGAAAGCATTTTTCCGCCGTCACCTGCCATTGTGTCTATCCCTTTCGGCAGACGGGCAAGAAATTCACCGCACTGGGCTTTTTCTGCTGCCGCCAATACCTCCTCACGGCTCGCATCGGGCTTGCCGATAAGGATATTTTCATAAAGCGTAGTGTTGAACAAAAACTGCTCCTGGGAAACGTAAGAGATATTATCATTGAGTGCTTCAATGCTCATATCCGTTATATCCTGATCTCCGAGGGTAATGCTGCCGCCGTTTATATCGTAGTAATGCACCAGCAGCTTGGCAAGAGTGGATTTACCGCTGCCGGATTCGCCTACCAGCGCCGTGAGCGTGCCCTCGCCGAGTTCAAGAGAAACTCCGTGCAGCACCTCCTTTTCCTTGTAGGCGAAGCATACATCTTTAAAACTTACGATATGTGAATTACCGATAAATTGATTATCATTAGTTTTTAAAGGCTCATTATCCATAGCCTTTTCGATCTCATCTATCTTGTAGCCAAGCTGTGGTATCTTTCCTGCAAAGGCAAGGGCTTTGAGCAGCGGCATTCCCACTGACAGCGACAAACAAAACACAAGAACCAAGTCCGCAAGCGTCGATGTACCGTTTATGACAAACATCGTTCCCACAGGGAGCATTACCAGCGCCACACAAGGGATAAGCGCATTGTACAGCGACATCCACGGCCAGCAGACCTTGTACCACGCAAGAGTAAAATCACGATAATCCTTAACGTCATTTTCGTATCTTCTGTAGCTTTCACCGTCACGCCCGAATACCTTTACTACCTCCATACCGTTGACATATTCAATTATAGTTGCGTTCATTTTCGCAGAGGCGGCATAGTAGGCATTCATTCTCTCCATTCCTGCCTTGAACATCATACCCATTGCAAACAGTCCCAGCGGCAGTGAACAAAGGGACAACAGAGCCAGTTTCCAATCGGCAAAAAACATACAGATCACTGCGATAAGCGCCATTGAAAGATTTGCAATTCCTTCGGGAATAGCGTGAGCAAGCAGTATCTCTACCTGATCTATATCATCTGTAAACAGTTTTTTGATCTTACCGTTGCCCATATCCTGAATAGTACCCAGCGGCTGACGCTCCAGTTTTTTCTGTAGTGATATGCGGATATTTTTTAGAGTGTTGTATGCGGATATGTGAGAAAATTTCAGTCCCCATACATACAAGATAGCATAGGCTAACTCACAAGCAAAAATAATAGCGATATGTATCGCTATGTAGCTTGCAGAGGGCTTTTCTCCCTCTATCAGCGGTCTTATGATTCGGTACACCATAAAAAACGGCAGGACGGAGGCGATAAGTCCTGCGAACATCGCCCCCAGTGCCGCATAGGTATATTTGATGTACCTGCCCATATAGGGCTTGACTTTACTGAACATCATTCATTTCCTTTCCTAAGCATAATGACCTCTTTCCAGTTGAAAAAGCGGCATACTATCCTGCAATGCTCCTCTATCTGCTCCCACGTCATATCGTGAATGATAGGTTCGCAGACACACGTCCAGAAGGACGAGATCAGGACATGAAATTCCTCTCTTGTGACCTCTGCCTTTGCAAGACCTCTTTTTCGTGCCTCATCATAAAACTGCTCGTAAGCATAGCTCATTTTCGTCACAAATTCATGACTGAAATTCTCGTAGCGTGTGCCTGCCGCCTTGTCGATCAGCAGCGTGAACTTGTCACGCTGTTCATACAGTAGATTGAACATAGGGATCATAGACTCATAGGTCATTATCCACGAGCTGTATATCTCCTCATCGCTTAAAGCCGAAAAATCTATAGACGAACGCTTTTCCACAAAACCGATAAGCGAATCTGCAATATCCTCTACCACTGCACAAAAAAGATCTTCCTTACCCTTGTAGCGCTTATATACTGCGCCCGTTGTGATGTCAGCATTCTCACAGATCGTTTTCAGTTCGGCTTTTAGAAAGCCTTTTTTTAGAAATTCGGCTTCAGCACTCGCAAGCAGACGTGGATCAATACTTTTATCGGGTGTTGACATGAATAATAACCTCCCGTTTGAAAATTTCATTATCGATAACGCAATTATCATTTTAGCATATGCGTACTTATTTGTCAAGTACCACAGATAAGTTTTTATAAATTAGTCGATTCTAACAAAATGTTGCTCAAAAAATCATATTTATGTTCGATATGCACAAAAGTGCTTCAGTCAATTAGATCGAAGCGCTTGGGTGTATAACTATTTATTTTTGGATTTCCTGCATCATAGTCGCACCGTCCTTGAAACCGACCTTGTAGGCAGCTCTCATCTCAGCGGCGGCGGTATTGCTTACGCAGTCGAGAATTTTGTGGAATACATCAATCTGCTCCTCGCTAAGTGAATCTTCAAAGGGGATACAGAGCTTGTTAAACTCGTCAGAAAATTCAGCGGAGTGGATTTCACCCTGTCTGTAATTGTACATCGCATCAATCATTTGTATCTGTCCTTTCGGTTTTAATGTGTAAAACCAACCGTCCAAACATAACCCAAATAATCGTTGCTAAGGTGTTGCTTACGGCACGCCGATCGCAGCACTCCACCATATTCCGAAAACGGCGTAAAATCGCCGTTTCCTTATATACTGAATTTTACCTCAATGAGGTATCTGTAACGCTTTCCGCTTTTGGCATTGTCATAGTAGTGGATTTCCAAATGGTAGCCACAATGACCGCATTTCAGAAATCCCGTCAGCCAAGAATGATTGGCATTCGCATTGTTCGGGATACGCTTGTTATGGGCTTTCTTGCAAGTGCTTTTTCAAAATTTTTACTCAGCGATATGCTTTGTGAGAATGTCATAGATACGATTGATCTTCGCTACCCGAATCGCTTCGGGGACACTCTCGGGGCAGGTAACTTTTACTTTAAGCGACTTGCCCTTATCGGAGATCATAGTACCTGCCTTCTCTCTGTCTACGGCAGTAGTTGTCTCTTTCAA
>CALCRR010000131.1 GCA_937894495.1 uncultured Ruminococcus sp. | reverse complement strand
GATATCTGCGCTCAGACCGCCGTCAAAGCGGTAGGCAAGGCTCGTCACGGGTATGGTGATGTCCAGGCGCTGGAGTATCTCCAAGACATCTGAATTGCTCGTTTTTGACTTCATTAACTGTATCAAGGACTTTTCTTTCTACTGTATTCATTCTTATCCTCCTTATTTATGCAACATTGTAATAGTAACATCCTTTGCAATAGCCATAAGACTGTCTGCACTTACGTTTATATCGTATCCGTAGCCATTCTCCATGGTCACACAGACCACTTCCTCATTATCGCTCCTGATACCGTAGGTTACGTCTATGATTCGGGGATTAGCGGTCTTTAGAAGCTGTGCCAACTCGTTTTCGACAAAAGATGCCTTTCGGATGTGCTCCTCTAAGCTTGGGGTAAGCATTGCTTCAACTATGAGTTTAGGTTTATACAACTAAATCACTCCTTCCTGTTGACTAACTCGTTTTTTTGTGGTAAACTTTATGTGGGTAACTGTGCCCTGGTGGTTGCCCACAAGTAAATTATATCTAGAAATTTTCTATAAGTCAAGTATTTTTCTAAATTTTATTTAGAAAAATACTAAATTCGTTGTATTTGACAAAGGAGATGAGTTAAATTTGGATATTTTGGACAGAATAACGCTACTGTTAAATGGCAGAGACCAAAAGACTCTCACGGATTATTTAAAATTAAACAGCGTTGCCTTCTCAGAGTGGAAATCTGGAAAGAGCAAATCATATAGAAAATATCTAATAGAGATAGCAGAATTCTTCGGTGTATCCTTAGATTATCTTGTATATGGAAAAGAGTCTGCGGCTGTTGTATATGCCGAAAATGATACTCTGAGTGGTGAAGAGCGTGAACTGTTAGAATACTACAGTGGATTAAGAGACATTTATAAAGGTATGGTTCTGGGTGAAGCAAAAGCCCTTTGTGAGCTTGAAAAAAGAGCTAAAGTTAAAGTGCCTTCAAATCCCGATATAAGTTCCCAAAATCGAGCTAAGAAGACTATTTTTATTGACTATTTTTCACTTCCCGTAAGTGCAGGTACTGGGGTGTATCTTGACAGTTCAGAATCAGAAATGCTGGAGGTGGAAGAGAACGATTTGACTCGCGAAGCAAACTATGCAGTCAGGATCTCAGGCAATAGTATGGAGCCTAAATTCCATGATGGTGATATAGTTTTGGTTGAATCAATGCCAGAGATACTTATCGGAGAGATCGGTGTATTTATACTGAATGGAGAGGGTTTTATTAAGAAGCTTGGTAAAGGCTGCCTTATTTCGCTTAATCCGGATTATGATCCAATAAAGTTTGAAGACGGCGATGAGATATGGTGCAAGGGAAGGGTAATAGGAGTAATATGAAATGGGATTACTAAAAAAAGCTATGGAGACATATAATAAGGATTATGCCTATAATCTGTATACAAGTTATACTGAAAAACCAAAATCAGTACTCAAAAAGTATAATTCTAAAAATGATTTTTTATACAAGGTAATTGAACTTACAGGAGAACCAAGTTCTTCACGAGATTATTTTATTGTTTCTAATTGCCTTCTTGATCTAGGCATAGATCACATTCATAGCGCTTTAAAGACGATTTATTTATACGCTTGTCTTGGTTCATATCTTGAGGGTAGTCCCGATGATGTTTTTGATACAGCGAACTACGAAAAACATAGGAAGAATATGATAAATGGAGCCGAGTGGGAAAAAATCGGCAAGGAACATGAAAAAAACTATGATTTTAACAGTGCTCTGATTTGCTATCTCAAAGCGTTCCTTTTAACACCATATATTGAGACACCGATTTTTTATATCGCTGACTTATACACAAAGATGAATAACATTGATGATGGAATTGTTTTTTTGAGTAACATAAAAAAATCTAAATATAAAAATATGAAACAAGCTGCATCTGAAAAAATGAAAGAACTTAAAGATAAAAAAGATAGGGGTTATGTGTATAGACCAAGACCAAGAAAGTAGGATGCGACACTGTCGCATCCCCCCTAAAATTATGTCGCATTGTCGCACCTAAAAAATGGAAATAAATCATAATTATACTTCAACAATAAAAGAAGTCACCTTTTAAGATATTTTAACGCTAAAATGCGTAAATTCGCTGTTTTGTTTATCTTTTAAAACTTTCAAACGCTTTTATAACGGTCTATAACGATGAAATTTAAAGGACCTTAAAACGCTCTTGGAACTGCGTTTTAAGGTCCTTATTTTTTGACATTCAGATTTTGTCAACCGAAAACAACATCAAGTTTTTGCACATTGATAACGGCGTATTTACGCCACTTTTGTGGGTTTTGTGGCTAAATTTCGGCTACTTTCGGGATTTTGCAGTTTTCGGATTTTGCGCGTCAAGCAACAAGTTTCAAATATGATGCATACTCTGACACAGACAGGTTTAGTTGATCTTAGTGATTGGTTTTCCTATGAAATACGTGAAAACAACTTAAGGATTTCTACTGGCTCAAATGTGAATGGCTCAGATATTAGGTTTCTATTCAATGAGGAAACAAGCATCATTGAAGCGACAATAACCCGTATAGAATCCGATGAATATAAGGTCTGCATCTACATCTCGAATGAAGATTATCCTTTGGGCTATTTCGATAATATTACTAAAACAGAAGTCAAAATAATCATACGCCAGTGGATCAAAAATGGATATGCAAAACTCGATGAGTATGAGAATTTCAGTATAATTTAACGGACAGTTTAGGGTAGATTCAACCTATCGGATATTTGTTATTATAATATACCCCGACCACAACTAATGGGGTATTAAAATAAATTTTCTCGTGTATATGTTTAACAAAAAAGGTACTTATTAATTGTTTATATATCCAAAAATAATTAAAACTATTGACATATAAAAAATTTGGATGTATAATAACATCATAAAAGTATAATTTACACGTTCAGACCACAATGATAAACACATATTTGGAGGACATCTCAAATGAACATTATTCCATAGCTTCTATGGGAACGGAACACATACGAAGGGCAGATTATTATAAAAGCTTTTTAAATAGTATTAGGAACATTTACTTATGATATAATAACAGAACTCATTGTGGTCGGCACAATGAGTTTTTGTTGTCATAAAGGAGATGTTCAAAATGACAGAGGTAACAGAGAAAAAAGTCTATTCGGTCAAAGAAATCCAGGAGATACTGGCTATCAGCAAAAATGCGGTCTACAAATTGATAAGCAACGATCCGCCTTTTAAGATACTGAAGATTGGCACCACTTACAGGGTGCAGAAAAAGAGCTTTGATAATTGGTTTGAGGGTAACGATAATTAAGTGTAATACAGCGAATGACAGATCACCGTCGCTTTATTACACCGCAAAAATGTCAGTCATTCGTTGTAAAAGCCCAAAAGGAGTTTTTTACAATGGGAAATAAAAAAGGAAATCCCTTCAAGAGAGGGAAAACATGGACTATCATCTATTATATAGTAGATGAGAACGGAATAAGAAAACAGAAATGGAAAGGAGGCTATGCCACAAAGGAAGAAGCAGAGGAGGCTCTTAAAGAGTATAAAGCTAAGGTTGCACTCGGCATGATCACAGTCAAGAATACATCTAATGAGACGCTTGGGCATTTTCTGGAGAGATGGTTCAAGATTCATTCAATGGACATAAAGCCCAACACTCAGAACGGGTATAGAAACAACATATACAAGCACATCATCCCGGCTCTGGGCGATATCAAGCTCAAAAATCTCAAGCCCTTAATGATAGAAGAGTTTTATCACGATCTTGCCGATGATACGGGACTTTCTGCAAAATCTATCATTTATATTCACAACACACTTTCTGTCGCATTGAAGGCGGCTGTCGATGAAGAGCTGATAACCAGCAATCCTTGTACAAAGGTCAAAAAGCCGAAGGTAGAGAAATACAAGCCTGTCAATCTCACTCTGGAGCAGATCCAGCGTCTGATGAAGGCTATAGAGGGACACAGATTTGAACTGGAGATAAAGCTGGCTGTATATCTCGGTCTCAGAAGAGGGGAAACTCTTGGTATAATGGAGAGCAGCGTTGACTTTGAGCATCATACTCTTGCGATCGAGCATCAGATCACCTGCATACGAACCGACGATAACGGCAAGTCATACTACGGCATAACAACTCCGAAAAGCGAGAGCAGCGAGAGAACTCTATATATCGCACCTGAGATAGAGGAACTGTTAAAGGAAAGAATTGACAGAAACAGAAGGAATAAAGCACAGCATGGTGAGGATTACTGCGATGACGGCTTGATAAACTGCAATGAGGACGGTAGCCTGATCAGCCCACAGACGCTTTATCATTCTTTTAAATCCATTGCCAGACAGCTTGACTTTCCCGAAGAAATGCGTTTTCACGATCTTAGGCACAGCTATGCCGTACTCTGTATCGATCAGGACATTTCGATATATGTCCTATCAAAGTCGCTCGGACACAGCTCTGTGAGAGTGACCGAGGATGTATATGCCGACAGCATTAGTGCCAAGAGAGAGCTTTCGGGAATAATTGCAGGTGCAATAAACGGCAGCAAAAATAATTAACAGAGCGACAAAATGCCGTACTTTCGCACCTTTTCACTTTCAGTACCCACAGGGCTTCTGTGTAGCATGATTAGCAAATTATATTAGCAAACGGCCTGGAAATGCTCAATTGAGTAATTTTTTGGTCACATGGAACAAAAAGTTAAAACCTCGCAAACGGCGTGTTTACGAGGTTTTTAAAGGGTTTTATTGGCGGAGAAGGAGGGATTCGAAAACTCACATAATACGCTTTTAGTCCAGTAAAATCGCTATGTTTTGTCATTCGTGTCCAGTTTCGTGTCCAGTATTGATGAAAATTTATCAGACATGGTTTGCGATATCTCTTTTTTCTTGCTATCGTATAGATGCTGATACACGTTTTTAATCATGTTTGGTGAACTTTGCCCCAGACGCTCCATAGCGTATTTATCTGGTACGCCTTGAGCAAGCATTAAGGAGGCATTTCCGTGACGTTGTCCATGCATCGTAAAATGTGGTAGCCCATTCTGCTCACAGAGCTGCTGAAAGCGTTTCAGTATAGAATTGGGCTGCATAGTGCTGATATACTCTGATGTTCTCTCAGCTCGGTCAAGTCTTTCCTTTAACACGGCATCGACTTCAAGCAGTCTTGTACTTGCTTTTGACTTTGTGGTGTCTTTTTCTATGAGCTTGTTATGCTTATCCGGGACCTTTGCGGCGTGAATGAATAGATATTCACCGTCATAGTCGGACCATTTAAGGGCGGCTATCTCTGATTGCCTAAGCCCTAAAGTTACCGCTATTGTTACAGGCAGCTCAACATTAGTACCCTCAACGATAGTTAATATCTTTGCTATTTCCTGTTCAGTCGGAATGTTCGGCTCATACTTTTGTGCCTCCGGCAGCTTGATTGAGCGCAGATCCAAATCAATTTTATTCTGCCTTAGTGTAGCCGTTACAAGCCCAAACTGATTCTTTATGCCCTTTGGTTTATACCGCTTTGCGTTTGAACTTATCCACTTTTGCAGATCCTTTTCTGTTATATCCATTATGAGCATTTTTCCGAATGCACCTAAAGCATTACGTCTTATTATCTCGTACCCTCGCACCGTTGACGGACTCAGCACATTTTCTTTTGATTCAATATATTCCCTTACAGCCTCATCAAGAGTTAGCTTTCTTGGTTTGGCTTTTTCTTTTATGCCGTTTTCCCACTCGGCGGCAAGTAACTTTACCTCAGCCTTAGTATCAGCCGTAAAGCTCTTTCGGGTGTTGGTAGTCTTATCGTATACCCTTATTCGGTAATTCCCGCTTGGTAACTTTTCTATTTTTGCCATATTAAATTTTCCTCCTATCCTTGACATTCTGTTTTGAATGTGATAGAATAAAAGGGCAGTGTAGCCCTTTCGTGGTTGTTTGGGTAACTTGCAGAATGAAAGGTGCTGGTAACACCAAACATTCAACTTTTGCGCTCCGGGTGCTGGTAACACTCGGGGCGTTTTTTTTATTTTTTGCTATATTTTTGTCTTATGTACTCGGCGGTAGATTTGGGTAAATCACGAATACCTCTCGCTTTTAGAGCATTATACTCAGCTTTGTCCGACAGGTATAGTCGATAGCTCTTTTCTTTTTCCATTTCAGCCTTTTTTGCTTCTTCATACTGTTTTCTACGTTTTTCATAAGCATCTTTTTCTATCTCGGTTCTTGTATCCAAATAAGATCCATACATACGCTCATCAGATGATATTTCTTTGCCTTTGTAATATATTGCTTGTCCGTAATATGGAACAAGCTGAGAATTACATATTGTGTGAAATAATGTTGACTCATGAAAAATATCAGGCAGGGGCGCAAATGGGGAGTTATTACGTGTGCTGAAAATTCTGCCACTATACTTGGCACAGGTCTCACATATAATTGGTGAAAGTGAGATAAAAGCAACTAAATCATAATTTTGTATTAATTCATCATACTGCTTTTTAGCAACTCGGCTAAGGTCGGTTTTATTTAGAACTAATTCACTATGATCGATGAACTTTTCCCAATCGTCAGCCTCTTCTTGTCTCCCATCTTCTATAAGCCAGTAAACAATTCTCTTGAAATCTTTAGAACTCCAACTGATTTTAGAATAAATCATCATTTTTGTTGCAATTGCAAGTATTGATATGGACAAATGATTTTGCCCTTTATTCCTATAGTTACTTGCACACATACGCAAAACGTAATCAAGCGATGACGTTGTATCATAAGAGCCTTGAAAATCTGGTGTTTCGATTTTTCCTAAATCTTCATAGCTTGTCAAGTCATATTTAACTCCATCTGATATGATAAATCTTGCGTTATATGCTACACCTCTATCCTCATACAGTGAAATGTTTGTATCTCTTGGGCATACATCATATAAGAATCCATTTTTAAAATATGCAGTATTATCTATAAAATCACCTACTTTGGGAGGCCTAAACGGCCTCCTTTTTTCATTGTTATCCGACACCTTTATTTTTAGCTTCCTGATTCTGCTCTGCATACATCTCGGCTCTTGCAATAACGTTTTCCTGCTGTATTTCGTCAATCAAATCAAATAAGTCAAGTATACGCTGCTTGTTAATGCTCATTTTGCTTTTGCTGATTAAAGTTTTTGTATCGATGCTTTGCTTGTCGGACGTATAGCCACAAAGATAATCTATAGAAACATCAAAGTATCTTGCTATCTTTATGAGTGTCATAGCAGACGGCTCTCTTTTATCCAACTCGTAATTTGAGTATGTAGTAGGTGGCAAATCAAGATCGGCCGCTACTCTGCTACTTGTCAGCCCTTTTGCCTTTCGCAAATTTTTCAATCTATCGTCAAACACATATTACACCTCCTTTGATATGATTATATACTCAAAATGAGTAAAAGTCAATGCGTTATCAAAAAATTGTCAATTAGCACAAAAACAGAAATAAAAAATTGTGAAACATTTTACTCAAATTGGGTTGACAAATAGCCAAAATGGGTATATACTTGAATTATCCCCAAATTGAGTACAAAATAAATTCAAAAGGAGGTGTGCAAGAATGAAAGATAGCTTTACGATATTTGATAATATTGACGGTGAACTAAGGAGAAACCGCCTTACTCAGGAGGATTTAGCAGAGGCTATAGGCATTGAAAGAAAGACATACTCAAATTGGCGTTCTAAAAATGATATGCCTTCTTCCAAACTAATTGAGATAGCTAAGTTTCTTGGTTGCTCTTTAGATACGTTGTCAAGAGGTGTTATTTAGATTGGAGGCGATAAGAATGAAGGCAAGCACAGCAGTACAGACCTTTACCAATGAAGATTTGGGAACGGTCAGAACGGTTGAGATCGAGGGCGTTATCTGGTTTGTCGCAATAGACGTTGCAACGATACTCGGATATTCAAATCCACGAGACGCTATCAAAAAGCACGTTGATGACGAGGACAAGGGAGTAGCAAAATGCGACACCCTCGGAGGAGCGCAGGATTTAACAATTATCAACGAAAGCGGCTTGTACAGTTTGATACTGTCAAGTAAAATGCCAAAAGCCAAAGCTTTTAAACGCTGGGTTACAAGCGAAGTGCTTCCGGCATTAAGAAAACACGGTGCTTACATAATGCCGGCCGGGCAGAGTAACACAGAGCCGCTTGATGAGGAAAGACCGACAAAGGAAACAACGGCTCACGAGTATCTTAAAATAGCTCAAATCGTAGCAAGCTGTAAAGCTGACCGCTTACCAATGGTTTTGAATATCCTTGCTAAAGGTGGCTGGGAGATAGCTACACCACAGGAGCTTATGAGAAACGGTTTGGCCGATACCTCAGATGCGGGTGCAAAGATACAAGCGGCAATGGATAAGCACAACATGACTTACACAGAGCTTGCGAATGCTATCGGCTTTGAGCGTGTAACGCTTTATACATGGCTCATCGGTAAGCGATATCCAAAGCCAAAGAACTATATCAAACTGATAAATGCTCTTGAATGGCTGGATAAGGAAACAAATTCATAAAGAAAGAGGGGAAACGAAAGATGCCAGCAAAGAAAGTAACAAGATCGGACCGTATGTGCAGAGCATTCAAGACTGCTCAAGCAGCAAAGGGGTACACACAAGCAGATGTGGCAAAAAGGCTTAGTGTACAGCAAGCGACAATATCACGCTGGTATAATAACGCTGATGAAATGTCACTTGGTAACTTTCGGTTACTATGTCAAGTGCTTTCAGTTTCCCCACAGGATATTTTATCAATCGAGTGAATATACAGCAATTCCGCTGTATAAATAAAAATTTATCGGAGGTTTTAACTATGGACGTAACAGTAAACATCAATGCACCCGCAATTGTAGAGGCAATTAACAGGCTTTCAGAGGTTTTCAGCGCAGCTCTTTCGGTGAACGGTGCGCAGGCACAGAGTCAGATCACAGCGCAGCCGCAGTATGAGGTTGTAGTACCTCAGAACGCACCCACACAGCCCATACAGAGTGTACAGCAGGCAGAGGCTAATGTTACACCCCCTGTTGCTAACGTACCGCAGGAGGTCGCACAGCCTATTCAGAGCGTGCCTGTTCAGCAGACAGTTCAGCCAAACCCTGCGCCCGTTGTTGATGAGGCATACCGCAACAGAGTATGCACGGCGGCGGCAAGACTTGTAGAGCAGGGCAAGATGCCGGATGTACTTGCTATTCTCCAGAGCTTCGGAGTACCCGCAGTTACTCACCTGTCGGCTACACAGTTGCCGGAGTTCGCTGCAAAGATCACGGCGCTCGGTGCTGTGATCTAAGGAGGTGCAGAAATGGCAACACCTAATACACACGCCTTTCTTTCAGCATCGGCGGCGCATAGGTGGATGAACTGTACAGCGGCCCCCGCGTTTGAGTCACAGTTTCCGAACGGTACAAGCTCATACGCGGAGGAGGGTACAGTTGCACACGCCGTATGCGAAATATACGCAAAGCGGAAATTCGGTGTGAACATAGACAGAAACAAGCTGTCAAGGGATCTCGCAAAGCTCAAGAAAAGCGAGTATTACAATGATGAAATGCTTGTAACTGCAAAGGCCTATGTTGAGTATCTGACCGAAAAGGCTATGACCTTTGATAACCCTCCATACGTTGTACAGGAAATAAAGGTTGATTTTTCAGACTATGTGCCGGAGGGCTTTGGTACTTGTGACTGTGTAATGATCGGCGGCGGTAAGCTGCATATCACCGATTATAAGCACGGCAAAGGTGTAAGAGTTGAAGCGGTCGGAAATCCGCAGATGAGGCTATATGCGCTTGGTGCGCTAAAACATTTTGGCGCGGTATTCGGAGATACCATAACAACGGTATCAATGGGTATCTGTCAGCCCCGTGTCAGCGAATACGCATCAGAGGAAGAAATGACGGTTGATGAACTGATGGCTTGGGGTGATAGTATCACACCTCTTGCAAATGCCGCGTATAGTGGCAATGGTACATTCAATAGCGGCGAATGGTGTAGATTCTGCAAGGGTAAGGCACAATGCAAAGCAAGAGCGCAGGCTAATTCAGCCCTTGAGGATTTTAAGGACTTTATCCCACAGGGCAAGGTTGATCCCTCAATAGCGAATTTGCCGCAGGAGGCAAGGGCAATACTTGGTGCATCTAATCTTCTTACAGATGATGAGGTCGGTATGCTTTTGACAAAAGGGGCAGAGCTTGTAAGGTGGTATTCCGATTTGCAGGAGTACGCTTTGGGGGCTATCCTCAATGGTAAAACAATACCCGGCTATAAAGTTGTAGCAGGTAAGAGCGCAAGAGCATTTTCCGATGAGGCTAAAGCCTTTGAGGTGCTAAGGCAGAACGGCTACACAGATGAGCAGCTTATGGACCACAAGCCGAAAACGCTTGCAGGCATCGAAAAGGCTATTGGTAAAAAGCAGTTTGCGGAGCTACTGTCAAGCCTTGTAACAAAGCCCATCGGCAAGCCAACACTTGTTGATGAAAGTGACAGCAGAGAGCCATATAACAAAGCTGCTGCTGACTTTGCAGGGGTGGTATAATGGCATATCATTATAACGCTGTGAGCGTTTATATTGGTGAGTATGGTACACCTGTTGAGTGCGAGTATGAGCCTATTCACATCAAGTGGGAAACAGGGTACGCAGATATAGTACCGCCCGCGCTGTTTACTGACGCGGATCTGACAAAGATCCGCAAGGTATTCAGAATGTCAGCTCAGAGTGACCTTATGCACAGCACTAACACAATAAGTGCATGGCGCAAGGCAATAAAGGCAGAGAGAGACTATCAGTTCAAGGTATTCTCCGTTATCACGGACGAATATAACGCCGCTTATGCGGGGTTAGTTGAAAGCGCCGTTAAGCCGGATAAAAAGCGAGGTAAGAGGCTAAGTGAGTTACAGAAACGTAAAACACAGGCTATCAAGCGCCTTGATGCAAGAAAAAAGAAAGTCGATAAAGCCGCTGAAATACTTGAAGAAATGGAGGCTAAGTATAGGTAAAGGAGTTTTGACTATGGCAAGCATGACAAGAACTATTGCCCGCAGAATAGCTTTTGCGGGCATGAATAAGCAGCAGAGGCTTATGTGGGCTGCACAGCACGGCGGCAAAAATAAGCAGAGTGTACGCGAAAAGTGCGAAAAGCACGGTATAAAAGTTAAGTAAAGGGGGGGGCGTATGTGGATTTAACAACAATAATTATGACGGCTATAGCCGCAAAAGCGTCAAGAGACTGTGGAGATGAGGCAGGTGCTATTACCATAGACTGCATGATGGCATACAGTGGGTTTAAGCAAGAGCTTTCTAAGGTATATGCAACATACCTCAAGCCTGCAAATGACAGAGTTTCAAATGAGGCTCGTGAAAAGGCTCTACTCTCTCAGAGGAGTAAATTCAACGATCTTATTGAGGGATTTATCAATGAATTGGAAAAATTTGTAGAAAACAATCCCATTCCGAAAGAAATACTGTATCAGATAGAAAAGGAGTAATGACTATGTATAACGGAATAGCAACAAAGGTACTGACAGGCGAGGTAAGACTTTCATATGTACACCTTGCAGAGCCGCACCAGAATAAGCAGGGCGGCGATCCCCGCTATCAGGTAACACTACTGATACCAAAAACCGATACCGTCACAAAGGCAGACATTGACGCATCTATGGCGGCGGCATACGAGGACGGCGTACAGAATAAGTGGAAAGGCGCAAGACCTCAGCTCAAGAATGCCCTCATTTATGACGGTGACGGCAACAAGACTGACGGTACACCGTTCGGCCCAGAGTGTAAGGGTCATTGGGTAATAACGGCGTCAAGCCCGCAGACACGCAAGCCGCAGGTAGTGGACATAAGCAACATCAATGTTGAGCTTGCACCCACAGAGATATACAGCGGTATGTATGCAAGAGTTACGCTGAATTTCTTTAGCTTTGACTCACACGGCTCTAAGGGTGTCGGTTGCGGACTCGGTAACGTAATGAAAACCCGTGACGGCGAGGCTCTTTCGGGCGGTGCATCGGCGGCATCTGACTTTGCGGGTATCGGTCAGGCGGTGGCACAGCCTCAGCAGATGGCTACACAGCCGGGATATAACCCCGCAGCGGGTCAGGCATACGGTCAGCCCGGTATCAGCCCCGCACAGCAGGCAAGTATGGTTAGCGGCTTTGCACAGGGCATGACAAACGGCGGTTACGTTCAGCAGCCCGCTATTGATCCGATAACAGGGCAGCCGATAAACAGCGGTACACCGTGGTAATAAGATAAATGGTAGCGCGGGGGGGGAGGACTTCCCCCGCGTTTTACTACATAAACAGAAAGGATAAATTATGAAATGTAAAATACTAAGAAAACATCTCCCCCTTGACATAATCGAGCGTTGGCTTAAAGACAGCGATTGTGATGTACGCACCGCCGCTATGAACGCCTGCAACGGCAGGGACGTTCCCCTTGACATAATCGAGCGCGGGCTTAAAGACAGCGATTGGCGTGTACGCACCGCCGCTATGAGATTAGCAGCCAATAAAAATATGATAACGAGAACCATTGATCCGCCGGAAAAGGTTTATAAAAGATGCTGGAATGGTGTTATAGTGGTTGCGCATATACCCGAAGATGCACACATCAGAGGTCGAGTAGGGGGTAAGTGTAGAGCAAGCAAAGCAAAGATTATTGATATACTCGGTGATTTTGGCGGTGAAAAAATAGGTATCTCCTTATATGACGGTGAAACCTGTTACTTTATTGGTGATGAGGTTGAGATTGACAACTTTGATATGAGCTTTGAGGAATGTTCGGCGGGATTTCACTTTTTCTGTACTGAAAGAGAGGCACGAAATTATAACGTCTAAAAAAAAGGGGGCTACACCATGAGGCACTTATCAATAGACCTTGAAACATTTTCAAGTGTTGACATACAAAAATCGGGCGCACACGCTTATGTAAGAAGCCCGGATTTTGAAATACTCTTGAATGGCTATATGTTCTGGGGCGAAATGGAAAGGCCTGTTGTGCTTGACTATACACAGACTGAGGTATTACCTCAGTGGTTTATCGATGCCCTGCTCGATCCAAATGTTATTAAACACGCCTATAATGCAACGTTTGAGTGGTTGTGCTTTTCAAGGGTTTTAGGTTTTGAGTTACCTAAAGAACAGTGGCGGGACACGCAACTGCAAGCCTCTTATTGTGGTTATCCCCTATCATTGGCGGCGGCAGGTAAAGCGGTAGGTTTGTCAGAGGATAAGCAGAAATTAAGGACAGGTAAAGATCTTATCCGCTATTTTTGTGTACCTTGTAAACCGACAAAGGTAAATGGCGGCAGAACAAGGAATTATCCACAGCACGATCCGCACAAATGGGTTATGTTCAAAGAATACAATGCTCAAGATGTTATCACGGAAATGGAGATAATGAAAAAGCTGTCGGATATGCAAGTGCCAGATGTCATACAAAAGCAATGGGAAACAGACCTCACAATAAATACAAGAGGCGTTGCGGTTGATATGCCGTTTGTAGACGGTGCGTTAGAAATGGGCCGTAGGGCTACAGAAACGCTCACAGACGAGGCTTTAAGCATTACAGCACTAAATAACCCTAACAGCGTAAAACAGCTATCAGCGTGGCTTACAGCGCGAACAGGGGCAGCCCCGGAGAATATGAGAAAAGAAACTGTATCAGCTATGCTCAAGGCTGATAATGCGCCGGATGTAAAGCGTATGCTTGAAATACGGCAGGAACTGGGAAAATCCTCTTTGAAAAAATATGATGCTATCCGCAAATGCGTATGCGCAGACAGCAGGGTAAGAGGACTATTGCAATTTTACGGCGCAAATAGAACAGGCAGATGGGCGGGACGTTTGGTGCAGGTCCAGAACTTACCCCGAACATACACAGAGCATATCCCTCTTGCAAAGGATCTAATCAAACACGGCTCTATTGAGGGCATACAGGCGGTTTACGGCTCAGTCAATGATACGCTGTCACAGCTTATTCGTACAGCTTTTGTATCAAGCGAGAGCAACGTGCTTATAGATGCTGATTTCTCGGCTATTGAGGCTCGTGTTATATCGTGGTTAGCGGGTGAGGAATGGCGGCTTGAGGTATTCCGTTCACACGGTAAGATTTATGAGGCATCAGCGGCTCAGATGTTCGGTGTGCCTATCGAGCGCATAAAAAAGGGCAATCCCGAATATGCGCTCAGAGCCAAAGGCAAAGTCGCAGAATTGGCGTTAGGTTATCAAGGCGGTGCAGGTGCTTTGATAGCAATGGGAGCATTGGATATGGGGCTACACGAAGATGAACTCCCGGACATCGTTACACGCTGGAGATCAAGTAACAGTAACATTCAGCGGCTATGGTGGGATTTCAACAATGCCGCTATCGAAACTATTAAGGGCGGTGGTATGCGTCAAGTGCGGTATTGTACTTTTGCTCTTGAGCGTACAAGATCAGGTATTTACTTTACAATACTCTTACCGTCAGGCAGAAAGCTGTATTATGTCAATCCTCGAATAGGTGTAAATAAATTCGGCTCGGAGTCGATCATATATCAGGGTGTGAACGATAAAAACAAATTCGGTGATATTGAAACATACGGCGGTAAACTTGTAGAGAACTGCGTACAAGCCATAGCGCGAGATTGTCTTGCAGATGCAATAGAACGGCTTGAGAAAGCAGGTTATCCGATAGTGTTTCACATTCACGATGAGGTTGTCATTGATATTCAGCCATATACCTTTGCTAAGGATATGCTTGATAACGTAGTACAGATTATGAGTACCCCTATCAGTTGGGCGCAGGGCTTGCCGCTTGGTGCTGATGGCTGGGTAGGAACGTTCTTTAAGAAAGACTAACGGAGGTATAAAAATGGATAAGCCTGCACGCTGCATTGACCCGGTGATGAAATACTGTCAGGGGTGTCAATACGGCTACATAAAATATCCCGATTGGGTTGAAACCTATGAGGACACACAGAGATGCAGTTTTAAATCCGGGTGTACTTTGGGCTACGATAAGGGCAGACCAGAGGACGAACCAACAGAAGAAGAATTAAAAGAGTTTGATGAGTGGTACAGTCAGAGGAAAGGGTGAAATATATGATAAAGATCGAGAACATAGATATTAGCGGCTGGAAAGCCGCTATACGGGGTATGCGTAACCCTATGAACAGTTGGGATAAGTCTGATAGTAGATTTACAGATATGGGTCTTGTGATAGACATAGGACTTGAAGATGCCAGACTTATGAAACAGCTTGTACAGACAGGCACAGATCATTCTAAATTCATGCGTATGATAAATGTTACCGTTGATGTGACAGCACCCCTCTATTGGTGGAAAGAGGCTGATACATACAAGGTCGGTACGGTCCGCAATAGTTGTTCAACAATGCACAAGATATCGGCTAAAGAGTTTGAGCTTGACGATTTTTCACATGAGCATTTAACAAGTAATTCTATCAGCGTAATTCGCATGAATATAAGAACGCTTAATGATTATCGTTCTCTATTTCTCACAACAAAGGATAAAGCCTATTGGTGGCAGCTTATTCAGCTCTTGCCGAGCAGCTATAACCAGAGGGCTACACTACAGCTCAACTATGCTGTCCTTAGAGACATCTATCACAGCCGCAGAAATCACAAACTGGACGAGTGGCACGATTTTTGCCGCTGGATAGAAGAGTTACCATATTCGGAGTTGATAACGCTATGAAACATTTAGGTGACATTACAAAAATAAACGGTGCTGAGGTCCCGCCTGTCAACGTTGTAATAGGCGGCAGCCCCTGTCAAGATTTATCCGTTGCAGGCGGTCAAAAGGGCTTTAACGGCGAAAGATCGGTACTGTTTATGGATCAGATAAGAATTGTAAAGGAGATGAGAGCCAAATATGGAAAGCCCAGATTTATGGTGTGGGAAAACGTCCCCGGAGCATTCAGCTCAAACAAAGGCGCAGACTTTGCCGCAGTCCTCACAGAAACGGTCAGGATCGCAGAGCCGAAAGCCCCCGCTGTTCCTATGCCTAAAAATGGTTGGCCTACAGCAGGATGCCTCACAGGTGATGGAGTGGGAGGAAAATGGAGCGTTGCTTGGCGAGTATTTGACGCCCAGTTTTGGGGAGTACCCCAGCGCAGACGTAGAATCGCACTTATCGCAGATTTTGGAGGAATGTCCGCACCCGAAATACTATTTGAGCGCGAAAGCGTGTCAGGGTATTTTGAACAGGGCAGAACGGCGTGGAAAGCCACTACCACCTGTTTTGAAAGCGGCATTATACCAGATGATAGAGTATTGGGAGTCCGTAAGCCCCCTCCCCTAACCCTTAAAGTAAGGTGTGGTACACAGGGCAGCGGCGGCAGAGGTGCATTGATACAGACAGACCAAAGTGCAACGCTATCAACGTTTCAAGATCAAACATTATTTCAGCCTGTCGGTGAGCAGATGGCTACACAGGAGCAGACATACTGTATTCAGGGCAACTGTATTGACAGAGCCGATACCGCAGGTTGTAACGGCAAGGGCTGGACAGAAGATGTCAGCTATACACTAAACACAGTTGACCGTCCCGCAGTAGTATCTTTGTTGAACGATCAAGGCGGCTCATCAATTAGTGGGACCGATGATGCAACAGTAGCGCCCACCCTTAGAGCAGAAATGCACGGCAACATACCCGCTGTATCATATGGCTTTAAGAGCCTTCAAGGAGCAAAAGCACACGGCATAGGATTTGAGGAGGGCATAAGCCCGACACTATCAGCCGGACAAGCCGATGCGACAGTAGTAATAGCCCTTGATAATCATCCTCAAGATAGCAGAGTAAAGCTATCTGAAAACAACGTTGTACAAACGCTATCCGGTCAAATGGGAACAGGCGGTAATAATACGCCTATGGTGCTAGAGTGCTATTCTCAAGATGCCTACGACAAATATACCCCGAATGACACCTCCAGTACATTAAAAAATTCTGGCGGTAGTTATGGGGGGGGAATCGGAGGTACTGATAGTTGAAAGTAAAACAGAGTAATAACGTGGGGGGGCTTTACATAATGACTACAGGATCATTTATCAATGTGGATGATAAGGGAACGGCATATACACTTGAGGCTCGTGATTATAAAGATCCACAGACACTTGTTTACGATGAACAGCAACAGCGGTATATTGTACGCCGCTTAACACCACTTGAGTGTGAGCGCCTGCAAGGTTTTCCAGACGGTTGGACGGATATAGGCGAATGGACGGATAGCAGAGGCAAGGTGCGTAAGTGTACTGACAGCGCGCGTTATAAGGCTTTAGGCAACAGCATTTCGCTCCCTAACTGGTTTTATGTGCTGCAAAAGTTATCTATCGCTTGTGGGTCTGATCTTACTATGGCAAGTCTGTTTGATGGTATTTCGGGATTTCCTTTGATATGGGAAACACTTAACGGTAAAGATTCTTGTTTATGGTCGAGCGAGATTGAAGATTTTTGTGTTGCAGTAGCAAAAGTAAGATTCGGAGGTGATTAAATGATAGTCGATTCTCCTGTTTTTCCCGCAAGGTATAGCATATCCGATAACGGCTCAGTAGTTAGTAAGGTTACTGGAAAAACGCTAAAGCCCTCAAAAACTAAAGATGGGTACTTATACTTTGTTCTATCTGAAAACACCATCAGAAAAACCGTAAAAGCCCATAGATTAGTCGCTATGGCGTTTATAGAAAATCCTCACAATAAACCAACAGTAAATCACATTAACGGTAACAGATCGGATAACAGAGTTTGTAACCTTGAATGGGCTACACATAAAGAGCAGATACACGATCCGCTCACAGCAAAAAATTTGTCTGCCGTTTATGCAAAAACAGATTATAGGGCTATGGGCGCTAAAAGAAATTTTGGCAGACGGGTTACATTAGTTTATAAAAATGGGGTTTGTATTGGCTCTTTTCCGTCTCAAAAAGCGGCAGCAGAATATACGGGAGTTAGTATAAGCAGGGTATCAATGTGTTGCAAAGGTGCGGTTAAGGGCTGTAGAGGTTATCAATTCAAAACAACGGAGGAGTGATGCAGTTATGGATGGTATTATAGGCTTTATCTTTGGCCTTATGGTCGGTGGGATATTTGGCTTTATTGTTTCCATTCTTGCAATAGCAGCAGGAAACGAGGATCATAAAGATGAATAGTAATAAGGACTGGACAGGCAACAGCAGATCAGCACACGCTATTCTTGGTGCGAGGAATTATGCACAGAATGAGCGAGAAACAAATGATTATTATGCGACAGAGCCGAAAGCGGCTACACTACTAATGGAGCTTGAAGATCTTTCGCCGCTTATCTGGGAGTGCGCTTGTGGTGAGGGGCATTTGGCAAAGGAGTTTGAAAAAGCAGGTCACAAGGTATATGCAACTGATCTTATAGATAGAGGATATGGATATGTGACAGACTTTTTAAGCGCCAAAGCCCCCCCCGTGCCGGGCTTCGATATAGTGACAAATCCACCGTATTCAAAGGCACAGGAATTTGTTGAACACGCTCTTGAAATACTGGAGAACGGACGCAAGGTTGCTATGTTTCTCAAGATACAATTCCTTGAGGGCAAAGCGAGGCGAAAGCTATTTGATAGTCAGCCGCCTAAAGTGATCTATGTAAGCACCGGGCGGCTCAAATGCGCTATGAACGGCGATTTTGAGAGATATGCAAAATCAAATGCTATCTGTTATGCGTGGTTTATATGGGAAAAAGGGTATAAAGGTGACACGATCATACGTTGGATGAATTGAGGTGATAACATGACTGACTTAGAACGGCGGCAGAAAGAGCATGAGAAAATTAAAAAGCGTATTATTGCAGGTGTGGACACGTTATGCTGGATATGCCAGAACGCTGTGCCCGACAAAAAAAAACGGTAGAGGCTGCGAGTGGAGCAGAAAGCTAAAACCGGTGCCGGGTTGGACAGCGGACAAAGAAAAAGTAAATGCAGGATTCAAGACACATCATGAGCAGGTGGGTATCGGGTTTGAGCCTACACAAGAGATGATCGACGCGGGCGGCAGCTATGCAAGCAACAAAACTACAGGAGAGCTTGAATACGTTTGGAATGAGCGTATGCTTGCAGACAGCTATTTAGTAAGAAAATGCCCATTATTCAAAGAAACAGAGGTGTAAACTATCATGGCATACATAATCGTTATAGGTATATCGGTACTTGTAGGCGTTGCATGGGCGCATAGCATAGCCTCAGTAAAGCCGGAGGACTGGGAGCAGATGATGCACGAATGGGAGGATGACGAATGAAAGAGTCGGTTAATGTTCTCGGTACTTCATACCGAATCGAGCAGCGCGAGGAAAAAAATGATCCGCTGTTAAAGGATCTCGGCGGCTATTGTGAAGTTTATGACCGTCTTATAGTCATTCGTAAAGATTGGTCATCAATGCCGCCTAAAAAATCAATCTTTGATTCTATGGTGAAAGAAATACTGAGGCACGAAATATTACACGCATTTTTCTACGAAAGTGGCTTATGGGATAATTCAAGCTCCAGTAATGTATGGGCCACAAACGAAGAAATGACAGATTGGTTTGCAATACAGGGACCTAAGATCTACAAAGCGTGGAGGGAGGCAGGCGCATTATGAAAAAATTAAGTGACATTACTAAGGCGGCTATATTCGTATTCACGTGGGAGGCTTTTATGTATGTGGGGCTGTTCTTTGAGTTTGCGGGTAGCAATATAGGGTGGTACATCTTCCTGTTTGATACGGCGGTACAGGCTACTATACTCTATTATGACATAAAGGTTGACCGCCTTGAAAAGCAGCTCAAGAGGTCAAGGCACAACTTAGCAAAACAGTCCGCTGAATATACCGAATATGTCAGAACACACAGCAAAGTGGACAAGCCTAAGAAAAAAGCCCTTTTAATAGACATAAGCAAGTATATTGAGCGTTACAGAAAACGGAAGGGCGCATAAACGGCTACACACAGCAAAGGAGGAAAACATATGAATTATTATAACTATATGCTGATAGTCCAGCAGGAAGTTATGAAAGCTATTATCAAAAAGCAAATCAACATAGGGTATCAGGAAGATACGGAAAACAACATAGTTATTCTTGCAGAGCCTACGGGTCAAAGCTGCTTTTGCATACCTAAGAGCCTGTTTGTGCTTGATACAAGCAAGCTAAAGGAAATGACATCATTAGTTGATATGTTTAATGCTTCAATACCCGGCGGGCATAGCATTAACGTAACATCGGAGATACTGCAACAGGGCAAAAGCACACAGTATAGAAAGCTGTATGATCCCGAAAATGATTTTGAAATATGGATAAATAATAAATTCTTAGGTTATTTCAAGAACTACAAGAATGTTATGTACAACTACTTTGATTTCAAAGGCGGTAAGCTGGTATTCGCTTATGATTGTAAGACATATGAGGTGCTTGGTATAACAGTACGGCAAAAGCCTAAGAGGTAATAGTATGGAGGGTGTATGCTGCTTTGATAGAGGTGCGGCTTGTGGTGTTCTCAGCGGCGCAAAGCATTGTGAGGGCTGTAAATTTTTCAAGACAGCATCACAATTCCAGAATGACTATGACAGAGCTGCAAGGTTATTAGAGGCTAAAGGGCTTGAGAGCTATCAAACGCCCGATAACATAATATCAGTAAGGCAACGGAGGGAATCACATGGAGATACTTGATAAAAAGCTCACAGATGATGCTATCGCAGAAAGAATGTTAGCGCAGCTTGCGGGCGGCTACACAGCGCCGGAGCTGGCTATGGAATTTCTTGAATACATAAAGCTCAATCAGCTTGAAAAGAAACTTGAGCCGGAATTTCCTACTCATATATCAAGCCCAAACGGTGGAATATACCCCGCCTGTCCTAACTGTCAAAAGAGCATAGAGCGCTATGAAAAGCCCCGATTTTGTTATAACTGCGGACAGGCTTTGAAATGGATAACGCCGCCGGGAGGTAGATTTGCGTGAACAGAAAATCACAGTACAAAGACCTCAACAAATGGCGCGAGACTTGCAGACGGCATAGGCGGCGGTACTATGAGAAAACCGCCGTTTATCCCCCGTCAGCATGGACAGCGGAACAGGATCAGCTTGTACTTGAGCATAGTATGACAGATCATGAGCTATCTGAGAAAATCGGGCATAGTGTGAGAGCTATCCAAATTCGGAGGCACAGGCTAAAGCGTGGAGGTGGTTGTATATGATGGAGTTTTTCAATAGCAGGTATCACGTTGCAAGAAAAGAGCATACCTGCGAGGCCTGCGAACGGAAAATACAGATAGGCGAAAAGTACGAATACGAAAGCGGTAAATTTGAGGGAACATTCTTTGAAAGACGCTATCATATAGACTGCTATATGACCCTGCAAGACTTTTTTAGTGACGATCCCGGCGATGATTTTTTCACTTATGATCATGTATTTGACTGGTGGCTTGAGGGTTACTGCTATCAATGCGCTTTGTGGTACGATAACGGCGGCGAATGTGATTGCGATATGGATAGGCGTATTTGGTGTACTAAATATCAGAAGAGGAGTGAAAACGAATGAACAGAAACAGCATTATAAAGCTGCACATACTGGCAAACAGTATAGTGCAAATGATGATGACAGCAGGAATATCATTTGCGGCTATTCACTTTGAGAGAATTTCCGTATTGTGGTTTTACCTCATCCCTGCTATTCTGATGAGCGCTAACTACGGTAACTACAAGGCAAAGGACGGTGAGAATAATGAATGATGTTCTCAAGTCACAGTATAGCGAACAGTTTGACAAGGAGCGGAAAGCTCGGATAGAAACCTCATACTACAAATACGGTCCTGCAAGAGATAACTTTGCAAGCGGCAGAGTTGACGCCCTTGCAACGGCTGAGAGGTGCATGGACGCCTTTAAGAAAGATCATAACACAGAACACCTTGTTGATGCGGCTAACTACCTTATGTTCAGGTATATGTACCCCATGCCGGGAGAATACTTTCAGCCCACAGACAGCAGCGGCAGCGTGGGAACGGTGGGTACACCTATCAACATGGAGCGTGATACAATGACTGATAATACCACCTATTTTTAACAGCAACAACGAAAACACTAATCAAGAGTGCGCCGAAAAAGAGGAGGTAGAACATGAGGAATAGATCACGCTTTATTATTCAGCGTAATGAATATGACATGATGATGGACATAGCAAAGAACACAAATGTATGCCCTATTTTAGCTTTAACCGGAAATTACCGTGATAGCGGCTATGGCTGTAAGCACGATGATAATAAATGCCCTGAATGTGTGCAAGAATGGCTGAATGAGGAGGAAAAAAGATGAGATGCCCTATATGTAAGAAAAGAATCAGAATCAATAAAAATATGCTCTATTACATTCCAGTTAATAGCTTTCTGATAACGAACTCTTATTATGAATGCGTGGATTGCCCCAAATGCGGCTGTCAAATCAGATTGCAGGAAAGAATCGGTAAAAAAGAGGGGGCGGAGAAACCATGATATACAGCATAGGCTTTAAGCAGAAAACCGGGCAGATGTACGAATATAATGGGCAGAAATATATGTACGTTGACGAGGAAAACGGCGTATTCCTCAAAGAACTTTGCGGCGAATATCCCT
Organism: uncultured Ruminococcus sp.; assembly: GCA_937894495.1. GTDB lineage: Bacteria > Bacillota > Clostridia > Oscillospirales > Ruminococcaceae > Hominimerdicola. The sequence goes on along the minus strand of CALCRR010000131.1, from coordinate 15,878 downwards.
CAAGGTGGGATTGCCGCTCGGTGAGCTATATGCACCCTATATTCGACTATGCACTTAGAAATCTACTTGAAAATAGAAAAGGGTATGAGTATTTTTCTAACGGCAAATTCAGCAGCCTGGAGGAGATACAGATCATACTTAATGAACTTATCGAGCGCTGTGAGGCATTTCCAGATGCCGTTATGGAGGTGGATTGGTAATGTCATTTCAAGAATATGTAATTGAGCATGACGCAGTTAAGACCTACGGGAAAGAGTCACAGCTAATAGTTGCTATTGAGGAGCTGTCTGAACTCACAAAAGAGCTGACTAAAAGTCTTAGAGGTGAGAATAATGTGGATCACATTTCTGAGGAAATGGCAGATGTTCACATAATGCTCGATCAGCTTCATATCATTTTCAAGAACTGTGATGCCGTCAAGGACTGGAAAAGAAAAAAGCTGGAAAGGCTCAGAGAACGGCTACACAATAGCAGCTCGGATGAATAAGAAAATTACGCCGCCTCTACGGGGGGGGGCTTTGATAAAGGAGTTGAAAACCATGTACGATAGGCAGATAAGCATATCGGTTGGCAATAGCCGCAATAGTAAATCATGGCGGCAGGAAAACACAACGGTATCTGCACTTTACACAAGGCTCTCACAGCCCATTGTAAGCACCGAAACACACGCTGAATATATGAATATGCCTAAGTCACAGCAGGACGATCTAAAGGACGTGGGCGGCTTTGTAGGCGGTACGCTTAACGGTACACGCCGTAAGGCGGCAAATGTGACGGGCAGGGATATTATTACCCTTGATTTTGATAATATCCCCGGTTGGCAGGCAGACACAGTAACGGCAAAGGTGGAGGCGCTGAGGTGCGGTTATTGTATCTACAGCACACGCAAACACACGCCCGCTAAACCCCGTTTGCGTATCATAATACCTCTTGACCGCACAGCAACACCAGATGAGTATGAGCCTATTGCACGGCGGATAGCACAGCAGATAGGTATCGAGCGCAAATACCTTGCGCACTATATAGATGAGGCATTTGGTGGTAAGTCTTATGTATGGCTCGGAGATGATCTTGAGGAATACGATGACGAGCTTAACCCCGATGTCGAGGTAGAAACAAACATTTTAGGCGAACAGAATGTAAAGCACAACGGCTATGACACAGAGGGGGACGTTGATCCCTACTATGCCGAATACGGCAGCCCTCTTTTCGTAAAGCTGTCTGCTATTGCAAACGGTAGAAAAAAGGGTGAAATATGTCATACAACAAAAGTTGATGTGTTACTGAGGGAGGATATGACGGTAGTATGGGCTTATCGAGAGGATATAAGCGTAATACCCGACTCTATCGGCGGTGATACAAGCGGCGTACAGATACCCTTTAGCATATATAGCCGGGGTAATCGTGTAAAAGGCAGCTTTGACATAAGCACTAAGATGTTTGAGCCAACAAATACAGTATATGCCGTAGGCGGCGTGATACTGATAGAAAATAATACGGCCTTTGCAGACCGTGTAATAGTATAAAGGAGTGGTTAAAATGGCAGAAAAGATAGAGCGTAAATATCTTGCGCACTATGTTGATGAGTCTTTCAGCGGCGAAACCCCCTCTTATGTAAGGCTCGGTGACGATCTGGAGGAGTACAACGAGGAGCTTAACCCCGATGTAGAGGTAAAGAAAAACATCAAGGGCGAACAGACCATAGACCACAAGGGCTATGATGTTCAGTCTGACGTTGATCCTTATTATGCCTCTGAGGGTAGCATCCTTTGGGAAAAACTCGCGGAAATCGCTAACGAGAGAAAGACAGGCGCAGCCTGCAAGACAACTAAGGTTGATGTACTGCTGACCGAATCCGGCTCTCAGGTATGGGCTTACAGAGAGGACGTTGCGCTGATTCCTAACTCTATCGGCGGCGATACCAGCGGCGTACAGATCCCCTTTACCATCTATAATCTGGGTAACAGGGTAGCAGGTACATTCAACACCTCTACTGGCGTATTCACGCCCACAGGCAGCGGTACTTAATTGTACCCTCAGACTAACAATTAAATAATGACGGAGGCTAATTGTTATGAATAACGAAATTACAGTAAACAACACAGTAAGTCTTGGCATTACCGTTGATGACGGTATGCAGGCCGTACCTATCACAAACAAACTTGGACGTGAGGTAGGGACCTTTTATTTCAGACCTACAGATATAGGCATTATTGACCGCTATAACGAGGTCATAAGCAAAGTGCCGGATATATTCAAACCGCTTGAGGATATAAACATAAGCCCGGACGGAACAGCCGACACAGACGCAGAAATGGCGGTACTGAAAGAGGCTGAGGAAAAGCTGTTTGAGCTTTGTGATTATCTTTTCGGCGGTAATCTTTCTGAGGCGTTTTTCGGCAGTATGCACCCGTTTTCCCCTCTTGCAGATGGCGTTTTCTACTGTGAAAATGCTCTTGACGGTGTGGGTAACTTTGTGTCTGCTCAGTTCCAGCGCAGCGTTAAGGGCGTAGAAAAGCGCATTAACGGCTACACAAAGGGGTACGCATCAAAGCCGGGTAAGCACAGAAAGGCTAATCAGTAATGATTGGTGAGTTACCTAAGTCAATAACAATAAACGGTGAGGAGTGGGATATACGCACACATTTTCAGGATATTCTGAAAATCATAGTTGCGTTTGGTGATCCTAATCTTGACGGTGCTGAGAAAATCTACATCTGTTTACACATACTGTATGAGGGCTTTGACGAAATGCCCGAATCAGATTATGAAACAGCATTTAGAGAAGCATTGAGGTTTATTGATTGCGATATGCCCGAAAGTAAGAAACGGGGTAAGAGTGTTCGTACAATGGACTGGGAGCATGACGAAAGCATCTTGTTTCCGGCTATAAATAAGATAGCAGGGTGCGAGGTCAGGTCCTTGCCCTATCTCCATTGGTGGACCTTTATGGGTTACTTTATGGAGATCTCTACTGACGGCGTATTCGGTAACGTGCTTAGGCTAAGGCAGAAAAAGCGAAACAAGAAAACACCTCTTGACAAAGCCGAAAAGGAATTTTGGGCGGCGAATAGAGAGTTATGCGAGATACGCACAAAACTGTCCGAAGAAGAAAAAGCGACTAAGGAAAGACTTAAACAAATGCTCAAGTGAAATGGGGTGTTAATCAATGGCAGATAGCGGATATTCTGACGGCTCGGTAGTTGTCAGCACAGACCTTGACACTCAAGGCTTTGAGGCAGGCAGCGAGAGAATGAGAAATGCCATTGACTCATCTGAGGACAAGTTTCGTGAATTGGGCGATACCTTCAAGGGGGCTATGGATCAGGGGGTGCAGGCGGCACAGGACGCCGCCCCTCTTATTGATAAGTCTTTGAGGGATAGCGTTAGTTCTTTTCAGACAAGCTCAGAGGATATTCAGGGCTTTATTGATAAATGGGCTGAGGCTATGCCCAAAAAAAAGTTTGAATCAAGTCTAAGTGCTATCAGTAAAATGATTGATAGCGTTTCAGGTAAATTCGGTGAGGTTGAACAGGCATACAGTAACGCCGCTGACGGTGGAGCTAAAGAGGTTGCTAAGTTTGAAACAAAAGCCTCATCTCTTGAAACAAACTTAGATAGGATAAGTGAAAAAATAGGTGAGGTTTACGGTGCATCCGTAAAAACCAAAAACGGTAAGCTTTTCAGTGCCAAAAATAGTGATGAGCTTAGATTGCTTATAGCAAAGTTCGATGATCTGCAAAAGGCGCTCGGCACTATGCAGACAGAGATAATCAAGGTCAAAGCTGAGGCTGAAAAAGCAAAGGCCGCTGAGGTCGCTGCTATGGAAAAGGCAAGAGCCGAAACAGAAGCGGCGAAAGAAAGCACCCGTAAACTGGCTGAGGAAAATAAGCAGGCATGGCAGACAGTTAAGCAGGAAATCAAGGCAGCCGAAACGGAAACAAAGGCATTTGATAGCAGTTCGGCAACGCTCGATAAGAGCATTACAGCCCTTGAAAATAAGCTGTTTGCTTTAGGTCCCGCAGCTAAGAAAGCTATGGGCGGCAGCCAAAGCGCCATTGATAGCTTTGAATTTAAGGTAGCCAACACGCAAAGAACGATACAGTATTTGCGTGAACGGTTAGAGGCTCTGGGTAGTACACAGGTAACTACAACAGAGTATGATGAGCTGAATAGTAAGTTAGAACGTGCAAGGGAACGGCTAAACGGCTATTTAGCCGAAAAGCAAAGGTTAATTAGCAGCGGCACAGATAAGACATCTGAGGAATGGCAAGCTACAGAGGGTGCTATTGAGCGGGCGCGTGAAAGAATACAGGAGTATGAAACAAGCCTTGCAAGCCTACGGGCTAATGGCGGTGCTGTAATAAATGGCTCAGATACAACAGCTTATGAGGATCTATCGAATAAGCTGACAATGGCTGAGAATGAGCTTGCAAACTATGAGTCTAAGGTTGCTAAAGCGAATAATCAGACACACATTTTATCGGCTACACTAAAGGGAGTCGGTAAAGTCGGGGTGACAGCGTTTAAGCTGCTCGGTAAAACTGTATCTTGGCTGAATGGAAAGTTCCGCTCATTCAACAAGTCCTCAAATGGCTCTATGGCAGCAGTAAAAAAGCTAACAAAGGTTTTCACCTCTTTTGGCTCAAGGATAAAGAGCCTGCTCAAGCGCCGCCTCATATCCTCTATGATCTCAGGCGCTATGGAGGGCATCAAAAATCTTGCTCAGGTTTCTCCGCAGGTCAACAGCGCTATGTCAGCGTTAAAAACCTCTTTATCACAGCTAAAAAATAGCTTTGGGTCAGCATTTGCGCCTATACTGACAGCAGTAACACCGATTCTCACAACGCTGATTGACTTATTATCAGCAGCATTTACCAAAGTCGGTATGCTCATATCAGCGCTAACAGGTGCAACATCATTCACCAAAGCAACAAAAGTACAGCAGAATTATGCTGAATCGCTTAACGATACCTCAAAAGCGGCAGATAAAGCTAATAAGTCTGTTGCGGGCTTTGATGAGCTTAATAATACAAGCTCTCAGGAAAGCGCAGACACATCAAGCGGCACTAACCCCTCAGATATGTTTGAGGAGGTCCCGATTGATAGCAAGATAGCTAATTTTGCAAAAAATCTCAAGGAAATGTTTCTCGGTGGAGATTTTGAGGGCATTGGTGAGCTGCTTGCAGATAAGGTCAACGGCATTTTCAAAAAAATAAATAGTGCGGTTGATTGGAATAACGTAGGCCCAAAGGTAACAGCATTTGTTGACGGCTTTACCCGGACTATCAACTCTCTTGTAGATAAGGTCGATTGGGCTTTGATCGGTGATACAGTTGCTAAGGGTGTAAACACAGTTGTAAATACGGTGTATCTGCTTGCAACAGGTATTGATTGGGCTAATCTCGGTAAAAAGCTCATGGAGGGGCTTAACGGCTTTATTCATGGTGTGGATTGGGGTAAGCTCGGTAAGACGATAGGAACGCTATTCCAAAGCGCTCTCAGTTTTCTAAATTCAGTTGTACATAACTTTGACTTTGCGGCGCTTGCAAAGGGCATAGGTGACGCGATAAATAATGCTTTTGCGGCTATTGATTGGGCTATGCTCGGTGATACGCTGTCAACGGCAATTCGCAATGCATTCCAGTTTATATCAACGTTTGTAAAAACAATAGACTGGGCGCAGATAGGTACTGATATAGCTACATTCCTCAACAATATAGATTGGGTCGGAATTTTCAGCGACTTAGCGGCTATGTTAAGCGATCTCTTAAAAGGTGCGCTTGATTTACTGATAGGCTTTGCAGAAAATCTCGATTGGTCTAAACTCGGTACGGATATATGGAACGCTCTTGTAGGTATTGTAAAAAATATTGATTGGAATGGTATCATTTCAAAGGCGTTTCACCTCTTAGGTGCTGCTATCGGCGGTGCATTACAGCTTGTATATAATTTCTTTATGCAGGTGTGGGAGGCACTAAAGAGCGGCTGGGCATCGGTAAAAGATTTTTTCGGAGAAAAAATCAAAGAGGCAGGCGGCAATATCTGGCAGGGTGTTCTTGACGGTATCTGTGAGGGGCTTGTTTCGATTGGCACTTGGATATATGATAATATTTGCAAGCCATTTATAGACGGTTTCAAAGCGGTATTCGGCATACATTCTCCGTCAACAGTTATGGCCGAAATGGGCGGCTATCTGATACAGGGCCTCTTTAACGGTATTTCGGCAGCTTGGGGTGCTATCAAATCATTTTTCTCAAACGCTTGGGCGGGTATCAAAAATATCTGTGTGGGCGCTTGGAACGGCATAAAAAGCGCCTGCTCGGCAGCTTGGAGCAAGGTAACAAGTACAATTACTAACGCCTGCACAAATGTCAAAAATTGGGTTTCAGACAAATTTACGGCTGCTAAAAATGCAGTTTCAGAAAAGGTTACGAATATCAAAAATGCTGTTTCAGAGGGATTTTCCCACGCTTGGAACACAATTTCCTCTAAGGTTTCAGATATAAAGAATAATATAGCTGAGGGCTTTAGTAATGCGTATTCGACTATCTCAAACAAGGTAACGAATATCAAAAATTCTATTTCAACAGGTTTCAGCAATGCTTATTCAGCAATATCAAGCAAAGTAAGCAGCATTAAAAGCTCTATCTCATCTGGATTCAGTACGGCTTATACCACAATTTCTAACAAAGTCAGCAGTATAAAATCAGCTCTTTCAACAGGTTTCAGCAACGCATATACAACAGTTTCAAACAAGGTTTCTGAAATCGGCAGCTCAATAAAGAACACATTTACGGGGCTTGCCTCAAGTGCTTGGGATTGGGGTAAAGATATATGCAGTTCTCTTGTAGACGGCCTTGAGTCATTTGCAAGCAGCGTGTGGGACGAGGCTTGCGATATAGCAGACGGTATAGCTGATTTTCTCGGATTCTCAGAGCCGGAAAAAGGTCCCTTGAGTAATTTCCACACCTTTATGCCTGACATGATTGACCTCATGACAAAGGGCATACGGGATAACAAATCAACCGCTATCAATGCTGTTGCAGATTTGGCGCAGGGTATAGCAGATGAGGCACAGGATGCAAGTGTACTTATCCCTATTGATACGGATAACAAGTACACGAATTTCCTTGAAACGTTCTCAGATAAGATTACGGACGCCTTTATGGACCTTATCAGCAGGCTTGAAGCTATTGCAGGTAATGTTACATTTGCAACTCCGGCTGTTGCAGAGGGTACGGTAATACCGTATAACCTTAAAATGGCTGATTATGAGCATGGTGACAGAGAGGAAAAAACGGTTGATCTCACACCTATTACAAGCCGCATAGATAGAGTTGTTGATAAACTCGATGAGGTTGTAGATGCTATCGACAATAAGGAAACGGGCATCACAGATGAGGCAGTTTATAACAGCGTCAAACAGAGCGCCCGGAAAGAAACAAAATCAACGGGTAGAAATCCGTTTACAGGTTAAGGGGTGATTGGGAATGAGTAACTTTAGCGGCTATTACGTCAAAGCATATAACGGCGTTATTCTCGATCAGTACCTTAATATAGAGGGCTATAAAGATACGCCCGACCAACGGCAGGACAAGGACTCATACAGAGACGGATATGGGGTGCTACACAGACAAGTGCTGCCGAATGTATCTACAACTCTTGAGCTGACAACGCTTGAGGGGTTGACTGTAGATCAGGTAATTGCTTTCAAAGACGCCATAGCAACGGGCATCACAAACTCTATGGAGCGTAAAGTAACGCTCACATATTGGAATGATGAACGTATGGCATACTGTACTGATACTTTCTATATGCCCGATATGACATTTTCTCATAGGGGCATACAGAACGGTACAGCAGTTTACAAATCAATGACGTTTAAGTTCATAGGGTATGGTGAGCAGCGATGATAGATATATCAAATGAACAGAAACGCATACTCCTTGAGAACGGCGTTATAAAGAATTGGCAAATAGTTGTCTATAACGATAACGATGAGCCGATAGATACAATACCAACTGAAAAGATGGTAGATAATAGCTTGAGCATAAAAGAGGCTTTATGTTCGGCTCAAAGCCTTGAGGTCGGCGCTTGTGAAGCGGCAACACTTACAATAAAACTCGCTGACCTCGATATTACGGCTTTCAAGGATAAGAAGATAGTAGTTAAACTCAATGCACGATCTGGTGATGAGTCAATAGAGCTTGATATGGGTACTTTCTATGTAGATGACGTACCACATGAAAACAATACTTGGTTTTACACACTTACGGCCTATGACGGCATGATAAAGTTTGATGTAAAAATCTATGATTGGTACAATTCGCTTACATTCCCTATGACGCTCTTACAATTCAGAACGGCTCTTTGTGCGTTTGTAGGAATCAGCTCTGCACCCGGTCAAAGTTTACCACTTGATGACTTAGTGCTGACCAAAAGTAATACTACAAACGTAAACCTCACGGGGCGGCAGGTACTTAAAGCTATCTGTGAAATAAACGGCTGTTTCGGGCATATCAACCGTTTAGGGCAGCTCTCTTATGTGTACCTCAATACAGATTCCGTTATCACCTATTCGGAGGCGGGAGAGGATCACTACAAGAGCGGGGCTACACACGAAAACTGGACTGTTCCGGCATTTGATTGTGCCATAGCCTACTCTCTTAATAACGAGCAAGGTATAACATATCCGTCAACAGGCGGCTTTAATGCCCTAATGCTTGGTGATAACTTTCTTACCTATGATCTCAATGATGTTGACCTTGCAAGGGTCGCTAAGGCCATGTATGAGGGCTTGGAGGACATAAGCTATACAGCGCACAGCACCTCAGCTCAAGGCAGGCCGTGGCTTGAGGTAGGCGACAGAATAACGCTTGACTCAGACGGTGAACAGATAGGCACATACATATTTGAACGTACTATATCAGGCTTTCAGGGTTTATCTGATAAGCTGTCAGCCAAAGCGACAGACACAAGAAATGAGGATAAAAGCAGCACACAACAGCAGATAGAACGCTTGAAACGTGATGCAGAGGAAATAAAAGCCGATTATCTCAAAGCTGATGTTGCAGAGATAACCTATGCAACGATAGAAAACCTTAACGCTACAAATGCAACGATACAGCACCTTGAAGCGGTTGACGTTGAAATAAGCGGCAAGCTAACGGCGGCAGAGGCAGATATACAGACCTTACACGCTGATAAAGCCGATATTACAGACCTTACAGCAGTAACGGCGCGTATCGAATACCTTGAGGGTGATGTGGCTGCTTTCCATAGCACCTATACAGGTGATCTCACAGCTATCAATGCCGATATAACAAACTTACAGGCGGCAACAGCTAACATCAATACGCTTGTGGCTCAAAAGGCTAATATTACAGACCTTACAGCGGCGGTTGCAAGGATAGGAACGGTAGAGGCTGATGTTGCAGATATTGATACGCTTATGTTCGGCTCGGCTACGGGAACGAGCATACAAACCTCTTTTGCAAATGCTGTTATAGCACAGCTCGGTGACGCTCAAATCAAAAATGCAATGATAGAGAGCATTAACGCAACTAAAATAACGGCGGGAAATATTTACACCAATAAAGTACATATTTACGGTGACAGCACAAACAAGCTGTCTATTGTAGATAATACAATGCTTATTTTTGACGGTAATCGTGTCAGAGTGCAGATAGGTAAAGACAATAACAACGATTATAACATCTATGTTTGGGACGCAAGCGGCAAGCTGATGTTTGATGCTTTAGGGCTTACGGCTGACGGTGTTACCCGTAAAGTGGTGCGCGATGATGTTGTACAGGATAACGCCAACATAAAAGCATACAAGCTCGATATTGACAGCCTTTTTACTGTTATCAATGATGATGGTACACATACACTTAAAGGCTCAAAAATAAAGCTCGATACCGAAAATCAGACGCTCGATCTTGCATTTACTAATCTGGCTACACTTGTAAACACACAGGGTAGCACGATTAGCTCACAGGGTACAGCGATCTCGGCCATTCAGGGGCAGATAAGCTCAAAGATATGGCAGCAGGATATAACAGCCGCCTCAGATGCTCTAAATCAGACAATGAGTACACAGTATTCAACGCTGACACAGAACATCAATAATGTGAGCGTACAGTTAGGCTCTGAAATATCAAGCATACAGCAGCAGATAGACGGTGCTACGGACACATGGACCGGCACAGACCCGCCTACAATGGAAAATTACCCGGCTGTTGACTGGATAGCTAATGATGAGCTGCAAAAGCACATAGGCAATATGTACTATGACAGTAACGGCTATTCATATCGTTTCATGTCGCTCAATGCCTTTACAGCAAACGGCGTATTGCTTACAAATAACGGTGATGCTCTCAGTAATTTCTACTGGATGCCGATCAGAGATAGTGAGGTATCAAGAGCATTACAAGACGCGGCGGCGGCTCTTGCAGGTGTCGAGGGGCTTGAGAATACTCTTATCACAAACTACAGCACAACGGCTCAGATGCACTCCTACGTTGATATAGCGATAGACGCTATTACCTCAGAGGTATCACAGACCTACGCAACACACGCTGAGGTTATCGCTAAGGCCGATGAAACAGAGGCAGCGACTAACTCCTATGCAGACGGTATAGGCACAGCAGCGGCAGCAGACGCCACCTCAAAAGCTAATGCGGCTGAGGGTAATGCCAAAGATTACTTTGACGTTAAGATAGCCGATTACAGCACTACCGTTGATGTGCGCTCAATGATACAGCAGACCGCCGATAGCATAACACAGACGGTCAGCGACACAAGAACAGAGCTTATCACCTATGCCAATGGTATAGGCTCTACGGCAGCGGCAGATGCAACAACAAAGGCAAATGCGGCTGAGGCGGCGGCTATAGCATCGGCGGCGGCAGATGCAACGTCAAAAGCAAATACCGCTGAGGGTAATGCAATAGCGGCGGCGGCTCAAGATGCCACCATTAAAGCTAATGCAGCTCAGAGTGCGGCTAATGGTTACACAGACAATAGGCTTGTATCTTATAGCACTACCGCAGAAATGAATAGTGCTATTGAGCAGACCGCCTCAAGCATCACACAGACGGTCAGCAGCACCTATACAACTAAGGCTGAATATGAACAGTTTGAGGTGGGCGCGAGAAATCTTATTTTGAACAGTATAGATCTGGTGGGTATTACTCACTACATCTATTCTTATGGCTTAGTTGATAACGCTATTGCACTTATGGCAGGCGGTCAACGGCTTGTAATATAAACATAGGGAGGAATAAAAACTATGGCTGATTTAGCTACAAAGGAAATTACCCTTGTCGATCAGACTACAAACGTCAGCTCAAGTGCAAAGATGTACATTGACAACGGCGGCACTTTTGCAAGGGCGAATTTCGATGATGTGTTCAAGATTACTGACACGTTCAAAACTCTCCGGGGGAACGGACACCCCCACAACGGTATATATCGCGGTAAGGATCTCACCAACGTATACACGATAGATCAGATGTATGCTATGATCCATGACGGCACATTCAGTGATCTGTTTCTCGGCGATTACTTTACAAAGAGTATCACTACGGACATCTACACTAAGTTCACCGGGACCGCTTTTGAATCAGGCGTTACATACTATGAGCGCTCAGGAGCAGACCTGCTTAACTGGACGTATACCGAAACAGAGGATGCGGCTTATGACAGCACTAAGACCTACTATACTAAGCTGACTAAGACCGAAAACGTAACGCTTATGTTTGCGGCGTTTGATTACTATTATCAGATGGGCGATACCGCGTGCGCAACGCATCACGCTATCCTGATACCGCGTAACTATGGCTTTGCCACTACGTCAAAAATGAATCCCACAAATACAACGGTGGGCGGCTACTACAACAGCGAGATGCACCAGACCACATTACCGTGTTATGCTAAGAGCCTTAAAACGACGCTCAATAATCACCTGTTATCGCATAGAACGATTCTCTCTAACACGGTAAACACTTCAACTCCGTCTATGGCTGGAGCAGGCTTTACCGGTGCGTCTACCAACTGGGCATGGGTAACAACTGAGTTACAGCTTATGACAGAGCAGCAGGTATATGGCACAAGAGCATGGACAAGCTCGGCCTACGATATAGGCATTGATTACAGAATACTCCCGGTATTCAACTTTATCAATCCTGTTTTGTTTGGCCGTAACTCCTACTGGCTTCGTTCTGTTGTTAGTTCTACGTATTTCGCTTATTGCGGCACCCTCGGCGGTGCCCACGGCCACGGCGCGTCCGACGCGTATTGCGTGCGCCCGCTGATTTTATTCGGTTAATCATTCCGCGCCCTTGTGGCGCGGGCTACACATAAGGAGTAAATCATGTCAGTACCCGCAAGTAAAAGAGGAAAATCAAAAACAGAGTTTTTCCACTCAGCCTACAAGCTGAATGATGAAATAACTCAGCTCCTGTTAAGGGATTTTGGCTTAAAGACTATCAGCAGAGATCTAAACGCTTTTACTTATAAATCAAAAATGAGCGAGGAGGACAGGCAGACCTTTACAGACCTGTCTAACAAGTATCATATCAATGTAGAGTCGGCTTATCCGTACTGGCTGATAGATTACTACCGACATTGTATTCTGCACATTCTGGAGCAGCTTATAAGCAATATCATAGTAGCGAACACAATATACGCAAATTCCGAAAGAGAGTTTTATGATCGCCGTCACTATCAATGGCTTGCAATAGCTAACTGTTATCAGCTTTTACAAGCCATGCAGACGGTTATCCGTAATCTGCCTGTAGATGCAGAAAAGTATATGCGCTATGTGGATATGATCGAGGCTGAAATTGAATCGCTCAAGGCGTGGAAAAAGTCAGATAACAGAATACTCACAGCAATCAAAAGTAAAAACGTATCGGACAATGCTACAATTGCCGATATTGACTAAATCATTCAGTTGACCTTGTACATAATGGCCGTAACAACTACTGGCTTCGTTCTGTTGTTAGTTCTACGAATTTCGCTAATTGCAACAACAACGGCAATGCCAACAACAACGGCGCGTCCAACGCGAATTACGTGCGCCCGATTACTTATATCTGCTTGAAATATGAAAGCTAAGTGCTTGAGCGGATAAAAAGTAAGGAAGTGTCAACTGATCCCGCATAGGGGTAATGAAACGGGTGAGACGATGCCGGATAAGTCCGATGCACCTAACCGCTTACCCATCGTAGCTTTTTATATGTATGACAAACGAATTAGAGGAAATATGTAACGCAAATCATCTCATAAGCAGCTTTTATGATACAAGAGAGGGTACGGACTGGAAAGAGTCGGTACAAAGATATGAGATAAATCTATTACTGAATGTTCGGCGCTCACAAAAGGATATACGCGCTGGACAGTATAGGATGAAACCCGCTGTAGAATTTCAGCTACACGAAAGAGGGCATATCAGAAACATCAAGTCTTTGCACATTTCAGACAGAGTTGTGCTGCATAGCTGTTGTAACAATGTGCTTGTACCGAGAGTACGCCCTAAGCTGATATATGACAACGGTGCAAGTCTGGAGGGTAAAGGTATTAGCTTTTCCCGCAGGCGATTTTGCGTACACCTCAATAAATACTATAAAAAGCACGGTAATAAAGGCTATATACGCCTATTTGACTTTAAGAAATTCTTTGATAACATTCCGCATGAAAAGGCTTTAGAGCAATACAGACCTTTACTGAATGACAAAGAATTTGAGTTTGTGCAAGGCATTTTCAAGACCTTTGAGGTTGATGTATCTTACATGACAGATGAGCAATATGCTAACTGTATGCAAGAGGTATTCAACTCACTTGAATATGTTAAACAAAACTACCCACAGACAAGACAAAAGATGATGCCTAAATCAGTAGGTATTGGTAATCAGATATCGCAGATTACAGGCGTTTTCTTTCCGCATGAGCTTGACAACTTTATGAAAATTGTTTGTGGGGTAGAATACTATGGTCGCTATATGGATGATTTTTATATCATTGCAGAAACAAAAGAGGAGTTAGACGCCCTCACAATTCTGATAGCGGCTGAATGTGCAAGGCACGGTTTATTCCTCAATTACAAGAAAATACGCACAAGCCCACTTGATAAGGAGTTTATTTTCCTAAAGACGATCTATAAGATGAAATCAAACGGCAGGATCATAAAGCGTATTACAAAAGATAATATCAACAGAGAGCGCCAAAGAACACAAAAGCACAGAAACCTTGTTGATGACGGTAGGATAACAGCCGAACACGCTACAAACTGTTATAAATCATGGCGCGGCTCATACAAAAATTATGATTCGCATTATGAGATAATTAAAATGGATAAACGCTTTTTATCTATTTTCCCGGAGGTGAATGAAAAATGTCTGAAAGAGAAATGATCGAGCAGGAAATCAGAAATCTTGAGTGCGATCTTACAGCTACAGATTACAAGGTAATCAAGTACACAGAGTATGTGGCTGCAAAGAAAACCCCGCCCTATGACATAGCAGAGATCTATGCAGAGCGGCAGGCAAAGCGCGACAGAATCAATGAGTTACAGACGGCGCTTGACGCTATGGACAAGCAGGAGGCTGAGGCATAATGGCAAATTCGATAGTGCGCTATACGGGGGCTGACCCTAACGGCGAAACAAACGTTATGTCTAAGATTACGGTAATAACGGCAGGGCTTATGAGCCTTGCCGAGATGCCGAAAGCGGATAGCTACACGCTGAGACTCTGGGCGAAAGCTGCGGTTGCAAGGACGGTTACAGCCTATATCGGTAATACTCCCTTTACAATGGCTATTACTACGGCTTGGAAAGTGTTTAAGTTTACTGCTACGGCGGCGGCTGATTCAACGTGTGAGTTGTACTTACCCGCAGGGACCTATTATGTGTGGCATCCTATGCTTGAGCGCTCCACAAAAGCCTCAGATTACAGACAAGCCCCGGAGGACGTACAGGAAAACATTGATACAGCAGCGGAAAATGCAGTTACAGAGGCTAACACCTATACAAACTATGTTTTGCAAGACTATGTCACAATAGAGGATATGCACTCAGAGATCAGGCAGACACAAGAGGAAATATCAATGTCTGTCAGCAAGCAAATAACACGCTCTATGACATACGCTGAGGTGCAGGCAGGTAACGCCCTCACAGCGGCTAACAACACAACAGACAATAAGCTGCTTAATTACGTCACTACAACAAAGTACACCTCTGACTTTAAGATACTATCTGATAAGATAACATCAGCGGTAACAGCTACAGAAACTCTTGCAACTTATGTTGACGGGGATTTTTACAATCAGATAACAAACGAATACTCCTCAGCTATTACACAAACGGCTAATAGCATAACGTCAACTGTATCTAAGACCTACGCTACAATTACTACAGTAAACGGTATAGCTACAAGAGTAACAACGGCTGAGAGTACAATTTCACAGCAAGCAAATCAAATCGCTTTGAGAGTAACAAAGGCTGGACTTGTATCTGAGATAAATGCAAGCAGCGGTCAGATCACAATGTCATCAAACAGGTTTGTTATCAACAGCACATATTTTACTTTGGCCGCAAACGGTACTGTTACAGCCAGCAAGACAAGCGGAATTGCAGCTGGTGAAACAATCACTCTGACTGTAACTCCTGCAGATCCAGATGATGGAGACTGTTCTCTTTCAAGCATATCTGTAAAAAATGGCGAGGCAGAAGTAGCTCTAACCAACTATACTTTTACAATGCCAGCTGCAAACGTAACTGTAAAAGCTGTTTTTGATAAAATTACATATATAGGAATCAAGAAGCCTTCTAGAGCAAAAAAAGTTGGAGACATAGTGTTTAATGACGGCTC
>CALCRR010000130.1 GCA_937894495.1 uncultured Ruminococcus sp. | reverse complement strand
TTTTTTATTTGTGTCAAGCATTTTTGGCAAGGTTTAGTTGGGGGAGCAATATTACAAAAAACCGAACACCCCACGCCTAGGCGCAGAATGTTCGGTCTGCAATAATTATGAATTATTTATACGTTCAACTCTGTCTTTACCGCCTCAAATTCCTCGGTTATCTCTTCCTCGGGGGCTGAGGTCGCAAGGGATACTACTACGATAGCCACGGCTGCAACTACAAATGCAGGCAGCAGCTCATAGATAGCGAATGCGCCGCCCAGCTTGCTTATGCCGAACTTCCAGACAAACACCATTATGCCGCCTGCCGCCATGCCTGCGATAGCGCCGTATTTGTTTGACCTCTTCCAGAAAAGAGCCGCCAGCATAACGGGACCGAAGGTAGCGCCGAAGCCTGCCCATGCGAATGAAACTACCCTGAATATTGAGCTGTCGGGGTTCCATGCAATGATAACGCCCAGAATAGCTATAACTATGAGCACCAGTCTGGCGGAGATCATTTTCTGCTTGTCCGAAAGCTTCATGCCGAACACGCCGCCCATAAGGTTCTCAGACATACTCGACGACGCAGCCAGCAGCTGTGAGTCTGCCGTTGACATAGTGCAGGCGAGTATTCCCGAGAAGATAAGTCCTGCGAAAACCGCAGCCACAACACCGCTCTCGCTCATTTTGTCAGCCATTTTAACTACTACCGTCTCAGCGTCTGAGCTGCTTGCAAACAGCGATTTGATGAAATCCTGCTTTGAGAGAGCGTTGCCGATAAAGCCGATGAACACTGCGATAGCCATTGAGATGATCACCCAGATAGACGCTATCCTTCTTGATGTTTTTACGCTGTTTTTGTTGTCGATAGCCATAAATCTCAGCAGGATATGGGGCATACCGAAGTAGCCCAGACCCCACGCAAGGGTGGATATTATGGACAAAAATCCGAAGGAGCTCTCCTCACCTGTGCCCACGTTGGTGGTGGAGTTGAGCGAGAGATACTGGGGAATGCTCCTGGCGTTGTCGATGACATTGTCGACTCCCCCTGCGGAGTGAACGCCGTATACCACCAGCACGATTAGAGCCACCGTCATAACTATGCTCTGTATAAGGTCGGTGGTGCTGGCAGCCAGAAAGCCGCCTATGCTTGTGTAAAGGATGATAACTATGGCGCTTATTATCATAGCAACGTGATAATCAGCCCCGAACAGCGACTTGAAAAGCTTGCCGCAGGCAGCAAAGCCCGAGCCTGTGTAGGGTATGAAGAAAATAAGGATTATCACAGCCGAGATAGCCATTATGACCTTTTTATCACGGTAGCGCCTTGCGAAAAAGTCGGGTATGGTGATAGCGCCGCACCTGGTGGAGTAGACCCTCAGTCTTTTAGCCACCAGCAGCCAGTTGAGGTATGTACCCACAAACAGTCCTATGACCGTCCAGCTGACCTCTGCCGCACCGCACAGGTAGGCAAGACCCGGCAGACCCATAAGCAGGTAGCTGCTCATATCCGAAGCCTCTGCGCTCATCGCCGTAACGATAGGACCCAGCTTTCTGCCGCCGAGGTAAAAATCCCCCACGTCCTCGTTCTTCCTGGAACAGATCACTCCCACAACGACCATCATGATAAGATACAAAACGATCGTTATGAGGATAACAACTACATTTGATGCCACTAATTAAAAACTCCCTTCATATTCTTTTTGTTGTTTTTTGTCAATAAACAAAATCATTATAACACATTTTAGTAATTTAGTCAAGCAAATCTGTCCTCGGGCGGACGGCTCGCCTCCCCCACCTATGCCTCTAGAAGCAAGAAGCAAGAGGCAAGAAGCAAGAGTCCTC
>CALCRR010000129.1 GCA_937894495.1 uncultured Ruminococcus sp. | reverse complement strand
CGCTCTATAAGCATAGAAAGATAGAAGCTAAAGGAGTACAAAGCTATGAAAAACAAAACAATGCAGGAAATGAACGAGCAGTACAAGGACTGTCCCGTTCAGGTCAACACCTATGAGGTGGACGGACGCACATACATTGTGCATAGTCACTTCATTGGTGATCGTGACATCAATGACGTAATGTATCAGTATGCCGAGAACAAGGCAATGAACGAAATGCTCGGTCTTGTTCCGAAAGCTGTTACAGCGTAAAAATATTTTCTCAAAACCTATTGCCTTATCCGAAAAGATGCGCTATAATATTCTTATCGGATAAGGTCGCTTTGGGAGGAAAGGAGTTATTGATGTTACCAAAGCAGACCGAATACAAAGTTGGGATGTATATGCGCCTTTCAAAAGACGATGAAAGAAACGGCGAATCCCTTTCGATAGAAAACCAGAGAAAGATACTCACGGAGTACATTACACAGCAGGGCTGGACACTTTATGACGAATACGTTGATGACGGCATTAGCGGCACTACGTTCGAGAGACCGGGCGTACAGCGTTTGCTTGACGATGCCAAGACAGGAAGGATCAATCTGATACTCTGCAAGGATTTGAGCAGATTTGGTAGAAATTATATCCAAGTAGGACAGTACACGGATTACATATTCCCAATGTACAACATTCGCTTCATCGCTCTCACAGACAACGTGGATACGGCAAATTCCGCAAGCTCGGGAATGGACATGATGCCGATAATGAATGTTTTTAACGAGTGGCACAGCGCCAACACTTCCAAGAAAATCAGGGCTGTTGTTGAGTCGGGAGCAAAGTCGGGCAAGTACAGAACTACATTCGCTTCGTATGGATATTTCAAGGGCGATGATGAAAAGCGTACACCTGTGATCGATCCTGTTTCCGCTGCTGTTGTCCGCCGCATCTTTGAAATGAGGGCGGCAGGCTACAACATGAAACGTATCGCCAAAGTGCTGAATGATGAGCGTGTCCTCACTCCCGATGATTATAGATACAGCTTGCTGGGCAAGGAGACACCACATTACAGCCTTCACCTGTGGAGCGTGGAAACGATAAAGCGCTTGCTCCGTAACCAAATCTACATCGGCAACCTCGCCCAGCTCCGCACGACTACGGTTAGCTACAAAAATCACAAAGTTATCTCGAAAAATCAGGAAGATTGGGTGATTGTTGAGAATAATCACGAACCTATCATCAGCAGAGAATTGTGGGATAAAGTCCGTGAGATCGAAGCGTCCGTAAGTACGGGCAAGATGACAAAGCAAGGCATTACACTTCCGCTGACAGGTCTGTGCTATTGTGCGGACTGCGGCTCAAAGGCAAAGCAGGATAGTTCCGCAAACTGTCAAAAACATACCGTTGGCTATGCCTGTGGACAGTATGCGAGATTTGGTAAGAAATACTGCACCTCGCATTTCATAACAGCACACGCACTTCAGGATATTGTCCTTGCCGACATCAAACGCCAGATTGACTTTGTGATGAATGATGAGAAAGCGAGAGAAAAGTATCTTGCAAGAAAGCAAGGGCTTTATGCCGAACAGCACAGCGGTGACAAGAGAAAGCTCCATGACATCAGCAAGCGTATTGCCGAGCTTGACAGGCTTATTGCAAGCGTATATGAGGACAAGGTGACAGGCAAGATGCCCGAAGATATGGCATTCACATTGCTCGACAAATATCAGACCGAAAAGAAGTCCCTGCAAGCGGAGAGCGATGAAATGCAGAAACGCTCCGATATAGCAAAGCAGGACGAAGCCGATGTGGACGAATATATCCGCCGTCTGAAAAGCTATGCAGGAGCAGAGGAGCTTACACGGCAGATGGCTCTTGACCTGATCGAGTACATCACGCTTGACAATAATCCAAGGAAGAAGGCTATCCCTCGTGATATTCACATCTATTATAAGCTAATCGATAAACCGCTGAAAAACAAGAAAAATGCCCTTGCTGAATAAGTAGGGGCATAGAACAAATGAACGATTGATACTCAAAAGCTATTTTGTTGGATTGAAAAATTGAATACTCCCCATAAGTAACACTTACATTGTCCATAGCCTCCATGAAGAAGTAATCGTGAAGTTTCGTGGTGGAGTGCTTTTCGTCTTTAAAGCCCAGCTCACCGAACGGGACATTACCCACGGCAACATCAAAACAGCCGTTCTGAAAGCTGTTTTTCTCAAAACCGCTTATTGCAATATCCGCATCGGGGTAAAGAGCCTGTGCGATACGCCCCGAAATACTGTCGATCTCCACACCGTAAAGGTGAGAGTTATCCTGCATTTCTTTTGGCATACAGCCGAAGAAGTTTCCGACACCCATTGCAGGCTCAAGGACATTACCGCCCTCAAAGCCGAAATTACCAAGTGCTTCATAAATGCCCTCAATAATTGTCGGGCTGGTATAGAAAGCATCACCAACGGTAGAACGTGCCTGCCTGTATTCTTCGGGAGTGAGAAGTTCTGAAAGCTCCTTGTATTCAGCTGACCACTTATCCGCTGACTTATCGAAAGCCTGCGGAATCGCACCCCAGCCCACATAGCGTGAAAGCATTTCCTTTTTCTCAGCTGTTGCAGGACGCTTTTCGGATTCAAGCGTTTTCAGCGTTCTGATCGCATCGACGTTCGCCCTGAACTTGGTTTTTGCACCACCGTCACCGAGGTTATCATCAGTGATCGTGAAGTTTTCGCCCTTGTCGGGTGCTGTCACTTCTTCCACGGATTTTTCGGGAGTGATGACCTTGAAATCGCCGTTACTCAGAAATTCATCTGCAATAAAGGTCACACGGTCTTTTATTGCACTTTCAAAGGCAGTATTGTTCAGCGTAATAAAGCCGTTTTCATCAAGGCTTTCGACCTTGTATTCCTTACCTTTATATTCGAGATAATCACCGACAGACAGCTCAGGTGTATTCTTTTCAGGTGCAAGTTCCGGCTCTTTTGTACGCTCCAAGCTGTCGATAAAATGGAATGACATCAGCATATCGCCGTTGTCAAGCCGAGAAGTCAGCTCACCGCCGTCAAAGCTCCAATTCTTCGCACGGTCAAACTCCATATAAATATCCTTGCCCGCAGGCTCGCCGTTTTCATCGAGCTTTCGGGAAGTAAAATCAACGGTAGATACCCCCGTGACCACTCTGCGCTCTCCGATACACTCGGGACGAAGGTGGTCGGTGATCTCAAACATCATTCCGGGCTTTAGTGCCCTTTTGAGCTGAGAGAGATTTTTGACTGTGGGAATCTCGGACTTTTCAGCTTCGTGTGCATCATCAGCCTTGACAGCTTCCGGCTGTTCCATTTCCTGTTCAGTTCTGCCGATATATTCATACATACCGCTGTGCAGAAGTTTATCGTAGGAGATATTTTCCGTAGTCGCATAAGTGCCTTTATCCGTAGTGACCGTGCAATCGTCCGTATAGAATGGCAGCGCACCCGTCAGCGATACCACCTCGGAGATCTCGCCTGTGATCTTATTGCGAAACTTATCGCCGACCTCAATGGTATGTGAGAGCTGTTCCTCGGTCTGTTCTGTATTTAGTGCCGCCCTTTCTGCTTTCTGTTCAGCGGAAAGATAGGTATCGTCTTTGAGCCGTGCTTCGGTCATTGTCGCAACATTATACCAACTGTGACGGAACTTCTCGCCGTTTTCAAAGTCAAAGGTCAGCCCCTTGCCATCATAGTGAACGTGAGAGATATTGCCCTCGCCGGTATGACCGCCGATACCGTATGCGCCTTTCAGAAATTCTGCTAATTCCTGTGTGGTAGGCTGATTGTTCTCATAAAAATCCTGCACACGGAGTTTGCCGTGAACAAAGCCTGTCCCACGATCAATTTCTGCTGCGAGAGCTTCGTATACCTGAACACCGTCTACAACCGGACCTTTTGCAAATTCAGACTTCGGCTTCTCGGGCTTTGTCTGCCGGATAGGCTCGGGATCACCAAACAAAGAAAGCTGTTCGCCCTGAATGTCGGGCTTCTCCCAAAACGGAACATCATCTCTTTCATTTTCCTGTATCTGTTCTATAACATCGGCATCGGCAAACAGCGGAGCATCATTGTCTATTTCCTCTGTTGCTACAACGGGAGTATCATCAACTCTCATAATGCCCAGCTCATACGCAAGACCGTCAAGCTCTGCCGTATGATTTTCATAGGTATCAATGGAGATAACACCCTCGGCATTGTCAATGATAACAGTCGCACCGAGGGAAAGTGCCTTATCCTTGATCTCGTCAAGGCTCTCGCTGTCACCTTTGTATTTGAGCGTGACAGACGGCACATCATCGGAAGAAGAAATATCCTTTACCTCGGAAGCATCGCTCATAAGCGGTACACTCTGCTCGGGACTGTCAAAAGCGGCACCGTCAAGAGAATAGACAATATCCCTATCCTCTAAAATCGTTTCGATATATGCCACCTGTTCACTGTCAGCGGTAAATGACTTGCTATCATCGCTCCATACCACATCATAACCGTTCATATCGAAATGTTCACGAAGCTCCGAAACATCTTCCTCATCATGGTTTCCAGTACCGGGACGAGGACGATAGCAAGCAGGATAAGACCGAGTCCTGCCATGAGCTGCTTCATGCCCTGAGACTTACGACAGTAGGCATAAAGAAGTTTTCAGACAAACATTGTAAGACAGGTACAGCAAGCTAAATAATTACCGAAAGGGTGCTTACAATGATTGATATGATTTACAATCTCCGTGTGGGGGATATTCACACCGCTGAGTTCTCGGACGAGTTTAACAAGCTCTGTATACCGTTTGAGGAGTCGTTGACCGAGGAGCAGATTGATGTATTTCACAAAATTCTCGACTGCGTGAGCGATACCGCCGCTGCTGAAATGAGGGCAGCATACAAGGTCGGCTTCAAGGACGGAGTAGCTATGATGAAGGAAATTCAGGAAGATTAACACACTAAAGATTGTCACATTCAAGACTATATCATAACTAATACAAGGCAGCTCACGCTGTGGGTTGCCTTGTTCTTTTTGAAAAAAGCGGTTGACGCGCGTCAATAATTGTGGTATAATAATAAGATATAAGCGGAAAGGAAAGAAAACTATGAAGGGTGTATCTTTATTTGCAAGTGCAGGAATTGGGGAAACATATTTGTCCCGTGTTGGTGTAGATATTGTTGTTGCCAATGAGCTTATCTCTAAACGTGCTGACCTGTACAGAAGTCTATACCCTAACTGTCAAATGATTTGTGGCGATATTACTGATAAATCTGTATATGATGAAATTATACAAAGGGCAAAAGGTGTTGAGTTTATGATTGCTTCACCTCCGTGTCAAGGAATGAGTGTTGCAGGAAAAAACAGACACCAAGACACAATGGTAAAGGATAACCGTAATTACTTGATAACTTATGTTTTTTCCGCAATAAAGGAATTAAAGCCTAATTATGTTTTGATAGAAAATGTGCCTATGCTGTTGAAAATACAGCTACCATACAAAAACGGTATGCAAACAATACTTGAAATTCTTAATGATATGTTTGCTGACAAGTATGATATAGACGGTAGGGTGATAGATTCCTCAGATTTAGGTGTTCCTCAGACAAGGCTTAGAGCCATAATCAAGATGTGTATTAAATCTGACAAATGGGACTGGCCGCACCCTGTTGAAAAAAAGGTAACTGTTAGAGAGGCTATCGGAGATTTACCCTCTTTGGAGTCGGGAGAAAAATCTGATATTAAATGGCATTTTGCAAGAAAGCACGATAAAAACAATGTGCTTTGGATGAAACATACGCCAACAGGACGTTCAGCATTTTCAAATGAGGTGTATTATCCTCAAAAGAAAGATGGCACAAGAATTAAGGGATACGAGTCATCGTATCGTAGAATTAAGTGGGACGAGCCAGCCCCGACAATTACAATACGAAATGATTGCATAGCTTCTCAAAGAAATGTTCACCCAGGCAGACTATTGGAAGATGGCACATATTCTGATGCCCGTGTTCTAACGCCATTGGAACTGATGATACTTAATTCGTTACCCGAAGATTGGGGTATTCCCGATGATACTCCTGAGATACTAATAAGACAAGTTATTGGCGAGTCAATTCCCCCGTTGATGATAGAAAGGATCGTAGGTGAAATCAGATGCCTAAAAAAATGAAAGCTATTTCTTTGTTTTCAAGTGCAGGAATTGGCGAATTGAGAGTACATAAAGATAAAGTAGCTGTAATCGCTGCCAATGAGCTTGTCAAGCAGAGAGCTGATTGTTATTCTTTCTTTTATCCCGAAACAAGAATGATATGCGGTGATATAACAGACAATGAAATAAAGAATGAAGTAATAAACATAGCTAACGAAAGCAAAGCGGAATTACTGATTGCAACCCCTCCGTGTCAAGGTTTGAGTACACTTGGAAAGAATAAGGGACAACAGCAGTATGAAAAAGATCGCCGTAACTTTCTTATTCTTGAAGCACTTGATGTAATTGACGCTTGTGACTTCAATTATGTGTTGATAGAGAATGTTCCAAAATTCATAGAAATGCTTTTCCCCTATGAAGATAGCTATTACACACTTGAACAAATACTGCGGTCAAAGTATAGCGAAATTTATAACATAGAAATCAAAGTGCTTAATGCCAAAGATTACGGCATAGCACAATCAAGACCTCGCGCAATCATCAAAATGTGGAAAAAGGACTTGCATTGGGCTTGGCCGCAACCCGAAAAGGAAATAACACTCAAAGAAGCTATTGGTCATTTACCTTCATTGGAGCCAGGCGAAGATTCGGGGATTAAATGGCACTTTGCTAAACCTCAGAATGAAAGAGCTGTGTTAGCTATGCGACATACAGCACCAGGAAAGAGTGCTATTGCCAATGAAGTATATTATCCTAAAAAAGAGGACGGTACTCGAATAAAAGGCTTTCATAACACCTTTAAGCGAATGGTTTGGGATCAGCCTTGCCCAGCTCGAACAACATACTGTGGTAGCATAAGCTCACACAACAATGTTCACCCAGGCTATTTACAAGATGACGGAACATATTCCGATCCGAGAGTGCTTACTCTGCTTGAAACATTTATTGTTTCGTCTATACCAGAAGATATTGATTTCCCCGAAAGCTCTACCGATACGTTCATTCGCACGATTATCGGTGAAGCAATCCCTCCACACCTTATGGAAAGAATAATAGAATTGATAGGAGTTGAAGAAAATGCCCATAATGGTTGAGCGTGAAAAGTGGATACTCTATAAGCACACAAGCAATTATGAGCTTATTCAGGCTGTGGCTTTAGATGTAAAGAATAGCTGTGGAACTAATATCAGCGATACAGAACGTTACCGTATGCAGGAGCGACTTGCCGCCCTCGATATGTATAAAACCCGCAATCCAAAGGAAAGACCGTTAGATTCGATAAATCATCGTATCAATACTTTGGAATACTATATGTTCGGCTACGAGGACAAGGAAAGCAATTCAAAGCGGTTTATTTTTAGTCCGCTCGGCAATCTATTCCTTGAACATATCAATGAGCCTGAAAAGCTGAAAAAAATATTTACCACAATGCTTTTTGCAATTCAGTTTGAACATCCGGCAAATGGTACTCCCGCTTGCTTTCAGCTTTATCCGTTCCGTCTTATTTTCAAGCTGTTGACCGATGAGAGGTTGAATTGCCGTTTATATAATTCGGAATATGCTTATTTCATTGCTTTTCAGAAAACAGCAACCCCCGAAAATTATGAAAAGTTAGTAAAGGATATACTGGAATTTCGTAAGTTAAGCAAAGAGGATGTTGCTGACTTGATGAAAAAGGACGAGCATACCTATGTCAACTGTGTTTATGAATGGCAATACTACACACAAAAGTTGCTTAGAACGGCAGGGATAATTGAAACCTTTAAGGGTGAGGAACTTGTAAGATTATTCCACCCTCAAAAGACCAACAGTAAAAGCGATCCTACCAAAAGAATACTTACAACTGGATATGTTAATCTTGCTCCTGCGATCAAGCCGTTTGTTGAGCTTATGTTGGCAGCTCACTCTTGTTTCCAAAAGCCACTTCTGCTTAATGATACGGAAAGAATGACACTTGATGTCATAAAGGAGATTTACTCGTTCTATCCCAAGCTCCTGATAGATGAGATTGGGGAGGAAGATGAGCTGCAAGTTAAACTGCTTGAACTTCCTAAACTCATTGAAGAGTATTCAAACAATCCCGAAAATGATACAGCATATCTGTTTGAAGATGTGTTGGAAGAAGGCTTCAATATGTTTGTTAATGTTGAAGCAAAGAAAATTGGTGGCGCAGGTCATACAGACATAGAGTGCCTGTATATTACACGGCGCAAAAAATTCGCTGTTGAAGCAAAGTCCACCGCAAACAAACTATCGCTTATAAACGCTGGCAGACTTAAAGAACACCGTGAACAGATTGGCGGAGATTACACGATAGTTATTACTCCTCGGTATGTTCCAGCAGCCAAGCGTGATATTAAGGGTAACCCCATTGTAATCATTCTTGCAAGCACTTTCAGCGAATATCTGTATAATCATATCTATCACGATGTTAGGGAGATAGATTTTGAAGATTTTGACAGCATTATTGTTGATAACCTCGGAACTGATATTAGCAGACTTATTTCCAATAAGACTATGGAAAAGTTTGCTACTCATGCTTGATTGGTAAGGTGCTATATGGAAGATTTCAAGAAATGGTTACAAGATAACAAACATATAACACACAAGGTATCTATGGATAATGCTTCAAGGGTAAAAAGAGCTTTATCAATATTAGGCACGGATAATATCGCTTCGTGTTCTTTGGAAGATTTAGAAACAAATGATAGCTTTAAGGTTCTTTCCGTATCTGTTAAATCACAGATACGGAGGGCTGTTAAGCTGTATATTGAGTTCGTCGATACTCAATCTTAAACCAATTAGGAGAAATATAATGGGTGATAAAGTTCAGAATCCTTATCGTTTGCTAATGAACAAAGATATTTATGCTATTCTCGATGGGGATACTAAATTTGAAGAATATCAATTCAAGGATACGCTTGACTCTGTAAATATTTCTATACCTTATCTTAGCGGACCAGATTTATGTGGTCTATCATCGCTTTTCGGACTTCCAGTCACATATACTTGGGGTGGTGTTAATCAAAGCAGATGGCAGTATCTCGATGATTTATTTGAACATTGCATTAAGGCAGAGCGTTGTTCTGACCTTTTGTCATATATATTTGACAAACAACAATTTTCAAAAATGCTGTCAGGTCATGAAGCAACTGTGGTTGATGAGGCGTACAACCAATTTATTCAAGTGATACTTGGCAAGATAAATGGTATACTTTATTTTGGAGGAAATGAACTTACAAGTGCTAATGGACAGTTTATTATCCGAAAAATTGGTGCTAAAGTAGAAGTTAAAGCCCCGAAAATTAAAAATATTGACCGTGAGTATATTAGAAGTATTTCTATTAGAGCTATGGAAGATGTTGATAACAGAAACTTTGATAGTGCTATTACTAAGTCAAGAACATTACTTGAAGAAGTATTCTGCTATGTGATAGAGAAGAAGAATGATATTCCGTCTACATCAGGCAACATAAACGACTTATATAAGCAAGTTAAAGATTTATACAATATGCACGGCGATGCTAATACTGATAAGCGTATAAACACATTGCTTTCAGGATTAGAGAAAATCGTTTCTTCAATCTCTGAAATGAGAAATAAAGACAGTGATGCTCACGGTGTTGGTGCTAAAAGGATTGCAATTGATGAACATCATGCTCGCTTGTTTGTTAATGCTGCAATAGCTATGGCAGACTTTATTCTCTCGGTTGAAATCAAGTCATCTTCTAAACAAATAAACACCTAAGGATTCTTAAAGATTTAACATGATATCTTATCGCATCAAATCATATTGAAAATACAATGTGATTCCTAAAGTGTAGTATCAACTTATTTCTTTAAGATTCCTAAGTCAACAGCCCATAGTCTATTGGCGCACTCAAAATCCGTTCCACACAAGTCATAATCAGTATTGTGGAGCATACCATAATCTGCACATACCCAAATGGAACTGAATACTAACTGCAAGCTCTCGGAAACGCTCTGCAAGCGTTTCTGAGGGCTTTTTCTTTTTGGCGGTTAGTTTTACGCTCTGCAAGGTCGAGTGGTGCTGTGGGGTTTCTCCGTTCC
>CALCRR010000128.1 GCA_937894495.1 uncultured Ruminococcus sp. | reverse complement strand
TTGAACGGGTCTAGGTAGCTAAGGTGCAGGGCGTTTTTTTCTATGCCTGCGGTGGTGGCGGGTTTTAGTATGCGCAAAATGATTTCGCTGCCCTTGAAGCCTTCTTCGTTAGAAGCCACAAGAACAGCGCCTGCTTTCTCGTATGCTTCGTCATTGAAGCCGCTTTTTTCTCCCGTACCCTTTACCGCCTTTATCTCATAGCCCATGCCTGTCAGCTTTTTGACATCATCGGGGATAAGTGCGGTTCGTGTTTCAAGGGGGTCTGTCTCTTTGCAGAGAAGAATTTTTTTCATCACTAAACTCCTTTCAAACTCTCACAAATAAAACAGCATAAGGCAGCATCGAAAAAACGGTGCTGCCGTTGTACTGATGTGGAGGTCAATCCCAGGTCTCGGTGTTGGCTGTATACTCACAGTTGGTCTGAGTATCGAGACTTGTATCTCTCTGCGGTGTGCCGATAAGCATTGCAGGGTGGTTCCCCTCTATGGCACACACAGGCAGATGACCGATAAGCTCTGCTGTTTTATCCATGCGTTATTCTCCTTATCAAACTATGCCCTGTGCGTTCATCGCATCAAGGACCTTCTCAAAGCCTGCGATATTTGCGCCTACAACATAGTTGCCCTCAAAGCCGTATTTCTTTGCGGCATCGTCAATGTTGTGGTAGAGGTTCACCATAATGCCCTTGAGCTTTGAATCTACCTCCTCAAAGGTCCAGCTGAGGCGCTCGCTGTTCTGTGACATTTCAAGAGCCGATGTAGCAACTCCGCCTGCGTTTGCAGCCTTGCCGGGTATGAACCATACGCCGTTATCCTGTAAATACTTTGTAGCTTCCTCGGTGGTAGGCATATTTGCGCCCTCTGCAACAGCAGTTACGCCGTTTGCCACCAGCTGCTTTGCATCGTCTATGCCCAGCTCGTTCTGAGTTGCGCAGGGCAGTGCGATATCAGCCTTGACAGCCCATACTCCCCTGCCCTCGTGGTACTCGGAGTTGGGTCTGTAATTCTTATACTCGGTAAGTCTTGCTCTGTCAACTTCCTTGATTTTTTTAAGAGCTGCAACGTCGATGCCGTCGGGGTCGTATACCCAGCCTGTTGAGTCTGAGCAGGTAACTACCTTAGCGCCCAGCTGCTGAGCCTTCTCGATAGCGTAGATAGCCACGTTGCCTGCGCCCGATACCACTGCGGTCTTGCCCTCAAGGCTGCTGCCGTGGGACTTGAAGAGCTCCTCAACTATGTAAAGCAGACCGTAGCCTGTAGCCTCTGTTCTGGCAAGTGAGCCGCCGTAGGTGAGACCCTTGCCTGTGAGGACTCCCTCAAAAAGACCTCTGATCTTCTTGTACTGACCGAACATATAGCCGATCTCACGTCCGCCTGTGCCGATATCGCCTGCGGGAACGTCGGTGTCAGCGCCGATATATTTGCAAAGCTCTGTCATAAATGCCTGACAGAAGCGCATTACCTCTCTGTCGCTCTTGCCCTTCGGGTCAAAGTCCGAGCCACCCTTGCCGCCGCCGATAGGCAGACCTGTAAGGCTGTTCTTGAATATCTGCTCAAAGCCCAGAAACTTGATGATACCCAGATTTACCGAGGGATGAAGTCTGAGACCGCCCTTGTAGGGACCGATAGCCGAGTTGAACTGAACTCTGTAGCCTGTGTTTACGTGAACATCGCCCTTGTCGTCTATCCAAGGAACCCTGAACTTGATCTGTCTTTCGGGGTTTACCAGTCTTTCAAGCAGAGCGTCTCTTCTGAACTGCTCCTCGTTGGCGTCCACCACTACTCTGATAGACTCCAGCACCTCTCTTACTGCCTGATGGAACTCAGGCTCGCTGGGGTTCTGCTTGATGACCTGCTCGATTATTTCGTCTACATAAGATGACATTTTAACTATACCTCCTGATAAAAAATTACTGCAAAACAAAAAGCAATGACCAACACTGCCCCCTTGGGGGAACTACGGCGTCATTGCCTTCACTGGTTACAATTCTACAGTATATCAAGGGAAAAGTCAATTTATTATATCCTATAAAAATCATACATTTTGCACCTGTTCAACGACAAATTTAAGTGTACAAAAAATCTCTCTTAAAAACAAGCGTAACGGAAACAAGGGGTCGGCGATCGGATGCCTTCCCCTTAATTTCCGTTTAATTTAAGATGGGATAAATTCACTGCTTTTTTCTATCAGCTGTCGGTCAGTAAATCTGCCGATAAAAATAATATAGCATAATTTTGACTGCTGTTATACACTAATTTTCAGACATTTTCTCTTCCATTTCAGACTATATTTTTTTGAGCTGTGAGGGAGTTGTGCCTGTTACCCTTTTGAAAACCGAGGTAAAATAATCCACCGAGGAAAAGCCCAGCTGCTCGCTGACCTCGTAGACCTTGTACCTGCCCGATGCCAACAGCTTTTCGGCGTATCTTATCCTGAAAAGCTTGTAGAACTCGCCAAAGGTGAGCCCCATTTTCTGCTTGAACATTCTGCCGAAGTAGTCTTTATTGAAGCCGAACCAGTCGGCGGCATACTCGGTGGAGACTGTCATGTTCTCGCACTCTGCCAGAAACTCATGCAGGCGGTGGAGAAACTTTACATCGCTGCACTCTGTCCGCTCCAGGTACTCCTGCAGGGTCTGCTGATATTCGCTCTCGGTAAATGAGCTGTCGATAAGGGCGGAAGCACGCACCAGCGCTTCTCTCAGGCGGTTCTCGCTGACAGGCTCGGTGAGATAATCAACTGCGCCCATTATAAAGCATTTTCGCATATTCTCAGAGTCATCAAAGGGGCTGACCGCTATGCAGACCGCTGTTTCAGAGCACCTTTTGACCGCTGCGATCACCGACTCGGTATTGATAAGAGGGGGTCTGTTGTAGCATATGACAAGGTCGGCTGAGCCTGTTCGGCAGGCGTCATCAAGCACCTTTATCTCGGCAGTCTTGCCGATTATCTCATAGCTTTTCTCCTGCCACACCGACATTCTTTTAAGGCGGTCAAAGGAGCCTGTATTGTTGTCAAATACAAGCACCCTGTATGCTCTGTTCACAGCGCTCACCTCCCCTGCAAAAATACTCCAAAATAAAAAAGGTGCCGTAATTAAATACAGCACCCTTGCTTTCAATAATATAATACCATAAAAAAAAGTTATTTGTCAATAGTTGTTGAGCCGTTAAGGCAAAAGTTGTATGAAATTTACAGGGTTTTATCGGAATATTTAAGTGAGGGCAGAATGAAGCTGTCAAATATTTCCTCGCTTACCTGACCGTAAAAGCCCTCGGCTCTCAGCTTATCGGCAGCCGCTTCATCAAAGGGGAACTTTACCCACTCGCCGCTTATCGAGACCGCCAGACCCAGGCTGCCCAGCCTGTAGCAAAGGGCGCCTATCTCGGTCATGCTGTTCACCCTCACAGACATGACCTCACAGGGCTTTAGCCTTACCGCTATCAGCCTGTCCTTGTCCTCATAAACTATGTCCCTGTCGGCAAGCACAGTGCCTGTGTCAAGCTCTATCTCCTCTCCGCCGACGGTGAGCTTTTTAAGCCCCCTCTTATCACGCTCGAACCATTCCAGCTCGATAAAATCCATGTCCTTGCTTGAATATACAAGCTTTCCCTTTACACTGCTGCAAACCAATACTGTCACTTCCTTTAAATAATGCCCCCTGCCATGCATTGCCGCATACGATGAACTGTCTTACTGCCTGCAGGTTCTGTTGGGGAAAACCTTTCTGAAGAAAGGTTATTCCCC
>CALCRR010000127.1 GCA_937894495.1 uncultured Ruminococcus sp. | reverse complement strand
CAGGTCGGCCAGCGTCTTGTCCACCAGCAGATCCACCACGCTGCGGCGGAAAGAAGCGGCGAAGTTCTTCGCGTCGATCTCCACGCCCTGCTGCTCCATGGCCTCGGCCCACTCGCTGAGAAGGCCGTCCAACGTCTCGGCGTAACCGGTCTTTTCGGCCAGCAGCTCCTCCAGCTTCGCGGCCATCGCCTCGGTGGCGACGCCGTAGCGGTAATCATAGCCGAGGTCGCGGATGGCCTGCTCGTGGGCTTCGTACCACTCCCGCAGCTGATCGTCCGTCAGCTCCAGCAGGCGCTCGGCGCCGGTGGCCGTGTTCTTATAGCAGGCCGTGCAGCCGGCAGCGTCACTGACATTCATCGTGATCCGATAGGTCTTTCCGGCTTCCAGCGTTACCTTCGGCTTCCATACCGCAGTTGATACTGCCACAGATGTTATCGACAGGCTGCACTCAACAGCCAACTCCCACGGCAGGATACTTGTTGCTGAGATAATGGGCAACAAGGCAGGCTGGCTCACCCTGTATTCGGGCATTGCAGGCGGCGCTGATATGATAGTTATACCCGAGATACCCTACGATATCGACAAGCTGGCTGAGGCTTGCGAGAAGCGTGACTCAAAGGGCTTTTCGATAATGGCAGTTGCCGAGGGCGCTTTTGACAAGGCTGAGGCTAAGATGAAGAAGAAGGAACGTGCTAAATACCGTGCCGAGCAGGGTCTGACCACCGCTACATCGAGAATTGCCAAGCAGATAGAAGAAAAAACAGGAAGAGAGACCAGAGTCTGCATTCCCGGTCATATGCTCAGGGGCGGCAGCCCATCGGCTTATGACAGAGTTCTGGCTACCAAGTTCGGCGTACACGCTGCCGAGCTTATCGCCAAGGAGAAGTACGGCTATGCCGTTGCTATGATAAAGGAAGTAGTTTCAGAGAACAAGCTTATTGACGTTGCAGGCAAGACCAAGTTCGTGCCTGAGGACGACCAGCTCGTTAAATACGCTAAGGATATGGGCGTTTCATTTGGCGACTGATAACTAAAGCAAAAAGCCGAAGCAGTGTTAAAAATGCTTCGGCTTTTTTATTGTCTCTAAACCAATATCGAAATATCCTCGGCTGTGAAAACCATCTGTGCGCCGTCACGCAGCAGCTCTACCTGACCTGCGTATTTATCGCTTAAAATATTTGCAGGGGGTATAACGTAAACATCTCTGCCCTGGTCGATAGCGTGAGAGGCTGTGTTGAGCGAACCGCTTTTCTTGTCAGCCTGCACTACCAGCACGCAATGAGACAGACCCGAAATTATCCTGTTCCTCACGGTGAAATTATCAGGACCCGAGTGGTGAAGGGGCGGATATTCGGATATGAGCAGACCCTTTTTGCATATCTCGTTCTTCATCGGCATTTTGCCCTTTGGATAATCATAGTCAATGCCGCAGCCAAGGACGGCTATGGTCCTTCCCCCTGCTTCAAGTGCGGCGGTGTGGGCTGCACTGTCGACCCCGTATGCACAGCCGCTGACCACCACCACGCCCGATCTTACAAAGTCTTCCGAAAACTGCCTTGCCGTTCTGACCGAGTAGTCATCAGCCTTCCTTGCGCCCACTATGGCACCGTAATACTTCTGTGAAAGCGCAGTGATATCACCCTTGCAGTAAAGTATCACAGGCGGACAGCTTATCGACCTTAAAAGCTCCGGGTAGATATCATCGTAAATAGTGACGATATGTATGCCGTTGGCAGCGCAGTAGCTTATGATATCCTCAGCCAGCTGAGGGTCAAACTGCCGGGCATACTCTTTCAGCGTTCCGTAAAGCTTTCCCGAGCGGTTTTTCCTTATATCCTCATACAGCCCGGATATATCCTCACAGTGGTCAAGAAGCTCAATGAGCAGGGGGCTGGCTGTGGGAAAAATAAGGGTCAGTGACAACAGTGCGTGCAGTTCTTTGGCGTCCAATTTTTTCAACTCCTTTAAAAGCTTGTTTTTTATTATTGTATCATATTTTATTATGGATTTCAACAAAAATTTATGTTAAATTACTTAAAAATAAATACCCTTTATTGAAAAATCCTTCGCCGTGTGTTATAATAAAGCCAAAGCCCATGCTTATCGCATGGTCTGCGGAGCTAAAGC
>CALCRR010000126.1 GCA_937894495.1 uncultured Ruminococcus sp. | reverse complement strand
ACTCAGATGATAAGCGGGATACCTTCTTTTACAGCAGCAGCCGCAGAGTTTGGCATACCGCTTGTTTTGGGAGACGAGCCGCTTCACATTTACCCGGATATACCGTCAGAAGCACCATGCACAGGCGGAAGCATCGTTTTGATGAAGCGGGCGGCTAACAATGATAATGCACAAAAAATGCTCGCCGGCAGGGAGATATACTGCGCTGAAAACTGCGGAATGGAAAACCAAAGACTGTTTAGGCATATCCCTAAAGAAAAGACCGGATATTTCACTATAATTCTGGCAAAAAAAATGGAAGGCAGCACCGATCAATGATCATCGATGCTGCCTCACGCCCTTTTACCTCTAATTCTAATTTTTTATTTTAATTCCCGACCGTCTGCCTTAGTTTTTATCGTATGGCAAAAAAAGATATCTTTCATTTTTTACTATACGGCAGCAAGCTTGAAGCTGCAAGCAAAGAAATGAACAAAAAGAAAAATCTTTACTTGCCTTTCTTTAGAAAGGCAACTGGTCGGGAATTAGAAGAAACAGCAAAATTAAAAGAAAGAGGGCGTATGGGTCAAGCTTCAAGCTTGCTGCCTTTCTTAGAAAGGCTGAGGGGCGTGTGGGTGCAGCCCCAACTACAAAGACCCCCGCACTTTAAGTACGGGGTCTTTGATATTCGATAAACGATATTATTTACTTAGAAATAAGTGCAAGTGTATCTCTTGCGATGAGAAGCTCTTCATTTGTCGGAACTACCCATACCTCTACCTTTGAATCGGGAGCTGAGATCTTTGTGAGCTTGCCCTTTACAGTTTTGTTAAGCTCCTTATCAAGCTTTATACCGAAAAATTCCATTCCCTCACAAGCACCCTCACGAGTTTCCCATGAGTTTTCACCGATACCGCCTGTAAACAGAACAGCGTCAAGACCATCCATAGCAGCGGTGTAAGAACCAATATATTTCTTTATCTCATAGCAGAGCATATCTGTTGTGAGCTTGGCTCTCTTATCACCCTTTGAAACAGCCTCGCAAACGTCTCTGTTATCCGATGATATGCCTGAAACACCCAAAAATCCGCTCTTTTTATTGAGGTAATCACTCATCTGATCGGGGTCAAGGCCGAGCTTCTTTTCAAGGAATGTAACAGCTGATGCATCGATGCAGCCGCTTCTTGTACCCATTATAACACCGTCAAGAGGAGTAAAGCCCATAGAGGGGTCGATAGACTTTCCGCCCTGAACGGCGGCATTGTCTGATGGAACGCTGTGTCGAATACAACTACCTGCGGAACATCATCAGAGAACACCTTTTTGCAGGCTCTGAGCGCAAGTGCATGAGCGTGGTTGTGTACAGGAGCCAGCTCTGCTAAACCGTCTATTTTTTCGATAACTTCATCAGTTACAAGAGTAGGTTCGCTATATATGTCACCGCCCTGAACGATACGGTGTCCGCAGGCAACAATAGAAGCAAGAAGCTCTTTATCCTTGGAGAGGATCTCATTTACTAAGTAGTCAAGTGCCTTGGAGTGATCAGCATTGGCAATGTCAGCACTCTGCTTGTTTTCCTGGCCTTCAAAGCGCCATGAGATTTTTGCAGAAGGAAGATTCAGAGCCTCAGCCAGGCCATTTAAAAATACATGTCCATCTTCTGGA
>CALCRR010000125.1 GCA_937894495.1 uncultured Ruminococcus sp. | reverse complement strand
AAGTATAGCGAAATAAAGCGCGCGCTCAAGCCTCGCGCCAGCAGGCTTGCAGGGGTTGCCCTCGACGCAGTCAGGGCGGGGCACAAAGGGGGATAAAAATGAAGCATGATGAAATAGAAGAAGTCAATAAGGTCGTTGACCTGTTTTATCCCGACGAGGAGAGCCGCAACAGGCTCAAGAAGAGGAGAGCGGAGCTTGCTGACAGACCTGACGACTACGTAAAAAATCTGGAGCTTGAAAAGGCAGCCGATCTTATCTGCCGCCAGTACCAGTATAAGCTCATAAGAATGTTTGAGGAAATGTGCGACGACATTGAGGTCATACGCTACAGGCAGAACATTCTGAAAGACTTTATCGCCATACCCAAGCTGGCGGTCACCGTCAGGCAGATAATAAACGTTATGGTGGAGAACGACAGGGGCAATATATATCAGCTCTCAGAGCCCGACTCATTCTCAATGCTTTCAGAAGCTATAAGAGCCTTTAATGCCTATGTTGAGTGCGTTGAGATAATGCACAGCTTTTATACCGAGCATAAGGGCGAGATAAAGTCAGAGGGCATAAAAAGACTTTTTGACTACTTTGAAAAGGGCTATACCGACGAGGATTATATCCGCATGAAGAAGAACCTTGAAGAGCTGGAAAAAGCCCTTAAAGACCGCATAAGAAGCGTCACCGTGGCAATAAACCTTAACGAGAACCTGGTGCCGGTGTCGGCAGGCATTATAGATTATTCGGACCAGAAATACATCTTAAAGCCCTCGCTTATCGACAAGATACTCTACAGGGGCGCTAAATTCCCTGAAAAAACAGTGGATAACCTGCATAAAAAATACCGCAACGACGATGACCTCACGGCGGACGAGCTGCTTGTAAATACCGTTGACGAGACCCTTTTTAAAGAGCTGGACGACTTCACCCGAAAGCTGGTGAAAAAGCTCGCCAAGGTCATGGCGGATTATCAGAAGTTGGGGATAAAGGATATTTTCAGCATAAATTATCAGCTGGAGTTCTACATCGGCGCGGTGTCGCTGATTGAAAGCGTTGAAGCCAAGGGCTTGAAAATGTGCTGCCCCACGGTGCTCCCCAAAGAGGAAAGGCGTGCGGATATCAAAGGGCTTTTTGATCTTATCTACTATCAGGAAGCCTCACTCTATAATATCCGCAATAAGGACAGCAAAAAAGAGGTAGTCACCAACGACATCACCTTTGATGACGACGCAGGCTTTTATATCTTAACAGGCGCCAACAACGGCGGCAAGACCACCTTTGTAAGAGGTATGGGCATTTGTCAGGTGCTGGCGCAGGCAGGCTTTTTTGTGCCTGCCGAAAGCTGCGAGATATCGGCGGTGGATTATATCTACACCCATTTTCCCAAAGAGGAGGAGCTGGGCATTAACGCCAGCCGTTTTACCACCGAGATAAAAGAGTTCAAGACCATTAGCGATACCATAACCAACCACAGCCTGCTGCTGATGAACGAGTCTATACAGAGCACCACCCCCGTGGAGTGCGTTGAGATAGCCGCAAAGCTGGTGAAGATTTTCTGTATGCTGGGAGTAAGGGGCATTTTTGCCACCCACCTGACGGACATAGCCTTTAAGGTCATGAAGCTGAACACCGACCCTGCCATGCGCACCAAGGCAGAAAGCATTGTTGTGACCGTTGGCGACAACGGCGAGCGCAGGTACAAAATAGAAAAAGCCATGCCCTCGGATAACGTGTACGCAGGTGAGGTCTTTGAAAAGTTCGGTATCAAGGAAGATGATATCATCAGGCGTGCGGCGCAGATGAAGTATTGATAATACTGCGTTAAAAGCTGTTGCTTTGCCGACATTTTGTATATTCTTACAAAATTAATGACCGTTAGTTATTTTAATATTGACTAATGGTCATTTTTGTGCTATCATGTTATAAACAGTGAATGCGCAGGCACGGCAGAATGTGAACAAAATGTAAAAAATACCAAAAGTCGTGTTTACCCCCTTTAAAAACAGGGCGAAAGATGTTATAATTATTAGGTACGCAAAATTGGTAAGTCCGCGGCATTTCAGAGGTGTGATATCCTCGGGATAATGTAAGGAGTGAGCCGCATTGAAAAGTAATGACCCCAAGGGCTCTGTGCTGCGTCCTCTGCTGAAAAGGATATATCCCGTTTCGGCGGTGATGACGGCGGTCTGCTTTGCGGTAACGCTGATATGGGGCTTTAGCGCAGAAAATCTTATAGGCTTTGCTCTGGGCTGGGGCTATATGTGCCTTTGCTATGAGTACCTTGCAAGGGTGTGCGAAAGGGCAGTTGCCTCCGAAAAGTCAAGGGCTGTGAGAATGATGAGAGTGTGCTATGCTGTGCGCTTTGCAGGGCTGTTCATACTGTGTGCAGCGGCTGCGCTGACGGGGCTTGCTAATTTCACGGGCATATTGCTGCCGCAGTTTTTTCCGAAGATAATACTGATGTTCAGCGAAATGTCAGGCTCCTCTAAGAAAGGATAATTTTAATGAATGGTATAGGCGACGGCCCCAAGGTCGTTTTTGAGATAGGAAAGATACAGGTGACCGAGACGGTGGTCATGGGCTGGCTCATCATAGTGGTGGTAACGCTGCTTTGTCTGTGGCTGACCAAGGACCTTAAAAAAGTGCCTGAGAAGAAAAGGCAGGTAGTTGCCGAGATGTTCGTCAAGTTCGTCAACGGCATGGTGAGGGACAACATGGGCGAGGCTCTGATGGGCTATGCGCCGTACATAGGTGCGCTGCTTATCTCGGCAGTGCTGGGTGCGCTTATAAGCATGGTGGGCTTAAGGTCGATGACTGCGGATATCAATGTCACCGCAGGCTGGGCGCTGATAACCTTTATACTGATAACATTCCACAAAATTAAGGCAAACGGCTTCGGCGGCTATCTTAAAAGCTTTGCGCAGCCTGTTTCCTTCATACTGCCCCTTAACCTTATCAGCGAGGTAGCCACACCTGCGTCGATGGCGTTCCGTCTTTTCGGCAACGTTGCAGGCGGCATGGTAATAACAGGTCTGCTTTATTCGGCACTGGGAGCGCTGTCGTCGGCACTGCACCTGAGCTTTGAGATGGGCTCATGGGGCTTTAACGTATTCCAGGTAGGTATACCTGCGGTACTGAGCATTTACTTCGATCTGTTCTCAGGCTGCATACAGGCATACATATTCTCAATGCTGACCATGGTAAACGTAGGCGCCGCCGCCGAGGGTGCGTAACGCACCCTTTGCCTCCCCCCACCTATCGCACTATTGTGGAGTGGGCAAAAGGTCGAGTCCTCCCCGGAGG
>CALCRR010000124.1 GCA_937894495.1 uncultured Ruminococcus sp. | reverse complement strand
TTTTTACCTCTAAAAGTTTAATTGATAATTTCATAGTTAAAAAGGCACTTTTGTCACGCCCGACAAAAGTGCCTTTGCTGTTATTTTGTGAATTTATCTTAATACATCGGTTTCTGCTTTGTTCTGCCCGAAGCCATGCAGGAGAATACCAGCATACCTATGGTGAAGAAAAACGACAGTATCAGCAGCACAGGGGTCTTTACAAAGCTTGAACGGTCCATCCACATAGAGGAAAACTCATTCCTGAAAAACAGGGTGGGCAGCATCTGGAAGGTCTTGGTTATGGTAAGCAGTATCCAGTTGACCTTTAAAAGCACCCATGCCGTATGGTATTTGCCTACGCCCATTTTTACAAAGGCGATGACCGACAGCGTGATGACCGCAGGGGTCATGAGAAGAACTAAGAAAAAGCCTATTATAAGCACTGCGGAAGGGCTCTCGATATCATCTGCAACTTTATCTATAAAGCTGAAATATGTATAGTATTCGCCTACGCCGTTGTAGCTCCAGCCGGTGGCTTTCATAAGGTAAAAGCTCAGCAGTATGAGGAGCCCGATAATTGCTGTGGCGATAAGCACAGGCAGCCCGAACTGCGGCGCGACCTGCTCTTTATAGTGCACCTTGACAGGCTGCTGCGGATAGCCGTACATGGGCTGCTGAGGGGGCGCATAGCCTGTATAGCCGTTCTGATATCCATTCTGATAATTATTCTGATAAGAATTATCCTGAGGATATGGGGCATAGGGCTGCTGATAGTAATTTTGCTGTGCATTATTATATTGGGGGACGTTTGCCTGCTGAGGATATGCATTTACAGGCTGAGGATCACCCGTACCGTCGGCGACCCTTTCGCCGCAGGCAGGACAGAATACAGCCGCATTATCCATTGGGCTTCCGCACTTTCTGCAAAACATAGTTCTTCCTCCGTTCTTATTCGCTGTGCCGAAAACTGTCGGTCTTGATAATTGACGTTAAAGCAATAGTCTGTTAACATGATAAATTATAGCATAATGTGACATTTTTTTATACATATCTTTTGCTAAAGTTTTACATGGTTTTTGTGAACAAGGCAGACTGCTTTGTGCTTTTGTGCCTTGAGCTGGGTGGCGCCGCCCCCGCCCTGACTGCGTCGAGGGCAACCCCTGCAAGCCGTCTGGCGCCCGG
>CALCRR010000123.1 GCA_937894495.1 uncultured Ruminococcus sp. | reverse complement strand
AAGAAACTTCCCAAACAAACAAAGTCTGAAAAGAGGACTCTTGCTTCTTGCCTCTAGTTTCTTGCCTCTAGAGGCACAGGTGGGGGAGACAGAAAAACAAGCAGAGGTTTTTTACACCTCTGCCTGCTTTTATCAATAGGATATCACTGCTGTGCAGAAAACTTCTGTCTCACGCAGTCTATCTTGTTCGGCTCCACATTCTCGGTGGGATACCAGCCCTTGTTTGACATTTTGCTGTAGATCGAGTCCTGCATACTCAGCGAGCTGTTGAGGGCTGTGCTGAATGCCTGGTGAACGCTGCCTGTTGATGACTCGATAGCGCCGTGCATATAAAGGTCGCACACGCCCTTTTCAAGCAGCAGGATATTTTCCATAAGGTCTTTGTCTTGCATACCGATAGCTCCTTTCTTAACCCAGCAGACCGTAAAAGTCGCTGAATATCTGTCTGTGCTGTGAGGCTATATTCTCCACAAAGCTTTTCAGCTCGGGGTCCTGTATCTCCCCTGCGGTCTGTGCGCACTTGGTCTGGAAAAACTGCTCGTGACCCAGCGCATCTTCAATATACAGTAATTCTTTACTCGTCATTTTTAATGACCTCCTTTTCGATTACTGCTGTTATTATGCACACCGTTTCGGCAGATTATTCAGGCTGCATGGATAAAAGTGGTTTTTTTACCTGCGTCGGGATAAAAAACTTCCGCCTTTTTTGTTGACGGAAGTCTTATTCTTTACAGCTTTACAAAGCCCTCTGCTACATAGTCGCGCTCAAAAAGCTCGCTGCATATCTCACCCAGCAGCAGCTCGCTGTCTATGCAGTCTATAAGCTTTTTTGTTATGAACGCCCTGCTTTTCTGAGGGTATTTCGGCAGGCTGTAGCGCTTTAGTATGTTTCTTTGCTCCCTTTTCCACAAAAGTCTGAGCTGGCTGGTCATATTCACCTTGGGGCTGGGCTTTGCTTCACGCAGCTTTTCTATGCTTTGCCCCACCACTATTATGCCCCAGTGGTCGGGCAGGTGCCTTTCGGCGCTTTTGCGGTGGCTCTCCCCCACCACCAGATAGTTTTCGTTAAAAAACTTATCATAGTTTTTTATCTGAGATCTAAGCCTTGTGTAGCTGTCGGCGTCGCTTTTTATCTCATAGCCTGTGAGCTTATCGGTGACGGTGAAAAAATCGCACCTTGACGAGCCTATGATGACCTCCTCAAAAATACGTATTTTCGGGGAGGTTGTTTCCAGCTGGAAAAAAAGCTTATCTCTTATTACAGGGTCCAGCATATCACAGTGAAGCCACAGTGAGCTCGTCATTCTCGGCTGATACCGAAACGCCTGCTATTCCGCCCTCGCCCTTTTCGATAATGGCTTCGGCTATCTTATCCTCTATCTCGCTGCGTATAACTCGTCTTATATCTCTTGCGCCCAGCTTTTTGCCGTGGGATTTTTTAGCGATAAGTTTGAGGGCAGCCTCGTCATACACCAGCTTTATGCCCTTTTCTTCAAGGGGCTGCTTCATCTCGTCCAGCATAAGGGCTGCTATCTTGGCATAGTCCTCCTCGGTAAGGCTGTTGAACACGATTATCTCGTCTATCCTGCCTAAAAACTCGGGTCTTAAAAATTCTCTCAGCGCCTTCATAGCCTTGTTCTGGGCTATCTCGTTATCTGTCTTGTTAAAGCCCACGCCTGTGTCCTTATCGGCTGAGCCTGCGTTTGAGGTCATGACTATAACTGTGTTCTCAAATGAAACGCTCCTGCCCTGGGAGTCGTTTATTTTGCCCTCGTCAAGAATTTGCAGAAGAATATTCATCACATCGGGGTGAGCCTTTTCTATCTCGTCAAAAAGCACCACGCTGTAGGGTCTGCGCCTTACCTTTTCGGTGAGCTGACCTGCCTCGTCAAAGCCCACATAACCGGGGGGTGAGCCTATCAGCTTTGATACGCTGTGCTTCTCCATAAACTCCGACATATCCACTCTAATAAGGGGCTCGGTGGCGTCAAACAGCGTTTCGCCCAGCACCTTTACAAGCTCGGTCTTGCCCACGCCTGTGGGTCCCACAAAGATGAATGACGCAGGGCGTCTCCTTTTTGAGAGCTGCACTCTTGTGCGCTTTATCGCCTTAGCCACCTTGTCAACGGCGTTCTCCTGACCGATAACACGCTTTGACAGCTCGCCTTTAAGGTTCTTTATCTTGTCATACTCCGTCTCGGCTATCTTGTTGGCAGGTATGCCCGTCCACAGCTCTATTACTTTAGACAGGTCGGCGTCGGTGACATAAACATGGCTGAGGGTCTCCTCCACCTCGGTGAGCCTTTGCTGTATGCGAAGTATCTCCGCCTTGTCGGTGGCAAGCGCCTCATAATCGGGGTCGCTGCTGCTCTCCTTGGCTTCCACCTCGTCCTCCAGCCGTTTAAGGTCGGCGTTGAGCTTATCAAACTCCGCTATCTCGGGAGTTCTTATGCTGGTGACTGCGCAGGCTTCGTCCAGCAGGTCGATAGCCTTATCGGGCAGAAATCTGTCGTTTATATATCTCTCCGAAAGCACGGCGCATTTTCTAAGTGCGGCGTCGTCGATATGCACCCTGTGGTAGTTCTCATAATACTTGCTTATGCCCTTTAATACCTCTACGGTGTCCTCAACTGTAGGCTCGCCCACGGTTACGGGCTGGAAACGCCTTTCAAGGGCTGAGTCCTTTTCGATATACTTGCGGTACTCCTTAAAGGTGGTAGCGCCTATCACCTGTATCTCGCCCCTTGAAAGTGAGGGTTTAAGTATGTTTGCAGCATTCATCGAGCCCTCTGAGTCGCCTGTGCCCACAAGGGTATGCACCTCGTCGATAAAGAGAATGATATTTCCCTCGCTCTTGACCTCTTCCACCAGACCCTTGCAGCGGCTCTCAAACTGTCCCCTGAACTGTGTGCCTGCCACCAGTGCGGTGAGG
The DNA here is from genome assembly GCA_937894495.1 of uncultured Ruminococcus sp. Taxonomy (GTDB): domain Bacteria; phylum Bacillota; class Clostridia; order Oscillospirales; family Ruminococcaceae; genus Hominimerdicola. Next base: position 18,463 of record CALCRR010000123.1, on the reverse strand, counting down.
TCCAGCAGATAGACCTCTTTATCAACAAGGTGGAAGGGCACATTGCCGCTTACTATCTTCTGGGCGATGCCCTCGGCGATGGCGGTCTTGCCCACGCCCGGCTCACCAATAAGGCAGGGGTTATTTTTCTGCCTTCTTGAAAGTATATGCTCAACTCTTGATATCTCTCTGTCTCTGCCGATGATATTGTCAAGCTGACCGTCCCTTGCCTTCTGGGTAAGGTTGGTGCAGTAGCTGCTTAAAAATTTCAGCTTTTTCTTCTTTTCTTTTTTAGCGTCCGCCGCCCTGTTTCGACCCTGTGCGGTATTATCGGGCTGGTTCTTCTGTGGGTTTAAAGAGTTTGCCAGGTTGCCCAGCACTCCCGAGCCGCCAAAAAGGTTGCTGAGGAAGTCGGGCATAGTGCCGCTGCCCCCCAGCTCAAAATCGTCGCCGTCGCCGAACTCCTCAAAGGTCTCGTTCATGGCTTCTATCTCCTCGTCAGAGATGCCCATTTTCTTTATATATTCCTCTACCTGAGGTATTTTCAGCTCTCTTGCGCAGCTAAGACACAGACCCTCGTTCTTCATCGCCTTTGAAGGGTCGCTGGGGTTTGTTGATGATACAAAAACCACCGCAGGTCTTTTACCGCATCTTGAACATTTTATCATATATATTGCTCCTTTCCTTACTAATACTTTTGTGCCCTGAGCCGGGGCTCCGCCCCCGCCCTGCAAGCCTGCTGGTGCGAGGCTTGAGCGCACGCTATGTTTGAGCTTTGAATGACCCACTTTGTTCGCTTTTTTACAAAGTCTGGTAAATTGGTTTTGCACCTTGAAAAATAAACTATGCTCGTCTTATCGACATAATCGGGTAAAACGGTTTTCTTGCCTCTTGCTTCTTGCCTCTTGCCTCTAGCGGTAGAAAAAGTCGAAGAAATACCTGAACAGGTAAGTGCTCTCGGCAGTTTTTGAGTTAAAGGCTGCCAGGGTATCGTGGGTAGCGTTCACCACGGTACACAGCATAAAGGCTATAAGTGCGCAGTAGAGTATGCCCTTGACAGCGCCAAGCAGCAGTCCGCCGAAGCGGTTGGCTGCGCTCACCTCGGGCAGCTCGTTAAGTATGCCCGATATGAAAACTATCAGTTTAAGCACCAGTGATACAGCTATAAAGCATATCATGAACAGCCCTGTCCTCACTGCGCTGGTCACCATCGGGTCTACTGCCTTTTCGCAGATATATTCGGCAGCTGCGTCGGTATTTTTATCAAGCAGGTCTGAGGACAGCTTTTTCAGCTCGTCGGTGGGTATCTCTATCTCTGCCACATATTTTGACGCTCCCGTCTCGTCCAGCTTATCTCTTATCTGCCCGGGCAGCTCTGCGCCGAAAAGTGCGTTTATCTGCTCGACAGCTTCGTTCACGGTATCGCTGTCGGCGCCCTTTTCGGTGAGCATATTGCCGATATTCGGTCCAAGCTCCCCCTCTGAGTCGATAGCGCTTTTTATCTCGTCATTATTAAGGTAGCCTGCAAGCTCCTTTTCCTCCAGCAGGTCGGATATCAGCTTTGCAGGGTCAAACTCCTCCACTGCATTATACACCGCATTATGCGCAGGCTCTTTAAAAAACCTTTCGTAAACAGGCTCAGCCAGCGTGTTTGAGCCCCATATAGCCAGGGCTACGGCGACAATGGTCGATACCATGCCTACCAGGTATTTGACAAAGCCCTTTACAAAGCCCACTATGCAGGTTATTATCAGTATAACGATAACTGCCCCGTCAAGAAACAGTGCCATATAGACCCTCCCGTCAGGTGGTGAATGAGATCTTGTTTATCTCTCTGTAATCCAGGAAATATATGTTATCGCTGAAATATGTGAAGTCGGTATAATCCGCCGTCAGCTCGGCGGTGGCAAGCAGGTTGCCCGAATAGTCGTAGCACTCCACCAGCCTGTTTTTAAGCAGTATCACCTTTGAGTCCTTGATATGCAGGCTCACAGGGTCGCCGTCGTCGGTATAGATAGCGCTGTCAGGCTCTGAGCTGTCAGAGTCTGAGCTGAACATTATCAGCTCAGTGGATTTTCTCTGTATACCGTCAAAGCAGAGGGCAGCGCAGCCGCTGCTCAGGTCAAAGTCGATAAGCTCTGCGGTATAGTCATACTGCATTATGATATTTCCGTCCTCGTCGAGCCTGAGGAAAGCGGTATCTCCCACTATCCAGAACTCGCCGTTGTCGTTTTCAAGCGCTTTGAGAGCCAGCACAGGCAGGTCTGCGCTCTTTACTATCTCCTCAGATGAGTTGAACCTGAAATATCTCATAACAGATACCAGCGAGCCGCTTTTTGATGAAAAGGTGGTGACATAGCAGCCCTCGCCGTCGGCGCTGAAGCTTACGCTCAGCACTCTTGCATTGCTTGACCACTTGAATATCTCCCTGCCGTTCTGGTCGAAGATATACATTATTGCGGCGTACTTATCGTCCTCGGTAACAACGGCAATGTTATTATTGTCGGCAATTTCTGCAAGAATGATACGGTCCCTGACCGTTTTGGAAAACATTTCGTTTTTACGGTTCATGACCATAAGCGAGCTGCCGCCCTTATCGTAGACCATCATGCGCTTTAACGCAGTTTTCAGCACAGGGTCGGCATAGTTATGGCTGAATGAGTTCGTTTCCTCGCCGCTTTCATTATATATTTTAAGCTGGTTCTTGTCAAGGCAGGCAAGATAATTGCCTATGCCCGAGATACTGCTCACCGAGCCCTCGCTGAAGCTGAGGGGGAAGTTGCCTGACTGTATCTTGCCGTCGTTGACCACAGTTTCCCGGGGTCTGTCCAGCACGCCCTCAAGCTTTGGCACCCAATAGCTCCTTGTGAGATAAACTGCCGCTGCGAATATGGCTATGACCAGCACTATAACAAGGCTTTTTATACGCTTTTTATTTTTCTCACGCCGTCTGGCAGCCCTTATGTCTGTTATCTTAGACTTCTGCTGCACGCCTGCTTTTCTCTCGGCGGCGCTGACGCTTTTTATCTGCGCCCTTTCCTTTTCGGACTGTTTCTCGCTCTCACTGTCAGCCTTCTGCCTGCGCTTGTTAGGTGTCTCCACCTCTTTGAGCTTGCCGCCCTTTTCCTCGGTAACGGTCTCCTCGTTGCCCTCGTCGTCGGTCTTCTTGACGATCTCCTTCTCGGTTATCACCCGGAAGGTCTTTTCGACCTTGCCCGACTTCAGCTGTCTCTGAAAGCGTTTATTATTCTTTTTGCTTCGTCCTTTATTTTTACTGCTCAAATCTCTCCTGCTCCTATATCTGTCTCTGGTGCTTTTTAGATGTTATGATCTTCAGACCCCCTACGGGTCATCTGTCAATAATATACCTTGTTGAGATACAGCCCCTGGGGGGGTACTGTTTTGCCTGCTTTTTTCCTGTCACGGGACTCTATTATAGATGGTATGGCGTTCTCGCCTATCTTGCCCTCGTTTATAAAAAGCAGGGTGCCTACCATTATCCTCACCATATTATACAAAAAGCCGTTTCCCGATACGGTGAATATCACCCTGTCGCCCTCTCTTCTCACGTTGAAACAGTGTATGGTGCGCACGGTGTTTTCCTTGGTGCAGTCGGCAGAGCACATGGCTTTGAAGTCGTGTGTGCCCACAAAGTCCTTGGCTGCCTTATCCAGCTTTTTTTCATCAATGGGGTAGGTGTTCCTGAAAGCCGCATTTTTTAAAAAGGGGTCTTTTATCCTGCTGTTGTGTACAATATACTCATACTCCTTGCCCTTGCAGCTGTATCGTGCGTGAAAGCTTTCATCAGTCTCCTCGCTGCCGATGACCGATATATCGTCAGGCAGCCATGAATTCAGCCCCAGCTGCAAGCCGCGGCAGGTTATGGTGGAGTCAAGGGGGAAGCTCAGCACATAATTTCTCGCATGGACCCCTGCGTCTGTTCTTGAACAGCCCTGAACGGTTATCTTCTGCCCCGTCAGCTTATACAGTGCGTGCTCAAACACCTCTTGCACCGCAAGAGAATTATCCTGCCGCTGCCAGCCGTGGTAGCATGAGCCGTCATAGGCTATGGTGAGCTTGAAGTATCTCATGGTCAGCCGAGCTTTATCTGCTGGATATCGTCTATCCTGCGCAGAACGGCCTCATCTGCCTTTTTGCCGTATATAAGCAGCTTTACCCACTCTTCGTCCGCGTCCATGACCCTGCAGCGCTTTTCGCCGTAATCAAGCTCAATGGTGCAGTCCATACCTATAAGGTCCATTATCAGTTTTGACATCTCACTACCTCCGCCGACTTTATTTTCAAGTGCTCTTACTCTTCTGTCCAGCTTTTTTATCTGCTCGTCCCGGGTCATATCCGTTAAAATGTTTCCATGCTAAAGCCCTCCTTTTCAGGTCAGGATATTTACCGTTATCACACCTGCTAAGAACAGAGTGCTAAAAAGTGCGCCCCACAGGTCTATCATGCTCATTTTAAGCTGCTTCATTCTGGTCCTGCCCTCGCCGCCGTGATAGCAGCGGCACTCCATAGCCAGCGCCAGCTCCTCCGCATGGCGGAATGAAGCCACGAACAGCGGTATGAGTATAGGTATAAGCGCCTTTGCCTTTTGTATGAGGTTTCCTGTCTCCATATCCGCCCCCCTGGCTTTCTGGGCAGACATTATCTTGTCTGTTTCCTCGATAAGCGTGGGGATAAACCGCAGGGCTATGGTCATCATCATAGCCAGCTCATGAACAGGCAGCTTTATCTTTTTTAGCGGCGACAGCAGCCGTTCTATAGCGTCTGTAAGGTCGATGGGCGAGGTGGTGTAGGTCAGCAGCGAGGTGCCGCAGATAAGGCAGAGTATCCTCACTATCATAAACACCGCGGTGTCCACGCCCTCATTGGTTATCTTTATAAATTTCCAGTGGAGTATCACATCGCCTGTTCTTATAAAAAATATATTCAGTATCGCTGTTATCAATATCAGCGGAATGATAGGCTTCAAGCTCTTGCCCATCATTCTCAGGGGTATTTTCGATACCAGAAAAATTATCAGCGTAAAGGCTATGCCCACAGCCAGACCCTGTATATTATCGGCGGCAAAAAGCATAACTATAAACACCGCCGTAAGTATTATCTTCACCCTTGCGTCCATTCGGTGTATCACCGAACTGCCGGGGAAGTATTGTCCTATCGTTATATCCTTTATCAAATCCAAATACTCCTTTTGCACACACGGCAAGCTGCGGCTTTGCTTTTCACTGCATTCCGCCGAGCCTTTTCAGCAGCAGATTTTTCGCATACTTGACTGTATAGATGTCCTCGCCCAGGTCAACGCCCATAGCTTTAAGTCTGTTGAAAACCCTTGTTACCTGGGGTACTGACAAGCCCATATCTGTCAGCTCCTGCGAGCGGTGGAACACCTTGGCGGTCTCGTCATAGCAGAACAGCTTTGAAGCGTTCATCACCAGTATTTTATCGACGTTTCTCGCTATATCCTCCATCGAATGTGACACCAGCAGCACTGTGTTGCGGGTCTGCTCGTGGTATTCTTTTATAAGCCCCAGTATCTGCTCTCTGCCCTTGGGGTCAAGCCCCGACGCAGGCTCGTCGAGTATCAGCACCTTCGGCTCCATAGCCATAACGCCTGCTATGGCAACTCGCCTTTTCTGTCCGCCCGACAGCTCAAAGGGCGATTTATCCAGCACCTCGGGAGCAAGCCCCACCATTCGTGCGGTCTCCTTTATGCGCCTGTCTGTCTCTTTTTCGTCAAGCCCCATGTTTTTGGGACCGTAGGCGATATCTTTATAGACAGTTTCCTCAAACAGCTGATACTCGGGATACTGGAACACCAGCCCCACCTTGAAGCGCACAGGTCTCAGCTTAGCCTTGTCGTCCCACAGCCGCTCGCCGTCTATGTATACAGAGCCGCAGGTAGGCTTTAAAAGTCCGTTAAAATGCTGTATCAGCGTGGACTTCCCCGAGCCCGTATGCCCGATGATGCCTGCCATGTCGCCCTCTTCTATTTCTATATTCACATTGTCTACAGCTACCTTGCGAAAGGGCGTGCCCTCGCCGTCGATGTAGGTGAGATCTTCTGTTTTGATTATTGCCATTCTACTCTCCCTTTGTTTGTGCCTTGAGCTGGGTGGCTTTTTCCCACCTTTGTGCCCTGAGCTGGGGCGCTGCCCCGCCCTGACTGCGTCGAGGGCAACCCCCTGCAAGCCGTCTGGCGCCCGGCTTGACCCTGCGCTTTGATTCGCTATACTTATGTCCGTATGGTGACCATTGTGCCGCTTGGTTTCAAGAGTGCGCAGCCGTACTTTTGGGGTTTGTTTTTGGCTGACGCAACGGAAGCGACTGATTTCGTTCCTACTTCTTTTGAGCCTTTCACCGCACGCTATGTTTGAGCCTTGACAAACCTACTGAGTGCGGTTTATCTGCAAAGTCGGATAAAGCGGCTTTGCACCTTGAATGCTCCACTTTGCTTGCTTTATCCGCAAAGTCGGATAATCGAGTTTCTAGCCACTAGCACTCTAAATATCTGGCAACTAGCAGGGCTAGCAGCGCAGTCCCTCTCCGTTTGTGCCTTAACAGACACACTTTGATAAACTATCAAAGTTTGATATCTAATTTCTTGCTTCTTGCTTCTTGCCTCTTGCCTCTAGCAGCGCGTAGAGCTTTTCAACGCATTCTTCTTCGGTTATTATTTCGGTGGAAATATCAAAGCCTGCTTTTTTTAGCTCCCAGGCAAGCTCAGTCACCTGCGGCACGTCGAGCCCCAGGTTTTTCATTATCTCCACCTGCGAGAATATTCTCTTGGGGACGTCGTCCATTACCACCTCGCCGCCGTCGATCACCACCACACGCTCAGCCTGGGCAGCTTCTTCCATATAGTGGGTTATCAGCACGATAGTTACCCCCTGCTCGTTGAGCATTTTTATGGTTTTCATCACCTCTGCCCTGCCGAGTGGGTCGAGCATGGCGGTGGGTTCATCGAGAAGTATACACTCGGGGCGCATGGCAATAATACCTGCTATGGCAACTCGCTGCTTCTGTCCGCCCGAAAGCTTATGGGGGGCGTGCAGCCTGTATTCATACATACCCACAGTTTTGAGAGCTTCATCTACTCTCCTGCGTATCTCTTTCGGCTCAACGCCCATATTTTCAAGGGCGAAAGCCACGTCCTCCTCCACGATAGTGGCAACTATCTGGTTATCGGGGTTCTGGAACACCATGCCCACCTTTTGCCTTATGGGCAGCAGGTTATCTTCATCGGTGGTATCCATACCCTCCACCGTAACGCTGCCCGACTCAGGCAGATTTATGGCGTTTATGCACTTGGCAAGGGTGGATTTGCCCGAGCCGTTATGCCCCAGCACCGCCACGAACTCGCCTTTTTTTATGGATAGATCAACACCTTTAAGCACCTCTGTCCTCACAGGCGGCTCCTCTATCTCGTTGATATATGAAAATCTCAGATCCTTTATTTCAATAAAGCCTTCCATTTTACAGTCCTTTTAGATACGGGCGCTCAGAGGTAAGAAAACAGGAATGCCCTTTCTTACCTACTGCCCTGCTTTTTACTTTTTGTCCTTTTTACCCTTGATCTTTTCGATAACGTCCTCGGCTGTGTCCTTTGCCTTTTCGAGATTTTCTTTAGTGGCAAGCTTTTTAGCCTCGTCGATCACCTTATCAGGTATCTTGTCCTCGACCTTGTCGATAGTCTTTTTGATGTCATCAAGTCCCATTTTTATATCCTCCTTTTTTAGATGTAAGAAGTAAGCTGTAAGAGGTAAGAGCCTCTTTTTACTACTTAGTTTAAAATCTTAGTTAAGTGCGTTCTCATATCCCAAATCCGTATAAAAAGAGGTCTCTTGCTTCTATCAGCACAGATGGGGGAAATGAGCTGTTCTTCCTCGCACTCAGCAGTCGCCCGAATGGGCATAACATCGCCGATAGGCGATACCTCCAATTATGAATTAAGCCACGCCCACCTCACAATAGTTTAATTGGGGCGAAATGAAATTTAATCAAAATGCGATAAGTCGCACTAAGTCAACATTTTTCAAGGTTGGCGCAGCCATCAAAGTAATAGCCGCCACAAAAGCGCCCCCTCCCCTCCGGGGAGGACTCGAGTACCTGCCCACCCCACAATAGTGCGATAGGTGGGGGAAATAAAAAGGGGCTGCAAACAGCGTTTCCCCCGTTTACTGCCCCGATAATACTAAACTTTAAGGTGCTTGCCTGTACTGATCGAAGTACCGATAGCGCCTATCAATGCACCTGCCACAAGATAGGACAGGGTCACGGGAAGCAGCAGATCGTTAAAGGAGTAGAGCTTCTGCATACCAAGAATGCTCCAGATATTGAAGTTATCGCTGAAAATATTGTAGATGCCTTCATACGCAAATCTTGTCAGCAGCAGTGCGCACAGTGCAGCTGCCACACCAACTATCATGCCCTCAACAAAGAAAGGTATCCTGATGAAAGCGTTGGTGGCGCCGACATACTTCATAATATTTATTTCCTTACGTCTTGCAAAAACGCTTGCCCTTGTGGTGTTTGATATGATTATGAGAGAGACCACTACCAGCGCAAGTATGATAGCAAAAGCCACAACGGTGAATATCCTTCTGATGTTTATGAGAATATCCGCAAACGCCGTAGGCGACTGGGTAGACTCAACATTCTCGAAGGTCTCTATCTGGGTCGTAGTATCGCTCATTATCTCTATGTCATTTACCGTCAGCTTATAGGTGTCGGGCAGGGGGTTGTCGTCGGCATATCTGAAGAAGTCCTTTTCCTCGTCAGTCATGCTCTCCAGCATATTCTCCCAAGCCTCTTCCTTGGTATACAGCTCAATGGTATTGACATTGGGTATACTTTTAAGCTGTTTTTCCAGCTCAGTCTTTTGTTCGGCTGTAGCCTCGTCCTTTACTATTACGACTACCTCGCTCTTATCCTCGATCCCCCCGATGATACGGTTGAGGTTTATTGCCGTAAGTACCGATATTCCCACCATAAGCAGGGATACCAGCAGTATGCAGAATGACGCAAAGGTCATCATCCTGTTTTTCCAAATCCCTTTAAAGCCTTGATCTACAAGGTATCTGAAGCTACTTGCTTTCATTTGAAGAACCTCCTATTACCTCGTCAAAGTCAATGCTGCCTTTGTTGATGTTGATTATTCTTCCGCCGAAGTAACGTACAAGGTCATGCTCATGGGTCACCATCAGTATGGTGGTACCGCACTCGTTAATTCCCTTGAGGAGTTCAACTATTTCATAGGAAAGCGCAGGGTCGATATTACCCGTAGGCTCGTCCGCAATAATAAGCTGCGGGTCGTTCACCAACGCCCTTGCCAGCGCCACACGCTGCTGCTCGCCGCCCGATAGCTCGGTGGGGTAGCACTTAGCCTTTTCGGAAAGTCCCACAAGGCTGATAACATAAGGCACACGGCTTCTGATATATTTTGCAGGTGCGTCGATAACTCTCAGCACGAACGCCACATTTTCATACACCGTCATGGTGGGTATAAGTCTGAAATCCTGGAACACTACGCCGATAGTTCTTCTCAGCGCAGGTATCTTTCCCCTTCTGAGTTTTTTAAGATTAAAACCGTTTACAATGACCGTGCCGCTTGTTGCATCTATCTCTTTAAGTACAAGCTTTATCAGCGTAGATTTACCTGCGCCTGACGGTCCTACGACAAAGGCAAAATCTCCGTCGTTTATCTTGAGATTTACCTTGTTCAGTGCATCAACGCCGCTTGAATTGTAAGTGACGGACACGTCCTTGAATTCTACCAAATTTTTACACCGCCTTAAAGAATACGAGAGATGATCTCTCACACTTAAAGGTCATGACATAACGCTATGTATCCGCGTTATCAGAACTTGACAGGATTTGCCGACAGATATTTCTTCACCATCAGCGCTATCTTGAAGATGATAGCATGGTCAAATTCTCTCAGATCAAGACCTGTAAGCTTTTTGATCTTTTCAAGTCTGTACACCAGTGTGTTTCTGTGTACGAACAGTTTTCTTGACGTCTCCGAAACGTTCAGGTTGTTCTCAAAGAACTTCTGTATAGTAAACAGAGTCTCATGATCCAGCGACTCGATAGAGCCTTTCTTGAACACCTCTTTTAAAAACGTCTCGCAGAGGGTCGTGGGAAGATGATAGATAAGCCTTGCGATACCCAGATTATCGTATGACACGATATTCTTGTCGGTATCAAAGACCTTGCCCACCTCAAGAGCGATCTGTGCCTCTTTAAAGGAGCGAGCCAGATCTCTCACACCTTCGATGACCGTACCTATTCCCACGTTCACACGGGTATAGAACTCGCTTGAAAGGGTATCGGATATCGAACGTGCCAGCTTCTCAAGATCCTTCGACTCAACGCCGTTAGCCACTTCCTTTACCAGCACGATATCAGACTCGGTGATATTGAACACAAAGTCCTTGTTCTTATCGGGGAATAGGTTCTGGATAACGTCATAAGCCGAAACGTCGTTTGATGAAACGATCCTTATCAGGAGCACCACTCTTGAGATATCCGCACTGAAGTGCAGCTCCCTCGCCTTGACGTGGACATCACCCGGCAGAACGTTGTCGAGAACGACGTTCTTGATGAAGTTGTTTCTGTCATATTTTTCATCATAATACTGCTTTATACTTGAAAGCGTAATGGCGAGTATGCTTGCGTACTTGGCAGCTACCTCGTCAGTACCCTCAACAAACACCGCATAATCGGGCTTCATATGAGCGCCGAAGGGCTTGTAGGTATAGCCGTCACGTACAAAAATATCGTGTGAATCGCCAAGATCCAGCGATACAAATTCATTGGTCGTGCCGACCTGTCCCAGCTCTGAGCAGGCAATTATGGTTGCAGTCTCGTCGATAACGCCAATAACGCAATCGATGGTGTCACGCATCTGATGTACTACGCTTTGAAATAATCTGTTTGACATAAATTGATCCCCTCTACTCGCAAATTTTGAATTATCACGCCGCCTGTCCGACCAAAACACTGACCCCTGACAGGCAAAACGTCCGCTTACTGTAATTATAACAAAAAACAACGGATTTTGCAAGTGTTTTATAGCAAAAAGCGCAAAAAAATTAAAAAAACTTTTTACCAAACTCAAAAGCGGGCTTTTACTCGCCCTGACATATTACAAATTGTAACATATTTTTCTCTTAAATGTGTGAACGCAATGTAAAATTAAAATTTTTATTGTTCATTTTCCACAAAAACGACCAATATTTTTTCTACATTAAGTCACCGTATTGTAACCATTGAACATTTTGTAAAATAACGTTTTGCCCGTTACAGCGCACTAATTTAAAAGGACCGCCGCAAAAGCAGCGATCCCCTCATCATAATACTATAAGAATCCTGATATTATCTTGCATCCTCTGCGAAGCCGCTGTCAACAAGATCTACAAGGCCCTTTACAGCAGCCTCTTCATCAGCGCCGTCAGCGATGATCTTGATAGTAGTACCGCCTACGATACCCAGTGAAAGAATACCCAGCAGGCTCTTGGCATTTACTCTTCTGTCTTCCTTCTCGATCCAGATAGAGGACTTGAACTCATTTGCCTTCTGGATGAAGAATGTAGCAGGACGAGCGTGAAGACCTACCTGATTCTGAACAACAACAGTATTCTGCAACATAACTGATCTCTCCAATCTCAATAAATTACTGATCATAAACCTTTTCATCAAACAAGCGGCAGTCTGCCGTTTATTTAATTTATTATATTATACCCGACAACTCTTCTTTAGTCAACGCAAATTTTGAACAAACAGCGCCCCGAGGCTTCATTTTCGTATATTTGAACTATAAATACCTCAAATAAACCACGCTGTTTTATAAAAGTTACACAATCAAACTTTGTAATTTGTATCAATTTGTACAAATTCTTTTAACAAATATGGTGGAAGTGCTCAATTTATCATTCGTTATTCTTCGTCAAAATCCACAACTTTGTGTATTATAGCCAAATCTTCGTCACTGAGATCGAGCCTTTCAAGCAGCTCGGGACGCTTTTTTGCGGTCTGTATCAGCGCCTGTTCGTGCCGCCATTTTTTGATATTGGCATGGTGCCCTGAAAGAAGTATCTCGGGCACCTGCATTTCGTGCCATATCTCGGGTCTTGTATACTGGGGATACTCCAGCAGACCGCTGAAATGGCTCTCGTCCTCATAGCAGTCGGGCTGGGACAGGGTGCCTTCAAGCATTCTCACCACGGCGTCTATCAGCACCAGCGCAGGCAGCTCGCCCCCTGTGAGCACGTAATCGCCTATGGATATCTCTTCATCGACTATAGTCTCGATTATCCTTTCATCGACCCCTTCATAGTGACCGCAGAGAATGAAAATATCATCAAGCTTTGAAAGCTCTATCGCCCTTTTCTGCGTAAGCGTTTTGCCCTGTGGCGACATATAAATGACATGGGGCTTGGGTCTGCCCTCGGTGACTGCCGTAAAGCAGTTATAGATGGGGTCGCACTGCATTAGCATACCCTTCTGCTCGCTGTAGGGGGTATCGTCCACACGGCGGTGCTTATCCTTGGTATAGTCACGAATATTGTGGCATTTAACGGTAAAGACCTCTTTTGCACGCGCCCTGCCCACAACGCTCTGGGTGAGGTAATTCTCCAGCATTTCGGGGAAAAGTGTGGCGATGTCGATATTCATCTTACTTCCTCCATGCCCTCAAAAAGCCCCTCCAGGGGAGTTATCCTCATAACGCCGCCCTCTATATCCGTTTCGTCGATAACAGAGGGGATAGCCGGGATATAATACATTTTGCCGTCCTCAGCCTTTATATGGTATACATCATTAGCCCCCGTCTCGGACACCTCGGTGAGCTCGCCGTAGACCCTGCCGCTGCGGCTGTCTGTGACTTTAAGCCCGATAAGGTCCTGCACGAAGTAGCAGCCCTCCTCCAGCTCCACATCGTCACGGTCGATATAAAGCACACGGTTGCGCACCTTCTGCGCCTGCTCCACCGTGTCAATGCCCTCTATCTTCATTACTACTATATTCTTGGCGACTCTTGAACGTTCGATAACAACAGGTGTGCCGCTTTTGTAATAAAGCGTATCGAACTCGCAAAGAAAGTCGGGGGTATCGCACCAGGGCTGCACCTTCACCTCTCCCTTAATGCCGAATACAGATACTATCTTGCCTGCTTCAAGCAGTTTACTCATAGCTTTTTCTCCTTTTTTATTCGGGATATCACTCAGTACATTCCCGTCTGCAAAGCCCTGGAATACAGCACGTTGTCCTCCACAGGCTCAACACCCTTGGCGTAAAACAGCTCAGATACCGTCACCAGCTCATAGCCCTGCTTCTGCAGCTCGGGTACTATGGTCTCTATAGCTTCGGGGGTCCTGAAATTATCCTTTGCGTCGTGAAGAAGTATTATAGCGCCGTCCTCAGCCTGTGCCAGCACGCTTTCGGTAATGGTCTCCGCCGATACTTTATCGTCCCAGTCATCGCAGCCAAGACCGCATATAAAGGGCTTGTCTATCACCTCATACATGGTATCGCTGACGGCGATGTAGGGCGGTCTGAAAAACCGGGGAGTGACCCCTGTTATGGCTTCTATCTTCTCGTCGGTATATTCCATTTCGGCTATTATATCATCTGCCGACATCTTATCCATATAAGAATGGGTCCTTGAATGGCTGTTTATCTCGCAGCCCAGCTCCACAGCTCTTCTCACCGACCTTGCCGACTCGTCATTGATATTATCACCGATGAGGAAAAACGACGCCCTCGCACCGTATTTTTCCAGGGTATCGAGTATCATGCTGGTGGCGGTGGTGTTGGGACCGTCATCAAAGGTCAGGGCTATCACCTTGCCGTATTCCTCGGGCTTTTTAAAGGTGGTGGTCACAGGTGCCGATGTCTCTGTCACCGTAACTTCGGCAGTCTTATCAGCCTTTGTTTTTGCAGCCTGTGAGCTTTCTGTGTCCCCTGTCTGTGAGCAGCCTGTTATCATACATAAACCTCCCGTAAGTGCGGCGAGCACCGCAGTTTTAATAAGCTTTTTCATCGTTTCACCAGCCCATTACGCGCTTTATCTCCTCGGTAAGAGCAGCGGCAGCTTTATCGTGAGTTTTTACAGTGGGGTGCCAGTCGGCAGCATAGCCGTCCTCTGCGCCGTTTTGCGGGGTGAACTTGAATACAGAGATATTATTATCGCCGCTCTCCTTGGTATATTCAAGGTAAGCCTCCTCCACCGAGCCGTAAAGCCTGTCGCCCATTATGCCCAGGGACATTATTATATGCGCATTGGGGTTATGCTCTCTTACTACCTTTAAAAACGCCTTATAGCCGTCAATATATTCACGCTGTCTGCCCTTGTCAGAGCCGCAGTAGCTGTCATCGTTGGTACCCAGATTTATGACTATAAGCTGGGGCTGATAATTCTCAAACTCCCAGTCAAAGCTTTGGGGTGCGCCGTCGGCAAAGCTGCCGTAGGAAAAGCCCAGCTTCTCATAATATGTGGGTATCAGCTGGTCCTCATGCCTTGTGCCGTCCCCTGTCCAGCCTGAGATAATGCCCCAGCCGCTTATTGAGAACATACTGTAGTCGGCGTCCAGCGCCTGTGCGGTCTTATAGGCATAAGCCTTGGTGACGTCCTCCGTAGAGGTCTTGAAGGGGTGGTTTTCGTCCTCGTCATCAACTCCGTAGCCGCAGGTTATTGAGTCACCGATAAACTCGATGGTATGAGCCTTACGCGCTGTGGGCTTTACCGATGCGCCCTCCTCCAGCTGCAGCGGCATTATGCCCATTGTTGACATAGCCGTTTCGGAAAGCTTAATTATCCTGACCACATGGGTGCTCTCCTCGCTGCCATCAACGGCAGTGTATTTTTTAACAGGCTCGTCAAGCATATCATCGACCACTCTTTCGCCGTCAACATAAATGCCCAGCCTGCACTGGTTTTCAGCTGCGCCGCCGTCAGATACCTTATCGCCCTCTATCATTATCTCCAGCTTTTTGTCCGTAAACTCAAACTCAGCCCCGGAACCGCTGAGAGCGCACCAGAGGGTGCCGTTATCTGCCAGGTGAGTTCTTCCCGTGAGCTTCACGGTGCTTTCGTCCAAAACTGTACCCTTCATCTTTTTTACCTCCGAGACCGCCGATGATGCGCTGTCAGCCGCAGTGTCCTTATCACTTTTGCTGCCGCAGCCGCCCAGCCCTGCCGCCATAACAATGGCGCACATCAGCGCAATAATTTTTCTGTTCATGACCTTTCCTGCTTTGCTTTGAATTTATTTTTATCAGTATAACATATTACTTTGGTTTTTTCAATAGATATTATTTTAATATCGCTGAAACAAATTTTTGTAGGGTCAGCAGCGCAGTTCTGATTATAAAAACAGTTATCTCCCCCAGCCCTATGCTGAGGGAGATGAAAAACGATTATCATTCATCAGCCTGTGAAGAGCTTTCCTCCCCGTTTTCCAGCGTAAAGAACTCGTCCTTTTTGTTCTCGCCGTAGGTGGAAAGTGTTATCTTGTTGATAATTATATCCTTCTTTGGTTTAAGGCTCTCGCTGTCCTCCACCTCTGCCGAGCAGATAGCGTCATAAGCGTCAAAGCCGTCGTAGACCTGACCGAATATGGTGTACTGCTGTGAGAAATTCGGTATGCCGCCCTTGCTTTTGAAGGTCTCCACCAGCTCGTCATTGCCGCCAGCGCTGTCAAGCTCCTCCATAAACTCGTCGGTGAACTCTACCGAGTCCACAAAAAGTATCCTGCTGCCCGACATTATCTTCTGGTTGAAAATAGTGCCGCCCTTGTCGCCGTAGGATATGAGCGCACCCTTGAAGGGCCAGAGGTCGGGGGTTATCTCAGGGTCTATCTTTGTGGTGTCAGTCTCTTTGGTATTAGTGCCGTCATCAGCCTTTGAGCCGCCCATGAAATACACATCTTTCTCGACTGCAAAAATGTGGGTCCCCTCATAGTAGCCGTCATTGACAAGCCCCTCAAAATACTCGGCAAAATTCGGCACCTGGTCATCGTAAATGACCGCCTTGAACTCCCCCTCAGATGTATCAAAAACCGCCACCGTGGCGTCGTCCTTCGGCACCTGGTACTGGATTATATCAACGTCCTCAGGGCTAAGCTTGCCTGTGTTGCGCTGGGAGCAGGCATAGAAAAGCCCCACCACCAGCACTATGACCGCAGCTATCATGGAAAACTGAAAATATGCCCTAAAGCGCATACTTCTCTGGGCTGCGTCCATAGGTCTTATATCCTTATTCTTATTGCTCATGCTGTTTCCTCACATCAAAGCTTTGTTATTTCTGTGCCCTGCCTGGTCTCCTTAACGGCATAGCCGAGGGCAGCTATCTTGTCTCTCAGCTCATCGGCTTTTGCAAAGTCCTTAGCCTTTCTGGCTGCCTGTCTTTCCTCCGCAAGCGCCATTACCTCCGCAGGTATATCCGCCGTGGTCTTTTCATCGGCAAGCTTTTCGGCAGCGGCAATAAGACCTATGGAGAGCACCCTGTCAAAATCACCGATAAGCGCCAGCTTTGTGGCAGCATTGGTGTCGGCTTTGAGAACATCATAAAGCACGGTTATGGCGTTAGAGGTGTTTATATCCTCGTCCATAGCCTTTTTAAAGCTGTTTTTGAGCTGGTCAAAAGCCTGCTTATCCACCTCGCCCTTATTGCCGTCGGCTGTCAGCTGTGCTATCCTGAATATCAGCTTGTCATAGGCAGTCTTTGCGTTATCAAGGTTCTCCCAAGTGAACACAAGACCCTTTCTGTAGTGGGACTGCAAGCAGAAGAAGCGGTACACCAGCGGATCGTAGCCCTTTTCTTCAAGCAGCGAAACTGTTAAAAACTCGCCCTTTGACTTGCTCATTTTGCCGCTGTTTGTATTAAGGTGATGAACATGGAACCAGTAGTTGCACCACTTATGTCCCAGATAAGCCTCGCTCTGCGCTATCTCGTTGGTGTGGTGGGGGAAGATGTTGTCAACTCCGCCGCAGTGGATATCAAGATACTCGCCCAGATTTTTCATTGATATGCATGAGCACTCGATATGCCAGCCGGGGTAGCCCACGCCCCAGGGCGACTCCCATTTGAGCTCCTGATCGTCAAACTTCGACTTTGTGAACCAAAGCACAAAATCCGCCTTGTTTCTCTTGTTGCTGTCCTCCTCAACGCCCTCACGCACGCCGACCTCCAGGTCCTCCTCATTGAAGTTGTGGAAAACGTAATACTCCTTCAGCTTTGAGGTATCAAAATAGATATTTCCACCTGCTTCATAGGCATAGCCCTTTTCTATCAGCGCAGATATCACCTTGATAAAGTCGTCTATGCACTGTGTTGCAGGCGCTACCACATCGGGGGTCTTTATATTCAGCTTTGCGCAGTCTGAGAAGAAGGCGTCGGTATAGAACTTAGCTATCTCCATTACAGTTTTATGCTCACGCTTGGCGCCTTTAAGCATTTTATCATCGCCCGTATCGCCGTCAGAGGTCAGGTGACCCACATCGGTTATGTTCATAACACGCTTTACATCAAGACCGTCATAGCGCATATATTTTTCCAGCACGTCCTCCATGATATAGCTTCTCAGGTTGCCGATATGGGCATAGTGATACACCGTAGGACCGCAGGTATACATACTTACCTTGCCAGCCTCGTTCGGTACGAACTCCTCCACCTTATGGGTAAGGGTGTTGAATATTTTCATAGCTTTTACCTCTTTTCATTATTTTTATCTTCCACAAGCTTTTCAAGCTTAGCGATCTTCTGTTTCAGTCTTTCTATCTCGATACGGTTTTTGCACAGCTCCTGCGCCACGGGGTCTGGTATGTGTATCTGATCCAGGTCCTGCACACGCTCGCCGTCCTGCTTGACTATCCTGGCAGGCACGCCCACTGCGGTGGAGTTCGGCGGTACAGACTCCAGCACCACCGCATTTGCGGCTATCTTGGCATTATCCCCCACCTTGAAGGGACCCAGCACCTTTGCACCGCAGCCCACCATAACGTTGTTGCCAAGGGTAGGGTGCCTTTTGCCCTGATCCTTGCCCGTGCCGCCCAGAGTGCAGCCCTGATACAGCAGGCAATAGTCGCCTATCTCGGCGGTCTCACCTATAACTACCCCAGACCCGTGGTCTATGAGCAGCCCCTTGCCTATCTTAGCCCCCGGGTGTATCTCTATACCCGTCAGCAGCCTTGCCGTCTGCGAGATGAACCTCGCCGTGACCTTGAAGTCCCTCTCATAAAACCAGTGTGCCACCCTGTAAAATGCCACTGCGTGCAGACCCGAATAGGTCAGTATCTCCAGCGTGTTAGCCGCCGCAGGGTCCCTGTCCTTTATGCTTTGCATATCATGCTTTATGCTCTCAATAAACCTCATTATCCTTACCTCACTTGAATTTGCCGGTGATATGCCGCAGCTTTGTTTGCTGCCTATTGGGGGAGACCCTTTTGAAAAAGGGTCATCCCCCAA
>CALCRR010000122.1 GCA_937894495.1 uncultured Ruminococcus sp. | reverse complement strand
TCAATATAATATATTTAAATAAAGTACAAACGCACAAAGCCTGAGAGCAGACCTTGTGCGGTGCTGATTTTAAGCCCATTTAGCGGATATCGAGCCCTTTTGACCCTTTATAAGCGCTGGAATTATGATGCTGTCTCCCGGCTGATATATAGTGCCGCTGTAGTTCCAACCTGTAAATGTCTTGCCAGGGTTTTCAAATTCACATTCGGGAAGTATCAGCTCTTCACCCGTTTTTAATTTTAGGGTGATCTTGTCGAGCGAGTTTCCGTTATTTGCCGAAATGTTTATCTCAACAGTTGCAGGCGTCCATACGGCTGTGAAGGTGACATCTGTGTCAGGAACGGTGTATCTTGCAGATATACCGTAGGTCTTTCCGCCAAGATCACATTCCCAGCCTGAGAGGGTATATCCTTTTCTTGAAAATTTCGTGCTGTCCGCAAGGTCTACTCCATAGCCCTCGATGCCGCTTGATAAAGACATATCCTGTCCTATAAGATCATCATAATCTCCGGCAAGGTAGGTTATCGTGTGATAATAGTGCCAAAACGGCTTGATGGTTATGTTATGATCGGGAACTATCATGGTTTCCTTCTGCTTATATGACACCCCGTCATATAGCCAGCCGGCGTGAGTAGCCCCCGGTTTTTCAAGCGAATGCTGGGGGAAAGAGAGGGTTGTTCCCACTGCTTTGAAGATAGGGTCGATAACTGACGGATCAGAATAATGTTCTCTTGTTGCCCCTTCGGTGTCATATGAGATCACTACTTTTTTTGCATATTCATGTTCACCGTCGAAAAGACCTACAAGGAATTTCAGTATGTAGTCATAGTTATCAGCTGTGTATCTGCCGTCGTTTGCGGCAAGACTTCTTTTTACTTTAAGGAGATCATAAACATTCATATGACCCTCGGTGATATAGTCGGTGTAAACAGCAGATTCATTTATTTCTGCTGCACTGACAGCTGTTGAGGCAAAGCAGCCTGACACTGCAACAGCTGCTGAAAAGATAAACGAAGCGATCTTTTTGAGCATAACGCTCCTCCTTTGCTAGTTAAATCTGTTTTGGTCGCGGTCATAGGAGTATCCTATGCCCGAAAGCTTTTGTTTTAATTGGTCAGCGTCTATGCTGCGGTCATCACACAATTGCTCTATGTCTTTGTAATTGTCCCGAAGAAGAGTGTTGACATAGCTCAATAGTATAACAGGGTCGTTAGGCATATCCATGAGGTATTGTCCTTTCGTGAAAAAATTTGTTCTTTTATGGTATTACCTTTATCCTAACATAATTTTTTGAAATTGTCAATAGGCAATATTGTATATAATCACAATTTAGTGTAGGATTACAATAGATGTGAGACAAAATTAAGAAAAAAAGATAGCGAATCAGCATGAACCTGTGTTACAATTAAGTTGCAACGCCCAAAAGCAACAGGAGGTCATGTGATCCGCTATGAATACTATAACACAAATTACCACACGCCGTCAAGCCATAATTAAATATTCCGAGAAAAAAGGTGTAACTGCTGCTGCGATACGCTACAACGTCAGCAGAGCCACGATCTATCGGTGGCGAAAACGATATGACGGCACACTTGAATCGCTCGAGAATCGTTCCCACCGTCCTCACAGCCATCCGAATCAGCACACTGAGGAGGAGATAGCTCTGATAAAGCGTATGCGTAAAAAGAACAAGCACACAGGCTTAGTCGTATTCTGGGTGAAGCTGCGACAGAAGGGCTATAAACGCTCAATAACAGCGCTGTGGAGAATGCTGCGAAAGTTGGAACTCCAGCCAATCAAGCCACCGAATCCGAAGTATATACCCAAGCCTTACGAGAAGATGCTCTATCCCGGGCAGCGTGTTCAGATAGACGTTAAATTCGTTCCTGATGCCTGCATCGTTGGCGATGCTAAAACCGAAGGCAAGAAATTCTACCAATATACTGCGATTGACGAGTACTCGCGTTTTCGGTATCTGGAAGCGTTTGAAGAACACAGCTCATACAGCTCGGCAGTGTTTCTCGACCATATGCTGAAAGCCTTCAAATTCAAGGTCGAGTGCGTTCAGACTGATAACGGTCAGGAGTTTACAAAGCGGCTCGGAAGTTCCGAAAAGCCCACGCCTACGCTGTTTGAGGCTCGCCTCAAACAGTATGGGATAAGGCACAAGCTTATAAAGCCGTACACTCCGAGACACAATGGCAAGGTCGAGCGTTCCCACCGCAAAGACAACGAATACTTCTATGCAACCCATAAGTTTTATTCGTTTGAAGACTTTAAAAAGCAGCTTGCTGTACACAGCAGAAAATACAACAAATTCCCTATGAGACCATTGAACTGGAAGTCTCCTGCTGATTATATCAGTGCCTTCCTTTCAAATGGTGAACTTTTTTGAAATTTTTGTATCACATCATTGACAAACCAACACTTTCTGTCAAGACCTGTCAGCTCGGCGATCTTGCCTGCATTCAGCGGCTCACCT
>CALCRR010000121.1 GCA_937894495.1 uncultured Ruminococcus sp. | reverse complement strand
CGTGCGTTACCTCGTCTCTGTAAAGTCCGATATGACCCACCTTTGCCGAGGGCACAAGGGCAAGTATGCCGTTTACCATGCCAAGCCCTGCCCTGAGTATGGGCACGACCGCCAGCTTTTTGCCCGAGAGCATAGGCACGGCAGCCTCAGTGATGGGGGTCTTTACGTTAACAAGCTCTGTGGGCAGGTCCCTCAGCGCCTCATAGCCCATCAGCATAGCTATCTCCTCCACCAGCACCCTGAAATCCTTGGTGCCTGTGTTTTCATCTCTCAGCAGAGAAATTTTGTGCTTGATAAGTGGGTGGTCGATAATTGTGGTTTTGCTCATGATGATTACCTCATTTCTGTTTTAGTTGTCGTTTTCTTCGATATTTTCAGTCTCCTCGCTTTCATTTGAGAGCATAAGGTTTGTGAGTATGCCGAGTATCAGCGCAGCCGCCACCTCGGTAAGGGTGACTGCCCCGAAATTAACGCTGAGACCGCCTATGCCTGCAATAAGTATGACAGACGCCACAAACAGGTTGCGGTTTTTATCAAGGTCCACCTGCTTAAGCATTTTGAGTCCCGAAACGGCAATAAAGCCGTAAAGAGCTATGCAGACGCCCCCCATAACGCAGGCAGGTATCGAGTCGATAAAAGCCACAAAGGGCGTGAGGAAGGAGACTATCATACAGCCCACCGAAGCCGCCACCATGGTGACAGACGACGCGTTTTTTGTGATAGCCACACAGCCCACCGACTCACCGTAAGTGGTATTGGGGCAGCCGCCAAAGATAGCGCCTGCAAAAGAACCGATGCCGTCACCCAGAAGAGTTCTGGTAAGTCCGGGCTTTTCAAGCAGATCTCTGCCGATGACTGAGGAGAGGTTTTTGTGGTCGGCAACGTGCTCGGCAAAAACCACCAGCGCCACAGGCACATAAGCCACCAGAATGGTGAGTATGTAGGAGCCGCTTATCTCCCCCGCTCCCTTAAAGGCGTCGATAAACACAAAATCGGGCACGCTGAAAAAGGTTTTAAGGCTCACTCCCCCGTCCGACATATAGCTTGAGAACACCGAAAAGTCGATGACCTTCAGCGAGTCGATATCGGCGGCATTGCCGATAAGGGTCATTACCGCTGCGGCTGCGTAGCCTGCCATAATGCCGATGATAAATGGTATCAGCTTCATAAGCCTTTTGCCGTAGGTGGAGCAGAGCATTACTACAGCCAAAGTTATAAGTCCGCAGACTATAGCCGCATAGGGTGAAGCCAGCACCACCGACTCGCCGCCCTTAACGGCAGTAACATCTCCCCTTTGCAGGTCTCCCACAGCGTTGCCTGCCAGTGACAGACCGATGATAGCCACTGTAGGACCGATGACCACCGCAGGCATGAGCCTGTTTATCCAGCCCACGCCCACAGCCTTGATAAGCAGCGCTATCACCACATACACAAGCCCTGCGGCAGCTGCGCCGATCATCAGTCCCATCATGCCCAGCTGCATTGATACTCCCCCTGCAAAGGCGGCGCTCATAGAGCCGATGAACGCAAAGGAAGAGCCCAGCATAACAGGGCTTTGCTTTCTGGTGAAAAGAATATACACCAGCGTACCGATACCTGCGCCGAACATTGCCGCCGCAGGCGTAAGACCGTTGCCTATTATAACAGGCACGGCGATAGTAGCCGCCAGTATTGCCAGCATCTGCTGCAGCGCAAACACCACCAGCTGCCCCTTTTTCGGCTTGTCCTCAACATCAAAAATAAGCTTCATATTATCCTCCGTATTCTTAATATCTCAATAACTAAATTCTATCATAATTCGCCCCAATTGTCAACTGTCCTCGGGCGGCACGTCCTCACCGGACGGGGTAGTTCCCCCACCTGCCGCACTATTGTGGAGTGGGCAAGATATCGAGTCCTCCCCTCCGGGGTCCTCGCCGAGATCGGAAGA
>CALCRR010000120.1 GCA_937894495.1 uncultured Ruminococcus sp. | reverse complement strand
ACTTTGATATGTTAATGAAACAGGACTAACCTTAGAAAATTGTGTATTAGTGGATTTTATCACAAAATATTGTAAAATGCTTTTCTAGCCCCCAGCACTCTGACGACTAGCGACTAGCGGTGCAAACCATATTATTCAAACAAGCTTTCAGGAGAGATACAAATGCGTATCTCTCTTTTTTTATTGCAATGCCTGCCTTATGTGCTTTGTTGTGTATACCAACTTCTTGCTTCTTGCCTCTTGCCTATGAAAGCTAAAGTCCAAAAGTAAAACTCAGCACCATAAACGACATTTTTCTGATAAGCTCAGTGCTAAAATAATAATGCAGAAAAAACTGAAACGAAAGGCTTGAAATGAAGATCTACGCTGACATTCTCATTATAACCAACTGCATACTCACCCTTGTTTACCTGCAAACCACCGCTTTGATGCTGCATAGGCGCACGGGCGGGGTGCGGCTGGGGGCGGCTTCACTGCTGGGGGGGTTGCTCTCGCTGCTCATCGCCGCCGACGGGGGGAGCTTTCAGGGGGCGGTGGTGTTGACCGTGATAAAGCTGGCAGGCACGGCGCTGACGCTGCTTCTGGCGGTGAGCTTTAAAGACATATGGGGCTATATC
This sequence comes from uncultured Ruminococcus sp., assembly GCA_937894495.1. Classification (GTDB taxonomy): domain Bacteria; phylum Bacillota; class Clostridia; order Oscillospirales; family Ruminococcaceae; genus Hominimerdicola. The sequence continues at coordinate 1,304 of CALCRR010000120.1, read as the reverse complement.
AGGGGGCTGCTGATCTATCTGGCGGTAAGGGCTGCTTTTACCGGGTTTATACTGGTTTTCTGGGAGTTTTCCGACTCAAAGCTCATATTTGTGAGAAACTACACCGTGTATTTCAATATCTCGCTGTTAAAGCTCACCCTGGCGGTGGTGAGCGCCTACGGTGTGCTGTCTCTCTGTGAGGTGATAAAAAGACGGTCGGGGAGCAGGACGGCGGGCTACAAGGCAAGGTATACAAACGGCAGCTATGAGCTCACCCTGCCTGCCGTTGCCGATACAGGCAACAAGCTCTGCGACAGCTTTACGGGTATGCCTGTGGTGATATTCTGCTGCAGCGATATGTATGACCACTACGGGCTGGAGGATCCTGAGCGCAGCGGCAGGGGCGGTTTCAGGCTTATCCCCTGCAGCACCGTCAACGGCAGCAGCCTTGTGGCAGTCACCCCAAAGGGCAGGGTCACAATTATCGACGAAAAGGGCTGCGAGGCACAGGTGAGGTGCTATGTGGGAGTTACACGGTCAGAGGGGGCTTCAAAAGCCATTTTCGACCCCGTGCTTTTAAATAAAGAGTAGAAAAAGGAGATATCACAATGAAAATTAGCGACATGATATTTGAGAAGATAACAAGGCTGGTCACAAAGCTTTACGGCGGCAGTGAGCTTAGCGCAGGCAGCGTTGACTACATAAACGGCGCCGACACCCTGCCCCCTCCCCTCTCAAAAGAGGAAGAAGCCGCCGCCTTTGAGCTTTTAAAGACCGATGAGAAAAAAGCCAGAGAGCTGCTGATAGTGCACAACCTGCGGCTGGTGGTGTATATCGCCAAAAAGTTTGAGTCAACGGGTATCGGTATGGAGGACCTGATATCTATCGGCTCTATCGGGCTTATCAAGGCGGTCAAGACCTTCAGGACGGATAGAAATATAAAGCTTGCCACCTATGCCTCACGCTGTATTGAAAACGAGATACTTATGTTTTTGCGAAAGTCCTCACAGCACCGCAATGAGATCTCTATAGACGAGCCCCTGAACATCGACTGGGACGGCAACGAGCTGCTGCTCTCAGACATACTGGGCACCGATGACGACACCGTCAACCGAGGTATCGAGAACGAGGTGGAAAAGGAGCTTTTAAAGCGTGAGATCGACCGCCTTGACGACCGTGAGCGGCAGATAATGGAAATGCGCTTCGGGCTGGTGACAGGCAGGGAGATGACCCAGAAGCAGGTCGCCGACACGGTGGGCATATCACAGTCATACATATCACGCCTTGAAAAGCGGATAATAAGGTCCATAAGAGAAAACCTGGAA
>CALCRR010000119.1 GCA_937894495.1 uncultured Ruminococcus sp. | reverse complement strand
GATCGTCATAAGCCATTTTCTGCCCGCCCCATATGATCAGAAAAATAATAGCTATCACCGTAAGAAAGCCTGCCGAAATAAAATAGAATGCAGGGGTACCTCGTCCTGCTATCTGCCTGATTATAATACTCGATAAAGACGGTCCTCGTCTGTAAGCCATGATGCTCCCACTCCTTATTAATGATCACAAAGTCTCGTTCATGCTGCCCGTGCGGTAGCCCTGCAGGTCAAGGCTAGCATAAGCAAAGCCAAATTCCTTGAAGCGCTTTGCTATCTCATCACGCATTGCAAGCAGCTTTTCAAACTCCTCAGGCAAAAGCTCAATGCGGGCTACATTGCCGTGTATCCTTACCCTTACCTGAGTAAAGCCTTTGTCGATGAGCAGCTGTTCAGCCCTGTCCACCATTGAAAGCTTTTTCTCGTTGATCTCCTCACCGTAGGGAAAACGTGATGACAGGCAGGCGAAGGACTGCTTTTTCCAGGTGGGCAAGCCAAACTCCTTTGAAAGCTCCCTTATCTCTGCTTTGCTGAGCTCAGCCTGCCGCAGGGGACTTTTTACACCCTGCTCAGCCACAGCTATAAGCCCCGGGCGGTAGTCGCCGTTATCATCGGTGTTTGAGCCCTCAGCGACCTCAGCCATGCCGTTTTCATCGGCTATTTTTCTTATGTGCGAGAAAAGCTCGCTTTTGCAGAGATAGCAGCGGTTTTTGGGGTTATGCTTAAAGCCCTCTATCTCCAGCTCCTCCGATGTAAAAACAAAATGCCTGATGCCCCTCTCCTTGCAAAAGCTCACCGCCTCGTCAAGCTCCCTTTTTGGGAAAGAGCAGGACTTAGCCGTTACTGCTATGACCTTATCGCCCAGCGCCTGTTGTGCGGCATAAAGCAGCAGGGTAGAGTCCACACCGCTTGAAAAAGCCACAGCCACGCTGCCAAGGCTTTTCAGATACTCGGTGAGCACCTTGTATTTTTCGTGTATATCCATAAAATTCTCCCGATATTTTTTGTAAAAAACTGCTTAATATTATTATACACTAATAAGGATATTTGTCAAGGTTAAAAGCTGATAAAATCAAAATAAAAATTCTAAAATATGGTTTGTGCGCAAAAAATCGGGCGGTAGTAAAATACCGCCCGACAGTAAAGCTTTAAATGCTTTTATTTCCAGAGATTTATCTCCTTCTTAGCTGCACGGATAAGAGAAAGTGCATCGTTGGTCTTTATATCGCCGTCGCCGTTGATATCTGCTACCTTTGCAAGATACTCGTCCTTGATGGGAGTTGTTTTCTTTGCAGCTGCAATAGCTTTCAGCGCATCAGCACTGGTTATTTTGCCGTCGCCTGTGATATCGCCGATTTTAAGAACGAAGAGCTTTGAGCTGTCGATAGTTACAGCGCCCTTGTCTGAAACTGTGAAAGGTACTGTTTTCTCAACATAATGACCGCCGCCCAGAACAAGCTGGTAGTCGCCTGCCTCCAGCGAAGCCTTTATATCGCCGTTTGCGAAGCCCGAAGCTACGGTCTCGCCGTTTTTAAGTATCTTGATGTCAAGCTTTTCATCGACCTTTGTTTTCAGATCTGTTGAGCCGAATACGCTGAGATCATTGTCAAATTCTTCTTTATCCACAGGCTTTTCATTAAGCTCGATCGTCCACTTTACTTCGCTCTCTTCGCCCGGATCAAGCTCGGCGGATATTCCGAGAGCATATGAATTTTCGGAAAGCTCGATATCCTCAGCGGAGATCTTGTAGGACTTAACGTTTTTGGCTTCTTTTGTTTTGCCCTTGTTATCGGTCGCATAGCTAATAGTGAAAGGATCACTCGAGGTGAAGGTTATAGACTTGATATCCTCGGGGGAGTTTTTGCCCAGAAGCTCATTGAGGGGTATCTGACCCGATGTCACACCGTCATTGTTGCCGTAGAAGTGGATAGTGTTGTTTTTGATAACAGGCTTTCTGTAAACAACCCATTCTACTATAGAGCTCTCATTCTTTGAAAGCTTTGAACCAATGGTAAAGCTGTAGCCCTCGCTGGTGAAGTCTATATCGTCAGGCTCAAGGGTGAGGTCATTACCCGAAATGGTATCGCCTTCCTGGTTTATAGTGAACTCATTATCAGATCTGAATATGATCTTATCTACCTCAGAGGGATCCAGATCGCCGATAAGCTCCTCACGGCTCACATAAACCTCAGCCCAGTCGTTGCTTGTGCCGTAGAGATAAGCTGTGCAGTTTTCTACCTTTGAACGGGGTGTAACGCCCCATTCGATAAATGCAGACTCATTCTTGCCCAGCTTTGCTGAGACCTCAAGATAGTAGCCGTTTTCGGAAAGGTCGATAGCCATAGGGCTGAGCATTGTGCTTACAATGTCCTCAAAGGTTTCGATATTGCCCTCGGTGCTTCTGTATCTTACGTTAAAATTACCGTTCTCTGAGCTCAGCTCTGCAAAGCCGATATCATCGGGAGAAGCGTCGCCGAGAATGCTGCTTCTCGGTATAGAAACAGATGTATAATTTTCATTATTGCCGTAGATAGTTACACCGTAGTCCACAAAATCGGGGGAGCGCTTTACCGTCCACGATACGTCAGACTCAGCGTCGGCGTCCAGCTTGGTGATCATCTTCATCTCAAAGCCCTCGTCAGACAGGTCTATAGAGCCCTTTGCCAGATCCAGCTTGGTTATGTCTTCATGAGTCTCGGTCTTTCCTCTGCCGTTCTTATAGCTTATGCTGAAAGGCTTATCCGACTTGAAGGTGATGGACGAAACTTTATCTGAGGGAACTTCTTCTATAAGCTGTTCAAGAGTTATCTCAGCCTCAGAATAATTGCTGCTGTTGCCGAAGAAGTGAACGTTGTCCTCGGTAATGACAGGCTTACGTTCAGCCTCGGGTTTAAGTGTGATCTCCCATGAAACATCATGCTCTGCATCAGGTGAGGTCTCAACGAACATTGAAAGGTCATAATGATCCTCCGTAAGTATGGTGTCCTCGGGAGTGATAGTGAACTCCTTGACGTAATCAGAGGAAACAAATTCATAATCATCGGTGTCAGATGCGGCATTTCTGTTCACCTTGAAATTCGTATCAGAGGTAAAGGTTATCGACTCGATATCCTCGGGGTCGGTGTCTCCGATAAGCTCCTCAAGAGGGATATACAGCCAGTAGCTGGAATCCTCAGAGGCATAGAAATGGGCATTGTTATCCTTTATATAAGCAGGTCTTGTAGGTAATGTTACATCCTCGGGGTTTTTAGTGAGCTTGTTGCTCTTTGCGGTGTAGTAAACCAGTATCTGCTCACCGTCAAAAAATTCGAGATCGGACGGGTCAAGGGGAGAAACGCTTTCATCATATTTTTCATCCACAGTGGTGCCGCCGTATTTATTGTATATATCAATACGGTAATTATTGTTCTCCTCAAGATCGCCTGTGAGTATTTTATCAGCGTCAAAATCAAGCCATTCGCCGTTTGCGATGATAGCCTTGACCTCTATCTCCAGGTCCTCAGCCTTATCCAAAACGTCAAGCACATCAAATACCATGCATGATATGCCGTTGTCCTCATAAATATCATTTGAGCTGCGGGGATTAAATTCAATAACATTCAGCCCTGCATATACATCAGCCTTAGTATCCCGGTCCTGCAATGCCCAGCTGCCTGTGGCAAAGCCTGCCCTTATTTCGGGAACGATGTAGTTTTCAAGGGTAACATCGGCAGTAATATCGGTTATTGTGGGAAGAAGATCAAAATACTCCTTCTCGCTGAGTCCCAGCTTTTTCTTCACAGCGTCTGAGAAGTCGAAGTTTAAGGCGTTGCCGTCCAGACCCCATTCTTCCATTCTGCCTTCAAGCTCGCCGTCCACTCTGAAATCATCAAGCACTACCTGCTCATTATCGCCGTAGGTAATGGTAAGGTTCTTTACCAGACTTCTTATCTCACCCTTTTTGCCCACTTCATCAATGGCAGGGTCAAGGAACTGTATGCCGATAGCAGGCGTGGTCTCCCACTCCTCCTCGGGGTAGAAAAATTCAAAGTTTGCGATATCCTCAGCAGCATCTACCCACTGCACTCTGATAGACTCAGCATCGTTGTCGAGCTCAGCATATGACTCCTCCTTAGAGGGCGAGAACCAATTCCAGCCGCCGCCTTTATTCTGGAAGAAGAAGCTTATACCTGTGTTTGATACCTCATAAACAGGGTCGGTATCCACCATCTCATCAGTGCCCTGACCGAAAGCTATCGTAACGTTTATGGACTTGATAGACGAAACAAAATCAATGTAGCTCTGAGTGCCGAGGCCCAGCTTGTTTATCACCAGCGGAGACATATCAAAATTGATACCTCTGCCCTCAAGACCCCAGTTCTCCATTACAGTGGTGAAGTCACCTGCTATGGTAAAGCTGTCAAGCTCCAGCACCTGATCGTCGCCGTATTCGATCGTTACGTTTTCGATAAGATCGTTAAGATGACCGTCCATGCCTTCTTTTGTGAATTTTTCATCAATTAAGCTGATACCCAGCGCAGGTACCTTTTCCCATTCATCGACGGGATAATAAAGGTCATAATCAGCCAGGTCATCGCTGACGTTGTTCCAGCTTATCATTACTGTAGAATCATAATCCTCAACGGTTATAGATGCACTGTCATCTGTAGGAGTCAGCCACTCCCAGTCGCCGCCTTGGTTCATTATATAAAGACCTGCAGTCCTGCCGAAAGCAGGCTCGTCCTCCACAAGACCGTTCCTCTTTACATTTGCGTTTACTCCCGTTATAGTGGGCAGGAATGCAAGATAACCCTCGTCGTCAAGTCCCAGCTTCTCCTTTATTTCATCTTTAAATGAATATGTTACCTCTCTGCCCGACAGTCCCCAGTCCTCCTGAACTACGAAAAGTTCCTGAGTAAGTGAAGTATCATCAAGCTGCAGCTTTTTATTATTTCCGTAAGTAATAACGATATCGCTTATCTCAACATCAATAGTTCCCGACTGACCAACGTCGTCAAGGTCAAGAGCCACAAACTGAATGCCGAAGTTGGGATAAGACTCCCAGCTCTCAACAGGTGAATAGAAGGATATATCAGCAATATCGCTTGCAATATCGGTCCATGTAACAGAGCCTGTGTCACCGTTATTTTTCAATACGGCACCGTCATTTTCGTTTGGTGAAGAATACCAATCCCAGTTGCCGCCTAAGTTCTGGAAGAAGAAGTTAGCAGAAACTCCCTGTGACTCCTCCTCATCGGGTGACGGTGCGTCTATAGCTCTCTCAGCAGTGTTAAGAGAGGCTGTAAGTCCGTCATCGGCAAAAACGCTCAGCGGTGATATCATGGAAGCCATCATCGCAGCAGCAGTCATGCCAGCAATAAACCTTTTGTTTTTCATTTACACTCCTCCTGATAATTTTTAAGTAGTCATAACCTACATATTAATATTTTACTATATTTACGCAGAATTGTCAATAACTTAGTACAATAATTATTAAAAATTGTCCTATGTAGACGATTAAATTAAAATTAATAACAAAATGTACTGTTATTATATTATAAATGTTATATAATGGTTTTGTGATTTTTAGTAACAGTGCAGCATTAATGTTAGGTAAAACTGGGTAAGTCTACAAAACTCAAAAAACCCCTTGACAATCGAAGCCAAAAGTGCTAAAATTAAAAAGCTGTCGAAGAGAGCAGCGAAAAGAATATCACAAAAAGTTTGAAAAAGTTGAAAAAAGTACTTGACAAACGAAGCAAAGTGTGATATAATAACAAAGTTGCATGACAAAAGCAGCAAACAGCATCTTGAAAATTGAACAACCAAGAAACGAAACCCTTGAAATACTTT
>CALCRR010000118.1 GCA_937894495.1 uncultured Ruminococcus sp. | reverse complement strand
GTATTGGTGCGCCTACAGAAATAAGCAGTTTGCCTACGATCATTTTACACTAAGTTCCCCCACCTTCAAACTTTTGTGGGGTGGGCAAGTACTCGAGTCCACTCCACAATAGTGCGATAGGTGGGGGAGGCGAGCCGTCCGCCCGAGGACAAAGAAAAAGCGCAGCGGGGATGGCTGCGCTTTTTCTTTAAGGAAGTTTAGAAAAAATATATGAAGAAAAAAATATGAAGTATCTCTTTCGAGATGTCTATATAATAAACCTGTATTGTGATAGCCTCGTGAACGTAAAAAGATTATTTTCAAAAATTGTTTTTCGTCAAATCTTCACTTTTTGCGACTTTTATCGCTGACGGCAGCTCTTTATATCACCCCGGGCGAAGCTGAAATGCCGTGTCAAAGTCGGTGCAGGGGTAAAGGGCGTCAAGGCTGCCCTCGTGTGCCAGCGCCGTTTTTGGCTGGCTGTGCTTTATCAGCCTGCATAAGCCGAAAATGTCGGCGCCGTTTTTCCTCAGCGCTTTTTCCTCGGCGCTTTTGCATATGCTTGCAAGCTTTTCCTCTGCCGTGTTTTTTATCAGCCTTTGCCGGCTTTCTTTGTCAGCAGGGTCTGTCCTGATATCCGCCCTTATCTTTGCGTGATAGATAAGCCTGCCGTTTTCAAGCTTCAGGCTGCGGTGGGTGCTAATGTTTTCAAGCTCAACGCTCACGGGGCTGCCCTCCAGCGTTATCACAATGGCTGCCTTTTTCGCCCTGCCTGTGAGCATATCCACCGCAAGGGCTTCCTCCTCGGTCAGCTCATCACGGCAAATGCTGCCGTCGGTCATTATCGCCGTCGAGGTCAGCTTTACGGTGCTCTCTGCTTCGGGGGAGCTCTGAGAGCCCTGTGACTCCTGCCCTCCCTTGCCGTCGGTCTCCCTGGCGGTGAGCATCGGTATGGCTGCCGAGCCGCCGTCGCCAAGAGAAAGTATATCTATCAGCCTGCAGCTCACCGTCCGGGAGTATTCCTCCCCCAGCTTGATAATAAGCCCTATGGCTTCGGCTGAGGTCTCGGCGTAGCTCAGCCGGGTGCTCATGATATCTTCGGCGGTGGTGTTGCTTATGCAAAGCTCTGTGCCAAGGTCAACTCCGCCGCCCGTTGCAAATTCAAAAAGCTCCTCGGGGTGAGAAAGGTCGGTTTCCCTGCCAAGACATATGAGCTGCAGATGTCCCAGAAAGGGCTCTCTGCCCAGCTGCGCCCTACCGTCGTCTATCGCCTGTGAGACTGTCCTGCCCTTGCAGACCACCGTCTGAACGTTAGGCTGGCTCACGTCCACCGAGGTGTCAGCTCCCGACCCCGAGGGCTTGAATACCTGCAGGGTTACCGTGTAGCTGTCTCCATGTTTGTCAATACCCATTGCGTGTACAAGGGCACGCTCGTTTATATTAAGGCTCCTGCCAGGGGAGGACAGCATGATGGCTGCCATAAGCACCCCCAGCAGCAGGTATATGCGTTTATTGTGCCTTTGCTGCGGCTCTGCCATAATAGCCCTCCTTTCTTCCCATAAGCAGCATAAATGCGGGCAGGATCGCTGACAGCAGTATTATCGCCCACAGCCCGTGCTCACCGTATGCAAACATCTCCCAGCTGCCAGCCGCAGTGACCGCCGCAGCCGCTGCCGAGGGCAAAGCCGCCGAGCCTGCCGCAGCCCGGAAAAAGCTCACCCTTGGGGCTATGACCTTTATGCACTTGGCACAGCAGTGCAGCAGCACCCCCAGCTTTACCACACCCGTGAATATCCACACGAAAAGGAACACCGCGTCCCCCCTCTCGGATATGCCGCTGCCCGAGTATGAGGCTATCGAGAAAAAGGGCAGCCTTGTCACAAAGGCGTAGTCACCTAAAATAAGGGTGACGGCGGTAAGCGTCACCTCGATGGCGGCGGTCTTTAAAAGCAGGTAGATAAGGGCAGTTTTGTGGGTGGGGGGAGAGCCGCTGCGGTCCTTATCAAGACTGCCCATGAGGATAACGAACAGCACCAGACATTCGCACCTGGCTGTCTCCGACTTTGCAGCCCTCAGCACAGTTCGGGTCATGTCCCTCTGGGCGATGTTGAAGTTTGCAAAGTCTGCATGGCTGCCTGCGCCGATAAAGGTAACACCGATAAGCAGCAGAATGCAGATAAAGGCATACTGGGCGGTCTTGCCCACGGTGGAGCCGGGCATGGCTGCAAGATACACCGCCGCCAGCACAAAGCATACTACCGCCGTTTCCCTCATTACCGAGCCTGCAAAGAAGTTGGTCATGAAAAATGAAAAATTCCCCACGTCAATAAAGCTCTCAAAAGAGAAATATGCAAGATATGCAAGGGCGACTGCAACGCCCAGCGTCCTGCTCCTCCCAGCCGCCAAAGTGCAGGGGTCGCAGCCTGCATATTTTTTGCCCAGGGCTGCGGCAGGCAGAAGAATTATAAGCTGTATCGCCGCAGACAGCAGTGCTCCCAGCATATAAGCGGCTGAGTTTGAAAAGGTGAAGGGGAAATAGGTCAGCGCCGAAAAGCAGCGTGCGCAGAATAGAATGGCGATCAGCCCTACAGAGTCAAGCTTTTTCAGCTGCAAGCACCTCCCTGCCCGTCTGCTTTGTGAGAGATCTTGTGAAGTCTACCGAGAGATCATTCATGGCGTTGATGTTGGTGGTGACGGCTGCCGCAGCAATGGTTATGCCCAAAAGCCCTGCCGTGCCCCCTGCCAGTATGAATACCAGCCTTAATACCGATACGGTGGGGTAAAGGCCGGGCAGCACGAATGAGGCTGTGGCGGTTATGCCCACCACTATCAGCAGCGGCTGTGATACCATGCCGCTTTTGACTGCGGCGTCGCCGATTATCAGCCCGCCCACGATGGAGACTGCGCCCCCCACAGCCTTCGGCAGCCTTACACCTGCCTCACGCATTATCTCAAAAAGTATCATCAGCAGGGTCATCTCCACAGGCAGGGGGTAGGGGGTGGCTTCCTCGGCGGCGGCAAGGTTTAAAAGCAGCTTGAGGGAGAATATCTCGGGGTGGAACATCACCAGAGCCACATAAAGCCCCGGAAAAACCACCGCCAGCACAAAGGCTGTATACCGAAGCAGCACCAGACATTTTGAGTAGAACCCCTTTCGGCAAAGGTCGTCCATAGTGCGGAAGTTATCCCCGAAGGTGGTGGGTATGACGATACAGAACGGGGTGCCGTCAACCAGTAAGCAAACCCTGCCCTCGCTGAGATAAAGGCAGGCGGCGTCTGGTCTTTCGGTATTTATCACCGAGGGGAAGATGGAGCGCCTGTAGCTCTCGTCGATATAGGGCTGTATCCTCTCGCCTGTCAGCACCGTGTCGGTCTTTACAGAGTTAAGGGAGCGCCTGATCTTATCCACCGCCCGGGGGTCAGCTCTGCCCTCGATGTACATAAGGCATACATCTGTGAGGGTAAGGCTGCCCACGGGTATCATCTCAAACCGCAGCGAGGGGGTCTTCATACGCCTGCGGATAAGTGAGATATCGGTGCGCACCGCCTCAACAAAGCTGTCCTGGGCGGCACTCACCGTCTGCTCACTTTCGGGAACGGATACGGCACGCTTTTCAAACCCCTGCACACCGTATACCGCAGCTTTGGGCACACCGTCAACTATAACTGCGGCAAAGCCCGAGAAAACATAGTGCAAAAGCTCACCGTAGGTGGCAGCTGCCTTGGTGTCGGCAGCCAGCAGTGACTCCTGAGATATTTTTTTGAAAAGCTCCCTCGGTCCGCCGCTTGCCTTCGGTGACAGCTCCATAACAGGCTGGAACACCGACTCAGCCAGCAGCTGTGATGAAGCCAGCCCCTCGGCGCTGACTATGCAGCAGCCCACACCGCTTATCCGTGCCTGAGTTATATTTATATCCGCAGCATTGGCGGTTATCGCCTTTATATCCCTCACCGCCTGCTGCAGCGACGGGGCTATTTTGGCATTATGATAGTTTAAATGGTCAAGAGCAAAGCTCATGCAGAACACGACCTTTCAGCTGATATTTTTCTGTATTATTATCTTCACTGCGGCGTAAAATATACACGTGAGGGCGGCTGCGCTGCCGCTGTCTTGCTTCTTGCCTCCGGTATAATAGAAAATTAACAAAATCCCGGTTTACTTTTAAAGAATATCGCTGTATAATAGCTTACAAGGAGTTTGTTAGCAGGCTAATATTTAGCTATAAAACTATAAGGAGGCGAATAAATTGGATAAGGCGCTGGAACAGGATATCATAAAGACTTCAAAATTCTTGCATTATAATATCGAGCAGGCGGTGAATGCCATGCTTTCGGACAGCGATATAACCGCAGCACAAAGCCATGTGCTCATGTTCATAATGGGCAGCGGCGAGGACGTGAGGGCTTCGCAGATACACAGGCAGCTGCATATATCCAGGGCTACCGTATCGGGGCTTATGAAAAAGCTGAGAGCCAAGGGCTATGTGACCATAGAGGGCTGCGAGAATGACGAGCGGCAGAAAAAGATAACCGCCACCGAAAAAGCAAGGCAGCATACCGAGGAGATAAAGGGCTGCATGAGCAGGATAGAGGACATAGCCTTTGAGGATTTTACCGACGAGGAGCTGGAAACGCTCCACAGGCTTATCCGCAAAATGGCAGGCAACCTTGATAATATCAAAAACACGCAGATCAATTTCTGAACTGTGCATAGGCAGGATAAGGGCGGTAACAGAGCGGGTTTTTCTTGCTTCTTGCCTCTTGCCGCTTGCATCTTAAAATCTAGACGATCGTAAAACTCGGCGGAAAAATGGTATCTCCCCCCGTAGGGGGAGAATACCTTTTTCCGCAGCTCCCCGAGCCGCGTTAGCGGCGAGGGCGTATAAAACTGTGGAGAAAACTAAAGATCGAAATTGCAAAAGTGCCCTGCTATCATGGGATATCAGAGTTTTACAATTGGTGACCTCTAAAAACCTGTGTCGTAAAGATGTGCTGCGAATTTTATCGGCAGATCGCCCAAAATTTTCGCCGGCATACTCGTGTATTCCAAGAAAATTTTGGACAATATGACGATGAAAGGCGTGGCGCAGATTTGCGGCAGAGGTTTTTAGAGGTCACCAATTGGCAATCTTAAAATCAAAAAGGAGGAAACGGACATATGAAGGATATACTGGCACAGGTCAGGCAGTATAAAAAGGACTCGCTGCTGACCCCCTTCTACTCCGCACTGGAGGTATTTATGGAGGTGCTGCTGCCCTTTATCATGGCTAAGATAATCGACAACGGCATTGAAAAGGGGGATATGTCAAAGGTGTATCTGTACGGCGGACTTATGCTGCTGGCGGCAGCGGTCAGCCTGTTATCGGGCATAATGGCAGGGGTACACGCATCAAAGGCGGCAACGGGGCTTGCCTGCAATCTGAGGGAGACTATCTATAAAAGGATACAGAGCTTTTCATTTGCAAATATCGACAAGTTCTCAACAGCAGGTCTTGTTACAAGAATGACCACAGACGTCACCAATATACAAAACGCCTATCAGATGTGCATAAGGATAGCTGTAAGAGCCCCCCTTATGCTTATAAGCAGCATGATAATGAGCTTTGCGGTAAGCGCTAAAATGAGCTCGCTGTTTCTGATAGCGCTGGTATTTCTGGCGGCGGCACTTTCGCTGGTGGTATCAAGGGCTATGAAGCTTTTCAACAGCGCATTCCATAAGTATGACGAATTAAACGCCAGCGTGCAGGAGAATATCTCGGGCATAAGAGTTGTAAAGGCTTATGTGAGGGAGGACTATGAAAAGCAGAAGTTCAAAAAGGCATCGGGCAGCCTTTATGATATTTTTGTAAAGGCTGAGAGCATTGTTGCCCTTAATAACCCCGTTATGATGCTGGTGAGCTATTCGGCTATCATAGCTATAAGCTGGTTCGGCGCACACCTGGTGGTGGGGGGCAGCCTTAAAACGGGCGAGCTCACCTCGCTGTTTACCTATATTTTCAGCGCATTTATGTCGCTGATGATGTTATCGTTCATATTCGTTATGATATCCATGTCCACCGCCAGCATAAAGCGTATCGGTGAGGTATTAAGGGAGCAGCCCGAGCTCACCGACCCCGACGCCCCCGTTAAGGAGATGAAGGACGGCTCTATCGACTTTGACGGCGTTGATTTTGCCTACTTCAAGGGTGAGAACAAAGAGGTGCTTAAAAATATCGACCTGCATATAAAGTCGGGTGAGACCATCGGTATCATAGGTCCCACAGGCTGCGGCAAGACCTCGCTTGTCAACCTTATCAGCCGCCTTTATGATGTTACAAAGGGCAGCGTTAAGGTGGGCGGCGTTGATGTTAAGGATTATGATATGGAGTTTTTAAGAAACAACGTATCGGTGGTGCTGCAAAAAAACGTGCTGTTCTCGGGCACTATACTTGATAACCTGCGCTGGGGCAATGAGAATGCCACCGACGAGGAGTGCATAGCAGCCTGCCGCTCAGCCTGCGCTGACGAGTTTATCGAGCGCATGGAGGATAAATATGATACATATATCGAGCGCGGCGGCGCCAACGTTTCGGGCGGACAGAAGCAGAGGCTTTGTATAGCAAGGGCGCTGCTTAAAAAGCCTAAGATACTTATTCTTGATGACTCAACCAGTGCGGTGGACACCGCTACCGACGCTAAAATAAAGGCTGCATTTGCCAAGGATATCCCCGGTACCACCAAGCTTATCATAGCCCAGAGGATATCGAGCGTTGAGCACGCCGACAGGATACTTGTGCTGGAAAACGGCAGCATAAGCGGCATAGGCACCCATGTGGAGCTGCTGGAAAGCAATGAGACCTACGCAGATATATATAACTCACAGGTAAAGGGCGGCGGCGATTTTGACAGCCCCCACCCCACCCATAATGAAGCAGGAAAGGAGGGACAGTAATGGCACAGAACCAAAGACCGCCCAGGGGCGCAAGAATGCCCATGAGCAAGGAGCAGATGAAAAAGCAGATAGGCGTGCTGGGCAGAGTTTTAAAGTTCATGTTCAGGGACTATAAGGTGCATTTTATCATAGTTGTGGTGTGCATAATCATACAGGCGATAACCACGCTGCTGGGCATGATGTTCATTCAGTCGCTGGTGGACGATTACATAACCCCCATGATAAAAAACCACAGCACCGACTATGCACCGCTGGCAGGGGCGCTGGTAAAGCTGGCGGCTATATACGTGCTGGGACTGTCCTCGGCTTATGCATATAACAGGATAATGGTCAATGTGGGACAGGGCACCCTGAGAAATTTCCGAAATGAGCTTTTTGAGAGCATGGAGTCGCTGCCCATAAAGTATTTTGATACCCACCCCCACGGCGATATAATGTCGGTATACACAAACGATGTGGACACCCTGAGACAGTTTATTGCCCAGAGCATACCCCAGCTGATAAATTCCAGCGTTACCCTTGTCTCCACCTTTGTTTCGATGATAATACTGAACATTCCCATGACGCTGCTCTCATGCTTCATGGCAGGGATAATGATGGTGGTGACAAAGCACCTCTCGGCACGATCGGGCAAGTATTTTGCCGCACAGCAGAAGGACCTAGGCGCAGTTGACGGCTTTATCGAGGAAATGCTGGACGGACAGAAGGTAGTAAAGGTGTTCTGCCACGAGGAGCAGGCGGTAGAGGACTTCACAAAGCTTAATAATGAGCTGAGAGAAAGCGCATACAAGGCTAACAAATACGCAAATATCATGATGCCCGTAAACGGCAATATCGGAAACCTGAGCTATGTGGTATGCGCGATCTTGGGCGCGGCGCTGGCGATAAACGGCTTTGCAGGGCTCACCCTCGGCAAGATAGTGGCTTTTCTGAGCCTTAACAAAAACTTCAATATGCCCATCACCCAGATAAGCCAGCAGATGACCTTTATCATCATGGCAGGGGCAGGCGCAGGCAGAGTTATGGACCTTATGGACGAAAAGGCAGAGACCGACGAGGGCTATGTTGAGTTTGTGAACGCAAGGTATAACTCAGATGGCGAGCTGGAAGAATGCGATGAACGCACAGGCACATGGGCTTGGAAGCACCCCCATAAGGATAACGGCTCGGTAACCTACAGAAAGCTGGAAGGCGAGATAGTTTTTGACGGCGTTGACTTCGGCTATAACGATGACAAGATAGTTCTGCACGATGTGAAGCTGTTTGCTAGACCGGGTCAGAAGATAGCCTTTGTAGGCTCAACAGGCGCAGGCAAGACCACCATAACAAATCTTATCAACCGCTTTTATGATATACAGGACGGCAAGATACGCTATGACGGCATAAACATCACCAAAATAAAAAAGCCTGCACTGAGAAAGACTCTGGGCATAGTTTTGCAGGATACCCACCTTTTCACAGGCACTGTTATGGATAACATACGCTACGGCAACCTTGACGCCACCGACGAGGAATGCATAGCCGCAGCAAGGCTGGCTAACGCCTCTAACTTTATCGAAAAGCTTGAAAATGGCTACGACACGGTGCTAACAGGGGACGGCGGAAACCTCAGCCAGGGACAAAGGCAGCTTTTAGCCATAGCCAGAGCCGCAGTGGCAGACCCCCCTGTGCTGATACTTGACGAAGCTACATCGTCTATCGACACCAGAACAGAAAAGCAGGTACAGGCAGGCATGGACGCTCTGATGTACGGCAGGACCACCTTTGTGATCGCCCACAGGCTCTCCACCGTAAGAGACTCAGACTGCATAATGGTGCTGGAGCAGGGAAGGATAATCGAGCGGGGCACCCATGAGGAGCTTATCGAAAAGCAGGGCAAATACTATCAGCTTTACACCGGTAATCAGGTGGGCTGAATAAGCGGATAGTGGATAACGAATAGTTTCACTATAAAAAAAGACACCTATGTCAGTTACATGGCATAGGTGTCTTTGTTCTCACTTATTATTTGTTGTATGTTTTCCACATATCCTGATGGATAGCATCGGCAGCCTTGGCTACCTGCTGCAGGCGGTAAGCGCTCACACGGTTGGTAAGGCATACCAGTACGTAGGGGTGCTCGGCTTCTACCACTGCGGTGTCGTGGTGGTAGGTGTCCGTCCAGCCGCACTTGGAGTAAACGGTGTATTTGCCGTTGAGACCTATGCGGAAGTTGCTTGATGTGGAGGTGGCAAAGCCGTGTCTCACGAATGAAGCGTATCTGCCGTTGTAGATGTAGTCATACATCTGTATCCACTCTTTTGCGGAGTCGGCAGCCGATACCCAGCCCCAGCGTGTTACCCAGTTTACTGTGGTGCGGCAGCCCAGTGACGCTATGTACTTGTTGTAGCCGTCCAGCCCGAACTCGTCCTGGAGCATATAGTAGCCGCAGTTATCGCTGTAATCGAAGATATACTGCATACACTGCTTGATGGTGAACTGTGAGCCGAAGTTGAAGTTGTGTATGTAGCTTGAACCTGAGGAGTAATCGGAGCTCTTGTAGGTCAGCAGCTTATCCATACCGGGCGAGCCGTCGTCCATCTCATGCAGGCAGTAGAGCATATAGGGCATTTTTACGGTGCTGGCTGTTTCAAGATAGGTCTTGGCGTTGCTGCCTATCATTGCGCCGCTGTCCAGGTCAAGGAGTATAAAGCTTGTGGTGCCGCCGAGACAGTTGAGCTGATAGCTCAGGTTATTTCTCAGGTAGTCGGGTATGGTGTAGCCCTGACCGTTCACCAGCTTTATGCTGCCGCTGTTCTCATAGCCGTTTATAATGCTGTTGTAGCTCTTGTTGGCAAAGGTCCTTGTGCCCACCCATTTTGAGCACTGACCGTAGGCTCTCACATCGGCGGTCTTTGATACCGCCCTTACCTTTACATAATACCTTTTGCCTGCAGGTATCTTGTTGGTGGTTATCTTGTTGACGCTGGGGGCGACCTCCTGAACGAGGGTCAGTCCCGAGCCGTCGGCGTTGTTGTAGTATATCTGGTAGCCGTTGGCGTTCTTCACCTTGCTCCACGAAATAGTTGCTTTGTTGAGCTTGACCGAGGTCTTGACGTTTGAAACTCTCTCGCACAGCACCGAGGGTCTGAAAACGGTGCATTTGCCGTAGTAGTTAAAGGTCGCCCAGTCCCTCATTTTAACAGGTCTTATAGCAAAGCACTGGTGTGAGCCTGCCGCCTGACCCTTGACGGTATAGGTGGTGCCTGCCTGTATGGAAACTCTGTTGTATTTTTTCTTGGCAGGGTCATACTTGTAAACTATGTACTTATCAGCACCTGCCACCTTGTTCCACTTAAAGGTGTAGCCGCTGGTGGTGGCGTTATACTCCTTATAGCTGGTCACCTTATAGGGGTCGGTGGAAGCAAGGGCGGTCTTCCAGCCGCTGTAGGTGGTCTTGCCCCCTGCGGTCTTGTAGGTGCGTATGCGGTATTTCATGGTAGTGCCGCTGGGCAGCCCCCTGTGTACATAGGCAGTTTTTGAAGCCCCCAGGTTCACCAGCTTATCCCACTTTGCGCCCTTGATGTTCCACACCTGCAGCTGGTAGCCTGTAATGCCGCTGACCTTTGACCATTTGAGAGCTATGCCCTCATAGGAAGAGTTGTAGTTTAAAAAGGTGGCAGGAGCTTTAAGCCCCGAAGCAGCGCTCACCTGAGTATCCTCACTTTCAAGCGCCGTCACCTGCGGCTGCTGTGCGTCCAGCAGAGCGGCAGCCTCCTCAGCGCCGTCTGAATACAGGGTATTCTCGGTATAAGACGGCAGATATCCCGGGCTGTCGGCACTGTTATCGGTCTGGGCGAAGGTCTGGGCAGAGCACAGGCAGGCAAGACACAGAGTAAATGCCGCAGCGATGATCTTTCTTTTTATCAAAAATATTACCCCCTGACAAATTTTAGTCTTTTCAACAAGAATAATTATAACATTTTGTGCCGCTCTTTTCAACTCGAAAAAGGCGATTTGCAAAATTTCTGCGTTATTCACAATTTAGTCAGGGGGGGTATCAGCATTATGCACAATGGGGCAGGCGGTTTTCACAAAAACTTTGTGCCTGTTTTATATGGGGTGTAAAAACACATTTGCTTAACAGTGCGTTCATAAAATGTAAAAAATAATGTGGTATGATCAGTTTAAATATAAAGAAAAGGAGCTTTTATATGAGCGGTATGAGAAAACGTTTGGTCAGCATGGCAACAGCCCTGCTTATGATGTGTACCCTGCTGACAATGCTGCCGCAGGGGAGAGTGAGTGCAGCGGAAAGCTATCTGTGGCCTGTGCCAAGCTCTACCAGTATGTCCCGAGGCTACAGCGGCAGCCATGACGGACTGGACATTACAGGAAGCCTTAACGCACCGGTGCTGGCTACAAAATCAGGAACAGTTGTTGCTGTTATAAATGGTGATGTTGAAGGCAAATGGTATGATTACGGAAAAGGCGTTGTCCTCAGACATGATGATGACGGAAAATATTCGCACTATGCACATTTGAACTTTACCAGTGTTTCTGTAAACCAGCACGTAAGTCAGGGGCAGCAGCTGGGCGGTATGGGAGCAACAGGCAAAGCAACGGGAGTACATCTGCATTTTGCTGTTGCAACATCTATGTACGGTGAAGGCGGAAGAATAGATGTTAATCCCGGTACGATAAACTACATTTACAAAGCAGGTGCTAATGACCCCCTCACCACCCCCACGATAACCACCAACAAATCTGCCTATGTTGTGGGTGAGACGGTGAATGTATCATGGGCAGCGTCGTCATCAAATTCAAATCTGTCTCATTACTGGCTGAATGTTGACGGACCCGACGGCAAGGCGGTCTACAACCTGAATATGGGTAAAAATACCTCCTACAGCTTTAAGGTAACACAGGTGGGTACATATACCCTGACTGCCTTTGCAACGCCCATGGGCTCGCAGAGCGGCGAGGGAAGTCTAAGCGACAGAAAGACGATAACCGTAAAATATGCAGACCCGATGACCGTGCCTGTGATACATACCGATAAAACGATGTATGCGGCAGGAGAAAAGGCAACTATATCCTGGGAGAAGACCTCTGCAAGTTCAGACTTTTACCAGTATTGGCTCATAGTGAGAAACACAGATACCTCAACGGAGGTGTACGGAGGAGATGCAGGGTCTACAGGTAATGTCAACAAGAATTATTATGAGTTGACGCTGCCGACAAAGGGAACCTACAAAATAACTGTTTTTGCTGTTCCCTATACCGATAAGGAAACAAATCAGAGGTGTGCAACAACTACGATAAATGTTGTGGATAAGTCAGATCTGAAAGAAATGACCGTTCCTGTCATAACTACCGATAAAAAATATTACTCTGTAGGCGAAGTTGCACATATCACATGGGAAAAATCCCCCTCGGACTCGGATTTTTACAGCTATAGAATTTTTATATTATGGACGAGCAAGGTAGAGCAGCCGTATAGAATTTATGAGATAAGTGAGTCTGTCAATAATCCGGACTATAATCATTATGATCTGTATTTGCCTTGTGACGGAATTTGTACTGTTCAGATAGAAGCAGACCCTGTTGTTGATACAGATAAGAGAAGCAAAGCATATATATATGAATTCTGTGTCGGAGATTATGTTGATCTGGGAGACGATTTTTATGCCAATATAGTTCTTGACTCCAACGGTCTGCCTGTCATTGAGTCTGCCGACAGCAATGTACAGCTTGGCAGCAAATCGGATATTAATGAAAATAATGCAAAATGGCATTTTATCAAAAATCCGAGAAGATATCTTGAAAACAGTTATATCATATCCAATGCTTCAAGCGGTAAGCTGCTCGATACATCTTATTACGATGATTCTGTCGGAAGAAGTGTTAAAACATCACCGGAATATGATGAACAAAATCCGGGAAACAATATTTGGTATGTAATAAAGCGTCCTGATGGAAGCTATAATATCGAGTGCAATTATTGGGGACGTGACCTTACAGTCAGTGCTGCAAATGCAGCAGTAAATTCCGATGTTACCGTGACCGAAAGAGATGTCAACAGCAGCTCTCAGAAATTCAGCATCATCAAACTCACTACCACCCTCAAAGGCGACATCAACAACGACGGCAAGCTGGATTCAAAGGACGCTATGCTGGCTGTGGCTTATGCTAAAAAGACCGCTCAGCCTAAGGACGACAGGCAGTTTGGCGCTGCCGATGTGAACGGCGACGGCAAGATAGACTCCAGAGACGCCTTGATGATTATCAATGCGGTCAAAACAAAGAAGTCGCTGTGATATTTTAGGGTGTGTTGACACTAAACTGATACGCGTTTTTTTGAGATATTTTTGTTCCGTTCTAGGCAAAAATCCGCAGTTGGGCTGTCGCCCTGCAAGGATTTTTAACGACGAACGGGCCAAAAATATCCAAAAAGACGTGTGTTAGGCTTAGTGTCAACACACCCTAATGACTTAAAAACTGCGGGGCGTGCTCCGCAGCTTTTTTTGTTGACAAAACCACCGCCGTGTGATATAATCAATAATGGCTTGGTGTGCCTGCATGAAGCGGCGCAGGGGCGCAATAATAATTATGAAGGATTGATAATAATGGATAATAAAGCATTGGCACAGCTGCTTTTCCCCGATGTTGAGTGCAGCCGTGAGGATATGGAGGCATGCTTCCCCGAGAGAGAGCTGCCTGAGGGGGCTTTTGTCACACGTATAGGTCCCAGCCCCACGGGGTTTGTGCACCTGGGCAACCTCTATAATGCGGTCATCGGCGAAAGGCTCGCCCACCAGTCGGGGGGAGTTTTCTACCTCAGGATAGAGGATACCGATGATAAGCGTGAGGTCGAGGGCGCTGTGGAAACTGTCATAAATGCTATGGGTCAGTTCGGCGTGGAGTTTGACGAGGGCGCCACCGCTGACGGCGATAACGGCAGCTACGGTCCCTACAGACAAAGACAGCGTGCCCAAATCTACCACGTTTTTGCCAAGTGGCTGGTGGAGCAGGACAAGGCTTACCCCTGCTTTCTCACCGCTGAGGAGATAAACGCCGTGCGTGAGGAGCAGATGTCTAAAAAGCAGGACCCCGGTATCTACGGCGAGTATGCAAAAGCCAACCGCAGCCTGACTATTGAGGAGATAAAGGCTAAGATAGACGCAGGTATGCCCTGGGTGCTGAGATTTAAGGCGGATATGACCGATGAGCGCATTGCTGTATCGGACGCCGTAAGGGGCAAGATAGAAATGCCCAGGAACTTCCTGGACTTTGTGCTGCTTAAAAGCGACGGCATACCTACCTACCACTTTGCCCATGTGGTGGATGACCACCTTATGCACTCCACCCACGTTATCAGGGGGGAGGAATGGATATCTTCGCTGCCTATGCACGTTGAGCTTTTTAATACCCTCGGCTGGCAGATGCCTGTTTACTGCCACACCGCCACCCTTATGAAGATAGACCCCGAAACAGGCGGCAAGAGAAAGCTCTCAAAAAGAAAGGACCCCGAGCTGGCGCTGACATATTACCAGCAGGAGGGGCTGGATAAGGACGTTGTCTGGGAGTTTCTGCTGACCCTTTTAAACTCAAATTATGAGGAGTGGAGAGCACAGAATGCCGATGCGGATCATACCGATTTTGAGTTCTCCCTTGCAAAAATGTCTACCTCGGGTGCGCTGGTTGACGCCGATAAGCTTAGAGATATCTCAAAGGACGTTATCGGCAGAATGGCTCCCGATAAGGTGTATGATAAGTGGAAGCAGTGGTGCGGCACCTATAACAGCAGATTTTTTGAGCTGCTGGATAAATACGAGGACAGGACCAAGGCTGCCCTGAATGTGGGCAAAAGCGGCAAAAAGCCCCGTAAGGATATCGAGAGCTGGAAGCAGGCTTGCGACTTCATGAGCTTTTACTATGACGAGACCTTTGTGATAAAGGACGATATGAACGAGCAGGCAGATGAAGAAACTCAGAAAGCTTTCTTCTCAAAATATCTGGCTTCATACGACCACGCTGACGACTCGGCGGCATGGTTTGAAAAGGTGAGAGCTATCACCGACGAGCTGGGCTTTGCCGTTAAGCCCAAGGATTATAAGAAAAACCCCGACCAGTACAAGGGCAGCATAGTACACATAACCAATATGCTGAGGATAGCCCTGACAGGCAGGGCAAACGCCCCCGATATCCACGAGGTGAGCCATGTGCTGGGTGAGGATATAGTTCGCAGCAGACTTGAAAAATTCTGTTAAGAAAGGATAATCATGTTAAAGATAATCGGAGTGCGCTTTAAAAGCGTAGGTAAAATATATTATTTCGACCCTAAGCAGAATGAGCTGAAAACGGGCGATAAGGTCATTGTCGAGACCTCAAGAGGGGTGGAGTGCGGCGAGGTGGTGCTCACCGACCGTGAGATAGACGAGACTTCTTTCAGCTCACCCATAAAGCCCATTATCAGAAAAGTGACCGAGCAGGACCTTAAAACCATTGAAAAGAACAAGCAGAGAGAAAAGGAAGCCTTTGAGATATGCAGGCAGAAGATAGCTGCCCACAAGCTTAAAATGGACCTTGTGGACGCTGAGTGTACCTTTGATAACAACAAGCTGCTTTTCTATTTCACCGCCGAGAACAGGGTGGATTTCAGAGAGCTGGTAAAGGACTTAGCGTCGGTTTTCAGGACCAGGATCGAGCTGAGACAGATAGGCGTAAGGGACGAGGCGAAAATGCTGGGAGGACTGGGCATATGCGGTCAGCCCTTCTGCTGCTCACGCTTTCTGGGTGACTTTCAGCCTGTGTCGATAAAAATGGCTAAGGAGCAGGGGCTGTCACTCAACCCCACCAAGATATCGGGCTGCTGCGGCAGGCTTATGTGCTGCCTTAAATACGAGCAGGACAGCTATGAGGACCTTTTGAAGCACACCCCCAAGTCAGGCGCGATAGTCAGGACCGCCGAGGGCAGGGGAGTGGTGGAGGAGGTAAATCTCCTCACAGGCAAGCTGAGGGTCAAGATAGATAAGAGCGACAATGTGGTCACTGTTAAAAAAGAGGACGTTGAGGTGATAAAGGACGCAGTCATCAGGCTGGACCGAAACGAGATCAAAGCTCTGAAAGGACTGGAGGGAAAGTAGTATGCCGTCATCACCCGTACACCTGAGACTTGCTTACCTTATGGCTGACCGGCTGGGGGTAAAGAACAAGGCGGATTTCCTGCTGGGCTCGATCTCCCCCGACTGTGTGAACTACGGGGTTGAGCAGGCAAGCGAGCAGGTGCGATACACCGCCCACATAAGGGACAGGGATTACGATATCTGGAAGCAGAAGCTCAAAGACTTTTACAAAGACAATAAAGAAAAATATGCCCACCGTGGGGACTTTTTAAGGGGCTATCTCTTCCACTGCTGGGCGGATATCGCCTGGGACGAGACGGTGCAGCCCAAGCTGTTTGACTTTCTGGGAACGCTGGGCTACGGCTATGACGACATGACAAAGCAGAAGTGGCAGGAGCTATACCGCTTTAACAGCGTGGTGACAGGCAGCGAGGACTATAAGCAGTGCATAAGCCTTTTAAAACAGGCAGAGCCGATGGAAATTGCAGGCTGCACGGCTGAGCTTGTCAGAAAATACAGAGACTATGTAGCCGATGACTACAAAGACAAAATAATAAACGAGCCGCCGAAGTTTTTGTGCGAGGAACACATAGACGAAACTATAAGACAGCTGGTAGAGGAAAAATACACAAAATATTTTTGATTTCCGCTGTCCCCATTGTCCTTATCGAACTGGGTTCAGGTTTAAAAGCGGGCGGTCAATGACCGCCCCTACAGACATTTGTTTTATAATAATTTCATCAAACCTTCTGATTTCAAGGTCCGTAGGGGCGAACATCGTTCGCCCGTGTTCAAAGCAAAACCATAAAACCACGGTAAAAAACTTTTATCACATAATTTGGAAAGACGTTTTTCCAGCATCTAAAAGCATAAAAAACGCACACTGTGCGATATCAAAATAAAGCAGGTAAAAGCAAATTCTTACCTCTAACCTCTAACCTCTAACCTCTAAAAGAAGGAGTTGTATCAAATTTGAGCAGACGTGTAGTGATAACAGGCATGGGTACAGTAAACCCGCTTGGAAAAAATGTTGAAGAGTTCTGGGAGAATATCAAGGCGAATAAGAACGGGCTCAGCTTTATAGACCAGTTCGACGCTTCGGATTTTCCCGTAAAGATCGTCGGCGCAGTGAAGGATTTTGACCCCACTGTTTGCATTGACAAAAAGGAAGCCAGAAGAATGGACCGTTTTACACAGTTTGCTCTTTACGCTTCTGTTGAAGCTTTGAAGAATGCAGGCAGCGACTTCAAGGACGTTGACCCATTCAAGGCAGGCGTTATAATCGGCGTTGGCGTTGGCGGACTAAACCTCACTGAGAGCGAGGTGACCAAGTTCAACGAGAAAAAGGATAAAGTATCCGTATTCTTTATCCCCATGATGATAGGCAACATGGCGGCAGGCACTGTAGCTATGAAAACAGGCTTTAAGGGAGATAACTTCTGCACCACCACCGCCTGCTCGTCAGCTACCCACGCTATCGGCGAGGCTTTCAGGAAGATAAAGGACGGTTATCTTGATGTTTGTCTCTGCGGCGGCAGCGAGGCTTGTATCTCAAGATTTGCCCTCAGCGGCTTTTGCAACATGAAGGCACTTTCACAGGCTGAGGAGCTGGACAAGGCTTCTACTCCCTTTGATGCCAACAGGCAGGGCTTTGTGCTGGGCGAGGGCGCAGGCATTCTCTGTCTTGAAGAGTATGAGCACGCCAAGGCTAGGGGCGCAAACATTATTGCCGAGGTCGCAGGCTACGGGGCTACAGGCGATGCATACCACATGACAAGCCCCTCACCCACAGGCGAGGCTGCTGCACACGCAATGAAAACGGCTTACACCGAGGCAGGGCTCAGACCCGACGAGGTGAACTACATAAACGCCCACGGCACATCAACAGGTCTCAACGATAAGTACGAGACCAACGCCATCAAGATAGCCCTGGGTGAAGATGCTGCTGGAAAGTGCGTTATCAACTCCACCAAGTCTATGGTGGGCCACCTGCTGGGAGCTGCAGGCGGTGTTGAGGCTATAGTTACTGCGCTGTCGGTAAAGAACGACTTTGTTCACAAGACCATAAACTACACCACCCCAGACCCCGAGTGCGATCTTGATTACGCCACCGATAAAAACCGTGAGATGACGGTGAACGCTGCCCTTTCAAACTCGCTGGGCTTCGGCGGTCATAACGCCACTATCTGCATAAAGAAGTATACAGGCTGATAGAGCCTTGAACTCTGCAAAAGAAAAATTTTTAAGGAGTAACCGAATATGAGCGAAAAAATATACGGTCAGCTTGACCTTGATACTATAGAAAAGCTGGCAGATATCGTAAACCGCAAGGAGCTTTCGGAGATAACCATAGTCGATGACGGCAGGGAGATCACTATCAAGGGCAAAAAATGTCCTCCCCCGCCCCCTGCGCCTATGGGTATGCCCCCTGTTGGTATGCAGATGCCCAGCCCTGCGCCTGCGGCAGAAAATATCACCGCCCCCCAGCCTGCCCCCACATCGGGCAAGCAGGTCAAAGCGCCTATAGTGGGCACATTCTACTCTGCGCCCTCACCCGACAGCCAGCCCTTTGTCAGTGTCGGCGACAAGGTCAAAAAGGGCGATACCATATTTATCCTGGAGTCCATGAAGGTCATGAGCGAGGTGCAGAGCGAGTTCGACGGCACCGTCAGGGAGATACTGGTCAAAAACGGCGACCCTGTGGAGTTCGACCAGACTGTAATGATACTGGAATAATTCATAATTATCCCCTTTGACCCTGCTTAGTGATACCGCAGCTTTTATGCCTTTTGGGGCAGGGTGGGGGGACAGGCAAATTCTTTGATAAACAGCTCGCCGATTTGCGGGAGCTGTCGG
The DNA here is from genome assembly GCA_937894495.1 of uncultured Ruminococcus sp. Lineage (GTDB taxonomy): Bacteria > Bacillota > Clostridia > Oscillospirales > Ruminococcaceae > Hominimerdicola. Next base: position 5,582 of record CALCRR010000118.1, on the reverse strand, counting down.
AGGGATAAAAAATGGCAGTTTTGATGAATAAGGAACAGATAATGGAGATAATACCCCACCGTGACCCCTTTCTGCTCATTGACGAGATAAACGAGCTGGAGGTCGGCAAGAGAGTAAAGGCTACAAAATACATCAAAGAGGACGACTTCTGGTTCAAGGGACATTTCCCCGAATACCCCGTTACCCCCGGCGTGCTGATGGTGGAGATGTGCGCACAGGCAGGCGCTGTGGCTCTGCTGGCTCTGCCCGAGAACAAGGGCAAGATAGGCTTTTTCGGCGGCATTAACGACTGCAAGTTCCGCCGTCAGGTAGTCCCCGGTGACAAGCTTGATATCGAGGTAGAGATAATCAAGGTAAAAGGTCCCATAGGCGTAGGCAAAGCCCTTGCCTCGGTCGACGGCAAAAAAGCAGTATCGGCAGAAATAACCTTTGCCATTAAGTGAGGCAAGAGGCAAGAAACTTGCCAACCCGGCTTTGATGATAAAGCGCACTCAGCAGGTTTGTCAAGGCTCAAACATAGCGTGCGGTGAAAGGCTCAAAAGGAGTAGGAACGAAATCGGTCTCTTCCGTTGCGGCAGCCAAAACAAACCCAAAAAGTGCGGCGGTGAACAGCAGTAAACCAAGCGGCACAATGGTCACCATACGGACATAAGTATAGCGAAATAAAGCGCAGGGTCAAGCCGGGCGCCAGACGGCTTGCAGGGTCTGGGGCAGAGCCCCAGCTCAAGGCACAAACAATGGAGGATATGAATGTTTAATAAAGTTTTGATCGCCAACCGCGGCGAGATAGCGGTGCGAATAATACGTGCCTGCCGTGAGCTTGGCATAAAGACGGTGGCAGTATACTCCACCGCAGACAAAAACGCATTGCACGCCATGATAGCGGACGAAGCTATCTGCATAGGCGGCGCACCCAGCAAGGACAGCTATCTGAACGTCAGGGCGATAATCTCAGCCTGCGAGATAACGGGGGCGGAGGCTATACACCCGGGGTTTGGTTTTTTGTCTGAAAATCCCTCATTTGCCAGAATGTGCGAGAAATGCGGCATAACCTTTATCGGACCGAGGGCACATTCAATAGAAATGCTCGGTGACAAGGCGCAGGCGAAGGAGACCATGAAGGAAGCAGGGGTGCCTGTTATCATGGGCTCAGACGGCGCAATATCAAACATACACGCCGCAAAAACTCTGGCGAGAGACCTGGGCTACCCCGTGCTTGTTAAAGCCTCGGCAGGGGGCGGCGGCAGAGGTATACGCATAGTAAACGGCGAGGACGAGCTTGAAAGCCAGATGAAGGCAGCCAGCCAGGAAGCCCTTGCCTGCTTCGGCAGCGACGAGGTGTATATCGAAAAATTCATCGAGAACCCAAAGCATATCGAGATACAGATACTTGCGGATAACTACGGCGACGTCATTTACCTGGGCGAGCGTGACTGCTCAATGCAGAGAAGAAACCAGAAGGTGCTTGAAGAAGCCCCCTCGCCTGCCCACTTTATGACACCCGAGCTCAGGGAAAAAATGGGCAGAGCTGCCTGCACCGCCGCAAGAGTGTGCGGCTACCGCAACGCAGGCACGATAGAATTTCTGGTGGATAAAAAGGGCGATTTTTACTTTATGGAGATGAACACCCGTATTCAGGTGGAGCACCCCATTACCGAAGCTGTGACAGGCATAGACCTGGTAAAGCAGCAGCTGCTCATAGCTTCGGGTGAAAGGCTCAGCATAAAGCAGGAGGACGTAAAGCTCACAGGTCATGCCATCGAGTGCAGGATAAATGCGGAAAATCCCCTCTTCGGGTTCAGACCCTCACCGGGTAAGATAGAGTCGCTGTTTATCCCCGGGGGCTTTGGCGTCAGGGTGGATACCGCCGTTTATCAGGGCTATGAGATACCGCCTTATTACGACTCAATGATAGGCAAGCTGATAGTACACGGCAAGGACAGGGAGGAAGCTATCGCCAAAATGAGATGGGCTCTCGCCGAGTTCATCGTGGACGGAGTTTCTACCAATGTGGATTTCCAGCTGGAGCTTATAAGACGCCCCGAGTTCATTCAGGGTGATTACGATAACGGCTTTCTGAACCGTACCGATATTCTCAGTGATAAAAGGGGTGACGATCAGTGCAGCTAGAGGACCTGTTTTCAGTCGTAAAGGTCCGCTTTAACGGAGATAAGAGCGACGATACAAATTCATCAAAAAAGACCGATATCCCCACAGGGCTGCTTTTTAAATGCCCAAGATGCCGCAGCGTCACCTTTCAGGAGGACTTCCAGCGCAACGGCAAGGTCTGCCCCAACTGCAACTACCATTCAAGGCTCACCGCTAAGGAGCGCCTTGATATTACGGTGGATAAAAACAGCTTTGTTGAGTTCGACGGGGATATGATATCAAAAAATCCCATCGGCTTCCCCGGGTATGAGCAGAAGCAGCAGGAGCTCAGAGAAAAAACAGGGCTCAAAGACGCTGTGCTCACGGGAAGAGCTAAAATACGGGGCGAGGATATCGTCATAATAATCATGGACTCAAACTACATGATGGCTTCAATGGGCAGCGTGGTGGGCGAGAGGATAACCAGAGCTATCGAGTATGCCACCGAAAATAAGCTGCCTGTCATAGCCTTTACCGCATCGGGCGGCGCAAGAATGCAGGAGGGCATAGTCTCTCTCATGCAGATGGCTAAGACCTCGGGAGCAGTGGCAAGACATAACGAGGCAGGTCAGCTGTATATTGCCGTTATGACAGACCCCACCACAGGCGGAGTCACCGCATCCTTTGCCTCTCTTGGCGATATCATCATTGCCGAGCCAAAGGTGCTCATAGGCTTTGCAGGCAGACGTGTTATCGAGGGTACTATCAGACAGAAGCTGCCCGACGACTTCCAGTCGGCTGAGTTTATGCTGGAAAACGGCTTTGTTGATATGATAGTCGAAAGAAAAAAGCTGCGCAGGGTCATCGCCCATCTGTTAAAGCTGCACCGACCCCAAGCACCTGTCAACAGGGAGGTGACCGCAAATGAGTGAGCTGACAGCCTGCCAGAAGCTGGATATCATCAGGCACAAGGGCAGACCCACCGCCCTTGATTACATACCCATGATATTTGACGAGTTTTTTGAGATGCACGGCGACAGGCTATACGGCGATGATAACGCCATTATGGGGGGCGTTGCCTCATTCAAGGGCACACCCGTCACCGTTATCGCCGAGGTAAAGGGCAGAAACCTTGCCGAGAACCAGAAGTGCAACTTTGGTATGCCCCACCCCGAGGGCTACAGAAAAGCCCTGAGACTGGCAAAACAGGCTGAAAAATTCCACAGACCCGTTATCTGCCTTGTTGATACGGCAGGGGCATTCTGCGGCATTGAAGCCGAAAAACGAGGTCAGGGCGAGGCTATCGCTAAAAATATCATGGAGTTTATGACCCTTAAAACTCCCGTTATATCCATAATACTGGGCGAGGGCGGCTCAGGGGGCGCACTGGCGCTGGCGGTCTGCGACAGACTGGCTATGCTTGAAAATTCCATCTATTCGGTGATCTCACCCAGAGGCTTTGCAAGCATTCTCTGGAAGGACGCTTCAAGAGAGCGTGAAGCCTGCGATATAATGAAGATAACCGCCGATGACCTGAAAGCTCTGGGCGTTTGCGACAGCATAATAAGCGAAGCCGACGGCGGCGCACATAACGACCCCCAGCAGACAGCGGAGAATATTTCCGACTATATTTCGCAAACCTTGGAAGATTTACAAAGAAAATTCCAAAAAGGGCTTGACGAAATGATAAATCAACGTTATAATAAGTTTAGGGTTGTGGGAGAGTTTGAAGAGCCTTCCGCATTCTGATAAAGCCCGGTCATTAATACAGACCGAAGGATCAAAAACCAAAAGTAGAAATGGAGGGTGAACGCAGTGGTATTTGACAAGATCCGTGAGATCATTGTAGAGCAGCTTGACGTTGACGAGGACAAGGTAACTTCAGAGGCTTCCATCACAGAGGACCTCGGAGCAGACTCCCTCGACGTAGTTGACCTGGTCATGAGCATCGAAGAAAGCTTTGACATCGAGATCCCCGACGAAGAGGTAGAGAATATCAAGACCGTTGGTGACATCGTTAAATTTATCGAGGCAAAAACTGAGGATTGATTTTTTCAGAAATAAAAGTCCGCACTTGATACGGTGCGGACTTTTTATTTTGATTTGGTATAGGCGGTAGGCTATTCGGCATTTGATGAAGAGTCATCGGTGAGGGTCTCGGGGATAAAAATTTCTTTCATTACCTGTTCGTAATCATCACCTTTAAGCTTTTTGCCGTCTGCTTTTATTGAGCTGACCTTGAAGCTTTCAAACACAAAGCCGTCGTGGACCACTTTAAATTCTATCTCGACCTCGCTGCCCTCGTGGTCGCCTTTGCAGGTCACGGTAAAGGTCTTGCCTTTTTTTGTGCATTGCCACCGGGCGTCCTCGCCCAGATAGCTTTCGGTGACATCTCCTATCATGCTGGGGATACTTCCGCTGAAATTGTCAAGGCTCTGCACTGCCGTGCTTTTTATCAGCTCAGGCATATTATCGGTGTTGTAGCGCAGACCTGCGGTAAAGCCGTTGAGCGTGACCGCCGCAAAGATAAATGCCCCCAGCATAAATGCCTTGTAGACCTCTTTGCCCAGCGCCTTTTCACGCCTGTAGACATACACAGGCGATATCCACGCCCAGCGTATCAGCCCACTGACCTTTTCAGCGTACAGCTCCTGCCTGCTGATAGACCTGTAGTCCAGCACACAGCCCAATACCTCCAGCACAGCCACCGCCGCCCACAGAAAGGCGCCCGATACTGCGGATATGACAAAATTCTGCAAAAACAGCCCCAGCAGCGGCAGAAAGCATATAAACCATATACCGCCGCTGTCTGAGCGTCTGTCATTTATCTGTTCGGTTTTTTCCTGCTCATTAAAAATAAGCTCTTCCATAAAATGTACCTGTCCTTAGATATTACGTAAGCTGAAAACAATGCTCATTTACAGCTTTTCACTTCTTATCCTTTGCGTCAAGGAGCATTTCCTCGGCTTTTATAAAAAGCCTGTAAACAGGCGCTATCTTCTCAAAGTCACGGCATACCCTCTCGGGCAGGCTTTCGCTGAAATACAGCGCGGAGTTATCGCTTTCGTGGGTGAGGTGAAGATTTTTTCTGTTGAGCCAGCTTTTTAAATTCTCGGGCTGCTGTGGGAAATGGTCTTTTTTGTAAAGCTCGCCCCCCAGCACCAGGCTTTGCTGACCCTCATAGGCAGCTATTGCCTCCATAGCGGTCTTATCCTTGGCGATGATAAGCTCTCTGATATTCTCCATGACCTCGGTGGTTATTTTGTAATAGCCGCAGCCCCAGCCGAAGTTATCAGCCCCTGCCCAGAAAAAGAACTCGGGCTTGCTCTCAAACCGCTCCTTTGGTCTCATAAGCGAGCACCACAGGCTTTTTCTGAAAAACATACCGTCCCTTATGAGCCTTACATCTCTGTATATGCGTGATACCTTTTTGGGGTCGCAGATGATTTTATCGTCTATCTTATTCATCAGGGGAGTGAGATACCTTATCATCT
>CALCRR010000117.1 GCA_937894495.1 uncultured Ruminococcus sp. | reverse complement strand
GGAAAGGGGTCTGGGGAATAACCTTTCTTCAGAAAGGTTTTCCCCAGTAAACAGCCCACAAAGCTGTAATATCCCCAGACAGAAAGAGCAGGCAGGGGGAGAGTGAAAAAAAATATCACGGGTGACAGGTTGGGACAAAATTTTCGGTGGGGGCATGGTATTATAGGGGCAGAGACTTTTTGGAGCATTACAGAGAAAAGGAATGATAAAAATGACAGAGATCAAAACACACGGGGAGGTAACTTTGGCGAAGCTGGAGGGCGACCTTGACCATCACACAGCCAAGCTGATACGCAGTCAGATCGACAGGGAGATAGTTTTGCGCAGACCTAAGCGGCTGGTCATCGACTTTTCGGCGGTGACGTTTATGGACAGCTCAGGCATAGGGCTGATAATGGGCAGGTACAAGCTTATGCAGGAGCACGGCGGCGAGGTAACAGTCGCAAGACCGCCTGCCTACATAAAAAAGGTGCTGCGGCTTGCAGGCATTGACAAGCTCACCGCCATAACCGACGATATAAAGTCGATAATGCCCCCTGAAAATGTGGAAGAAAACAAAAAGGAGAGTGAAGAGATTGAGCAGACAAGTGCGCAGACCAATTAACGAGATGAAGCTGACCTTTCCTGCATATTCGGAGAACGAGCGGTTTGCAAGGATAGCGGTGAGCGGCTTTCTTTCGCAGCTGGACCCTTGTATAGACGAGCTTTCTGACATAAAAACTGCGGTGTCGGAGGGGGTCACCAACGCCATAGTCCACGGCTACAGAAACACCACGGGAACGGTGCTTTTGCAGGTCAAGATATTCCCCGAGAGGAGGATATACATAAAAATACAGGACAAGGGCTGCGGTATCGAGAACGTAGAGCAGGCAATGCAGCCGCTGTTCACCACCGCCCCCGAGGAGGACAGAGCAGGGCTGGGCTTTGCCATTATGGAGACCTTTATGGAAAAGGTGAGGGTAAAAAGCACCAGGGGCAAAGGCACCACCGTGATACTCGAGCGCACTGTAAGCTCGGGAAAGCGTGAGCTATGAGCAAAAACGAAAGCACCGCCGCCGAGGACAACCTGGGGCTTGTACACCTGTGCGCCAACCGTTTTCGCGGCAGGGGCATTGAGTATGACGACCTTTACGGCGCAGGCTGCATAGGGCTTATAAAGGCGGCAAAGGCTTTTGACAGCGAAAGGGGCGTGCGGTTTTCCACCTACGCCGTGCCTGTTATTTTGGGGGAGATAAAGCGGCTTTTTCGTGACGGCGGCACTGTTAAGGTATCACGCAGCACTAAGGAGCTTTCGCTGAAAATCACCCGTTACCGTGAAAAATTCATGCTAGATCACGGCAGAGAGCCCACCGTTGAAGAGCTTTGCAAAATATCGGGGGAGGACACAGAGGCGGTGATCGAAGCCCTGAACGTCGCCATGCCCCCTGTGAGCCTGACCGCTTCGGACGATGAGGACGGCGGCAGCCAGATAGACCTGCCCACACCGCCCCCCGATGATGAGATAATCGACAAGCTGGCGCTTTCAAGGGCGCTGGGGGAGCTTGAAGCAAAGGACAGGCAGCTGATTTTTCTGCGATATTTTAAAAACCTCACCCAGACAAAGACGGCGCAGGAGCTTGGCATGACCCAGGTGCAGGTCTCCCGGCGGGAGAAAAAAATACTGGCAGCCATGAGAGAAAAGCTGATGTAAAAAACGCCTGCGGACATTTTATCCGCAGGCGTAAATCATTCTATCATTCATCAAACTCACTAACCAGCGAAGCCACCGTTTGCTTGGCGTCGCCGTAGAT
>CALCRR010000116.1 GCA_937894495.1 uncultured Ruminococcus sp. | reverse complement strand
CTGAGTTTTCTGACGAGTTTAACAAGCTCTGTATCCCCTTTGAAAATTCTCTGAGTGAGGAGCAGATTGATACATTCCATATAATCCTCGACTGCGTGAGCGAAACCGCTGTCGCTGAGATGCGGCTGTTTTTATATAGAGATGTGTGTTAAGCAGATAATCTGTACTTCTGATTAAAAGAATTGAACGCTTCGATAAATTGCTCGGAACGCTGCGCTTTCAGCTCGTTCAAGTAAACGTGGCTGTTGAGATTTGCTTTGGAAATCTGAATAATTGATACTGCGACATTAGAGCAATGGTCGGAAACTCGCTCACAATTTATGAGCAGATCGGAGAGATATACACCAAGTTCAGGACTGCACTCTCCGCTTCTTAGCCTTGCTATATGCTTATCACGAATTGCTGCGGTAAGACCGTCTATGACTTCTTCAAGCGGTTCAACATTCAAGGCGGTATCAATACTGCTCTCCGAAAACGCCCTGACGGTCAAATCTGATATTTCGGTCAGAGCAGCAAACAGTGTTGAGAAGTCGGAACGTGCATTGTCGGAAAAGCTCTGATCGTTACGCTCCATTTCCTGTGCGATCTCGATCATGTTGATCGCATGGTCGCTGATACGCTCAAAATCGCTGATACTATGCAGAAGCTCGGTCACGATGCGGCTGTCGCTGTCGGTCAGGCTGACCGTTGACAGTTCCAACAAAAACGTGGATAATTTATCCTCCATATCATCGAGCTTCTGTTCTTTTTCCTCTACGCTCCTGACAGCTTTATCAGTGTAATCAAACATTGCCTTTAACGTTTCTTGTAATGCTTCTTTAGCGTCAATAGCCATTTCTATGGTCTTTTCCTTGCATTGTGATACAGCAAGAGGTGGTGTGGAGATCAGCCGGTTATCGAGTAATACATTTTCCTGTACCGTTCCGTGATCTGGAATGAGCTTCTTGGCAAGGCTGACAAGCTGTCCCGAGAACGGGAGCAATATCAGAGTGGTAACAATATTGAAGATAGAATGTACTGCTGCAATCTCAACTGCTCCGATATGCTTGTCCACAAAGCTAAAATGAATGAGTGCGTCAAGCCCGTAAAATGCTGTAAGACATACGATAGTACCAATGATATTAAAGGACATATGTACTACAGTAACTCTCTTTGCATTTTTATTGACACCTATGGAGGAAAGCAAAGCCGTCACACAAGTACCAATATTCTGTCCCATGATGATCGGTATAGCCATTCGATAGGAGATCGTTCCCGTGAGTGCCAATGCCTGCAAGATGCCGACTGATGCCGCTGAGGATTGGATTATGCCCGTAAACAATGCTCCGAACGCTACGCTCAGAAGCGGATTCTTGAATGCTGTAAGCAGTTTTGAAAAGCCTTCCATTTCCGCAAGTGGCGATACGGCATTTTTCATAAGCTCCATTCCGTACATGAGAACGGCAAAGCCCACTAATATCGTGCCAATATCCTGCTTTTTCTTGTTTTTGCTCATCATCAGCATAATGATACCGATCAGGGCAACGATAGGTGCGAAGTTTTCAGGCTTTAGCATTGAGATAAATATATTATCGCTCTTTATCCCTGCGGTACTGAGCAGCCACGCTGTCAGCGTTGTGCCGATGTTTGAACCCATGATAACGCCAACGGTCTGTTCAAGCTGCATGATGCCCGAATTGACAAGTCCGACGAGCATGACCGTCATAGCTGACGAGGACTGAACAGCAATGGTGATGCCTGCACCGAGGGCAAGGCTCTTGAAGGGATTGGAGGTCATTTTTTTGAGAGTCGCTTCCAGTTTGCCGCCTGCGATCTTTTCCAGACTTTGTGACATAACGTGCATACCGAACAAGAAGAAGGCAAGTCCACCGCAAAGGGTACATATTGAAAAGATATTCATACAGTTTCCTCCGAAATTATCTCAATACTGCGAATACAACATCAGCAGCGTATATCAGTACCATGACAGCACCCTCAACTCTGCCGATGTTTTTAGTCCTTGCAAAGATCATAGTTATAACACTGACCACAACAAGCACCGCAAGGTCTGTCACAGATGCAAGGTTTACGGTAATAGGGTGTATCGCTCCCGAAATACCGAGGATAAACAGAAGATTGAAGATATTTGAACCTACCACATTTCCCACAGCAAGACCGTTCTCGCCCTTGCGTGATGCAACGACCGAGGTAACAAGCTCAGGGAGCGATGTGCCGATAGCAACGATCGTAAGACCGATCAGCGTTTCCGACATTCCGAATGTTGCTGCAATAGCTTTTGCACTGTTGACAACGAACTGTCCGCCTGCGATGATGCAGACAAGTCCTATCAAAATCAATAAAGCACATTTCCAGAGTGGCTTTAATTCGCCTGTTTCTTCCTCCTGCGGATTTTTTCTTGCCGATATGATGAGCATTGCAATATAGCTTACAAAAAGCACCAGCAGGATGATGCTGAAGATCCTGCTCACCTCGCCCACGTTATCGCTCATGGCAGCAGAGGTGATATTTCCTTTCAGCACGAACGGAAGTCCGACTGCACCGAGTGTCAGCAGGGTTATTCCGATCGAAAGCGGAAAGTCACGCTTCATGATAACAGGCTCAATGGGAAGTGGGTGTATCATAGCACAAATGCCAAGCACGCCCAGGAGATTGAAAATGTTTGAGCCTGTCACATTGCTCAGTGCTATCTCATTTGCCCCCTTGATCGCTGCCGAGGTGCTGACGGCAAGCTCAGGCGCACTGGTTCCCATTGCAACGATCGTTAGTCCGATAATAACGCCGGGAACTTTGAAATTCTTTGCAAGAGCAGAGCTGCCGTCTACGAACAGGTCTGCTCCTTTGATGAGTGCGATAAATCCTACGATCAGCAATAGAATATTTACAAAAACGTCCATAATATACCAACTTCCTTTTGCTCTGTCTATTTGAAAATCACTGAAATAGCCGTGCCGACATTTTCTGTACTGTCCACACTAATCTCAGCACCGTGATGCTCGGCAATATGGCGGACTATGGATAATCCAAGTCCTGTTCCGCCCTTTGCACGGCTCCGGCTCTTGTCCGCACGGTAGAAACGCTCAAAAATGCGGGGAATGCTCTCCTGCGGTATGCCTATGCCCGTATCAACAACAGCTAGTGTTTTACCTGATGCCTTTATTTCGATGTTGCCGTTGTCACGGTTATATTTTATCGCATTATCCACAAGATTGTAGATAAGCTCATGGATCTCGGTGCGGTTGCCCTGTATTCGCTCCGCTTCGCCCGACAGTGTGATGTGAATACCACGCTGCTCGGCGGTGTGAATGAGCTGCTCACGGCATTCCTCTGCAATCTCTATCAGGTCTATATCGTCACTGAGTGTATCGCTCTCCACCGAGTCAAGCTCAGAAAGCCTTATAATATCACTTATCAGTGTAAGCATTCGTGCAGATTCAGAGCGTATCTTTCCGGCAAATTTGATGCAATCCTCACCCTTAGCCATACCGTTCTCAATAACCTCTGCATAACCTGCAATTGATGTCAACGGAGTTTTCAGCTCGTGAGATACATTTGCCGTAAATTCCTGTCGCATTTCGCTCTGTGCGTTCCTGACATTGCGTATTTCCACTACAAGAGGTATGATCTCAGGGTAAATATCTGTATCTGATACAGACTTATTGGTTTTAAGCAGGTCGGGTATCTGTTTTAAGGGAGAGACCAGCTTGTCCGTCATTTTCATTGATGCTATCAGCGAAACGATAATAATACCAATAATGATGATAAGTATGATAACAAGGCTGCGTTCAAAGAGTGAAAATATGGAATCTGCCTGTATGGACACTCTCAGGATATTTCCGTCATCAAGTCTAAGTGCATAGTAATAGTCCTCTGTGCCTATGGTATCGGAGAAGCGTGTGTCTGTCCCTGTTCCGTTTTCGATAGCAGATTTGATTTCGGGACGGTCGAGGTGATTTGACATATCCTGCGGATCGGCAGCACTCTCGAATACAACTGTACCGTCCTTTTCGATAAGTGTAATACGGAAGTCCTCACCAGTGAAACGGTCAAGCTCAGTGATTGGATCACCTCTGTCATAGCACTGTGCAACCAGATGACATTCATGTGCAAGGTTTTCCCTGACCTCTTTACGGAAGAAGCTGTAATAAGATACCGTTGTTATCAATATACCGACTATTGCGGTCACAATGCCCATATAAAACAGGCTTAGTACGATCTTACGTTCCATTTCATTCTTCCTTATCCAATTTATAGCCTACATTACGGACAGTTCGTATATACTTTCCGCACTCGCCCAGCTTAGACCTGAGCGTTCGGATATGCACATCAAGAGTACGCCCCGTGCTGTCATATCCCCATATCGTATCAAGAATATAGTCTCGGTTGAAAACAGTTCGTGGGCTCTGAATCAAAAGCTTCAGCAATTCAAACTCCTTGTAAGTAAGTTCAACAGCAGAGCCGCTCACGCTGACTGCTCTTGTATCGACCGAAACAGTGATCTCTGCAAATGTGTATTCTGTTTTCTGCTCACGCCCTCTGAGCCTTGCCCGTACACGGCTCACAAGCTCCATAACGCCAAAGGGCTTGCACAAATAATCGTCTGCACCGAGGTCAAGTCCTTTAACCCTGTCAAGCTCCGTTGTTTTTGCAGATATAATGATAACAGGAATCCCAGAAAATACAGCATCCTCACGGAGCTTTGTGAGAATGGTAAGCCCGTCATCGCCCGGTAGCATGATGTCAAGCAGTATCAGATCGGGGACTTTCTTCGATATAGCTTTATAAAAATCCTTTGAATTATCAAAACAGGCTGTTTCGTAACCGCTCTTCTTCATAGCAAAGGCTTCAAGTTCTCTTATGCTTTCATCATCTTCTAATATGTATATCAGCATCTTATCACACCTTTCTGGTATAGTATACCATAGTTATGTAAATTTGAACAGTACAATTACGTTAAATTGAGGTTAAATATGGCTGTTGCCAATTAAATCTTTTTTATCAGAAAGATATACATTGACTTTTTCAGGGGCGCTTGGTATAATTTATAATATGTTCATTGTGTTAGTCGTCTCATTAATAGGAGTATTGTATACAAGTAAAGGTGTGCCAATAGCCGTTGCTCTTTCTGCAAGCGGTATTCCGTTCAAAGGTCGCTTTGATTGTTGATAAGGAAAATATCTTCTTCTCCTATGACGGTCATTACAAGGATTCCGTGCAGGAGATAATTGATAAGTTTACCTCCGATATATATGCCAACCAGCGTAAATGCTTTTGGAAAAACAGGATAAAGAATGAAATAGCGATACAGCTTTTAATGCCATATCGCTATTTTTTATGTCTATTCACTTGATTTGTTGTTTCTGTCAAATTGCTTGACTGAATTTAATATAAGCTGTGCAATGCTCATACAAGAGCATTTTCTCGGGACTTGTTTTTTGTGCAGACTGCGGTTCAAAGCTCACTCTTAACAATAAAAAAGGAAAAGAAGAAATAAAGCACTATTTTATCTGTTCAAAATACCGCAACGGAAAATCTGAAAAATGCACTCCACACACTATCAGTGAAAAAGTGCTTTACGAGCAAAGTCTTACTGCAATAAGGCTTGTAACGAGTCTTGCAGGCAGCTTTGAGGCAGAGTTCAAGGCTTTGATAACAGAATCTACCGACAAGGAAATGAAAAAGGCAGCCGCCGCAAATCAGAGAAGACTTGCCAAGGCAACCGCCAGAGTGAAAGATATTCGCAAGATAACCAGGTCACTTTATGAGGACAAGGTAAAGGGTATTATCTCTGAAGAAGATTTCACCGAGATGAATGAAGATTACACCAAAGAAAGAAAAGCTCTTGAAGCCGAGATATCCGAGCTTGAAGCAACGATCTCCAATATGAAAGAGAAAACCACAAGTGCAGACAAGTTCATTGAGCTTTCAAAGAAATACACAGAGATCTCAGAGCTTAATACCGAGATAGTGAATACATTCATTGAAAAGATCATTGTTCATGAGAGGGTAAAAAATGATGGCAAGACTACTCAGAAAATCAAGTTTGTGTTCAAAGGGATAGGGAAGATTGATTTGGAGGATTTGAAGGATTAAATAACTATCCCCGAAAAACAGGGATAGTTCGGAAAACAAGTATAATTTAATTTAAAATGAGGAGTTTGTTCCTTAATGGAGTGTCTGGGGGGCAGCGCCACCCAGCTCAAGGCGCAAACCTTGATTTTCAATCAGTGACAAAAAGTCGGAATTGTAGGGCATTTTGTCTGATTATCCGTGTGTTATATCATCTCGATGTCCTTTAGTGAGCAGCCTTCGCTTAGGGTCACTGTGAGGGTGCTGCCTGTTGTGCCTTGGGGCAGGGGGAGTTCGTATTGACTGAAATCATCGTAGCTGTCTGAGGGGAGTATATCTGCTTCGAGCTTGGCGGTGCCTGCGGTCATGTATAGCTTTCTTATGCCGTTTACCGATGACGCTTTAAGCCTTACCGCCTGCTTGCCCTCGTAAGATACGCCCTCGTATACCGCTGTTCCCGACCAGCCGATACAGCGCACATAGCTCTCCGCAAGAGCCTTTGAGTGGAATATCCTTATGTTTTCGCAGCGGTCACAGGTCTCTGCCTTGAAGCTTTCGGGGCGGCTGGCTATGCTCTCGCCCGATACATTTAATTTGCGGCTGTGGGTGATGTGGGCTGAGGAACGACCCAGCATAAAGGTGTATTCGCCGCCTTCAACTATCATTCTGCCGCTGTGCGTGTCGTATATGCGCAGTATGTGACGGGGCACTTCAAGGCTCACCGTCTTTAACTCCCCTGCTTTGAGATGAACTCTCTCAAATGCGCAGAGCTTTTTTTGCGGTCGGCTGACCTGTGAGCCGTCCATAGTGAAATATAGCTGAACGACCTCGTCACAGTCGGTGTCAGAGGTGTTTTCAAGGGTGATATCCGCCGCTATCCTGCCCTTATCCTGCCGCATTTCAAGGCTTATGTACTTAACCTTTGAATAGCTCAGCCCGTAGCCAAAGGGATAAAGGGGCTTGCCCTTGAAATACATATATGTGCTCTCGGCGGTCTCTATGTCGTAATCCATTATGTCGGGCAGATCATGCTCTGAGCGGTACCAGGTAAGGGGCAGCCTGCCAGAGGGGTTGTTTTTGCCGCTTAAAGTCTGTGCAACAGCCCTGCCCAGCTCTGCCCCTGCGTGAGATGACCACAGCACCGCTGCGGCGCAGTCGTTTTCCTCGCATATTGAGTAGGGGTAGCTCGATATGAGCGCCAGCACCGTATTGGGGTCATGCTCACACAAAAGCTTGGTCATTCCCGGCTGAATGTTCAGCGCAAGGGTCTTTCTGTCGTAGCACTCCTTAGCCACCTGTGTGGGGTGGTTGCCTACGCAGTATATCACAAGCTCACATCTGTCTGCAAGCTCTGCCGCCCTGTCTGCGCCGCTGCTGACGGTCTCTATGCTCCACAGGCAGCAGTCCTCCACAGCTGTCATACGCTTTACCGTGAGCTCGCCGCTGTCATCGCACACAAGCCTGCGGTGGTCTAAAAACTCCTCAATGACCGTCCTGCCGCCGTAGGCTTTAAGGTTAAAGGTCTCTCTGGTGAACCAGTCGTATACCTTGCGGTTGTGGAGCTTTAAGCTGCCGTCATCAAAAAGGCGCACATAGCGCTTGTACTTCACCGAGAAAAGGTTCACCCAGTTCTCGCCCCAGTCCTGCAGCTCAAAAATTTCGCTGTCGGTGATAGCTACGCTGTCGGCAGCCACCTCGCCGTTTTCCTTTGCAGACAGATACCTGCCGTTGGGAGCTTTCACAGCCACCCTGTCCCACAGGCTGTCATAGGCTATATCGCTGTCGGGGTATTCCTCCCTTATGCCGTCAAGCACGGTGTTTTCGTAGGTGGCATAGCCTGTGTACCAGTCCATAAGGCTCTCGTCAGCAAGTGCGCCCACCACCGCTATGCTTCGGGGCTTGGCTTTAAGGGGGAGTATGCCGTTGTTTTTAAGCAGAACTATCTGCTCCATAGCACCACGGCGGTTTACCTGCCTGTGAGCTTCGCAGTCGATGACATCATCGCCGATGGCGTCATAGGGGCAGTTATCCGGCTGACCCAGCCTTAACCTTGCGTAAACGGTGCGCTCCAGCGAGCGGTCAATGTCCTCCCACTTGACAAGCCCCTGCTCCAGTGCCTTTTTAGCCGCAGCCCTCACCATATGCTCGTCATCGGTCATAACATCGCAGCCTGCGGTCAGGGTGAGCTTGTAGGCTTCGCTGAAGGTCTCGCAAAAGCGGTGGGCGGTAACGTTCTGTGAAAAATCTCCGCCGTCGCTGACAGCGAACCACATTCCCCATTCGTCCTTAAGTATGGTATTCAGTTCGCTGTTCATTATGGCAGGCAGCCCGTTTATCTCGTTATAAGCCGCCATAACGCTGCGAGCTCCCCCAAAGCGTATGCCGTATTCAAACACTGCATAGTAATATTCGTATTTTAGCCTGAGAGGAAGATACGCATTGCATGAGCCCCTGTTTGCCTCGTTATTGTTGGCGCAGAAGTGTTTCAGCGTGGGTACGGTCTTGACAAACTCGCCGTTATCCCCCAGCATACCAAGGGTATAAGCGGCTGTGAGCTCACCTGCCAGACAGACGTCCTCGCCGTAGGCTTCCTCCGTCC
This sequence comes from uncultured Ruminococcus sp., assembly GCA_937894495.1. GTDB lineage: Bacteria > Bacillota > Clostridia > Oscillospirales > Ruminococcaceae > Hominimerdicola. Next base: position 554 of record CALCRR010000116.1, on the reverse strand, counting down.
TGCCCCAGCGTGGGTCTCTCACCATATCCACCGTGGGACCCCACAGGGCAAGACCGCCCTTTTTGTCTTTGTTGTAGTATGCCCTGGCTTCATCGGCAGCGATAACTCCCAGCTTATACATAAGCTCCTTATCAAAGGCAGCCGCCAGCCCCACAGGCTGTGGGAACACCGTAGACGGTCTGTCAGCAGACCTGCCCACATAGCCCCTTGCAACCTCGGTGCCTATGTAAAACTCCCCCAGCCCCACGCTTTCGGCAGCGTTGTGGTGGGTCGAGAGCATACCCAGCTTTTCATCATCGGTCATGGCAGCCACCAGCGCCCTTGCACGTTTTCTCATGTCGTCCATATCTACCCCTCTTTTCGGCTTAAAATATTGCTAGAAAGATTATAACAGATATGTTTCAAAAATGCAACCCCTGTCCTCGCCGGACGGGGTGTTCCCCCACCTGTGCCTCTAGAAGCAAGAAGCAAGAGGCAAGAAGCAAGAGCCCTCTTTTCGGACTTTGTGGGGTTAAAAAATTTCTTGCCTCTTGCCTCTGACATCTTGCCTCTAG
>CALCRR010000115.1 GCA_937894495.1 uncultured Ruminococcus sp. | reverse complement strand
GCCGATGCAGTATGTCGGCGGCAACGGCGGGATGCTTGTCCAGCAGCTCGACACTGCCGTGGAGCAGGTCACGGAGCAGATGTGCGTGACGAAGGTGAAGCCCACGGCCGCGCAGATGGCCGACCTCGATTTCGGCTGGCGCATCGTCAAACACGTCAAGTCCAACGCCATCGCCGTGGTGCGCGACAATCACACCATCGGCGTGGGCGCCGGGCAGACCAACCGCGTCGGCTCGGCTGAAATCGCCCTCAAGCAGGCGCAGGCGGCCGGATTCACCGAAGGGCTCGTCCTGGCTTCCGACGGTTTCCTCCCGTTCGGCGATACCGTGGAACTGGCCGCGAAATACGGCGTGAGCGCCATCGTCCAGCCAGGCGGCAGCATCCGCGATGCGGACGCGGTCGCCAAGGCCGACGAACTTGGCATCACGATGCTCTTCACCGGAATCAGACATTTCAAGCATTAGGAGAGATTCTTTACTTCGTTCAGAATGGCAATGAAAAAGAAAGTTTTGGTCGTTGGTGGCGGCGGACGCTGCCACGCCATCGTGGATACGCTCAGCCGCTCCCCGCAGGTCGCGAAGATCTGGTGCGCCCCCGGCAATGCCGGCATCGCCGCGCAGGCGGAGTGCGTCCCCTTGAAGGACACCGATGTGTCCGGTCTGCTCTCCTTTGCGAAGGAGCAGGGGATCGACCTCACCGTCGTGGGCCCCGAGGCGGCGCTCTCGGTCGGCATCGTGGATGCCTTCCGCGCCGCCGGACTGGCGATTTTCGGCCACACGCAGGCGGCCACCCGCATCGAGAGCAGCAAGGAGTTCGCCAAGATCCTGATGGAGAAATACGGCATCCCCACGGCGGACTACCGCAGCTTCTCCGACTTCCAGGAGGCGCTGGACTATGTGAACGCGCGGCCCTTCCCGGCCGTGCTCAAGTACGACGGCCTGGCCGCCGGCAAGGGCGTCGTGATCGCCGCGAATCCCCAGGAGGCCGAGGCTGCCCTGCGCAGCATGTTGCTGGACGAGGCGTTCGGCAAAGGCCGCGTGGTGGTGGAGGACCACCTCACCGGACCGGAATTCTCTTTCATGGCCTTCGTGGACGGGGAGCGCGTGTATCCGATGCCCCTCTCACAGGACCACAAGCGCGCCTTCGAGGGCGACAAAGGCCCCAACACAGGAGGCATGGGAGCATATTCCCCACTCCCTTTCATCACCGACGAGGATTATGAATATGCCCTTGAGAAGATCATGAAACCGGTGGCGGCTGGCATGGTCGCTGAAGGGTGTCCGTTCAAAGGTGTCCTTTACGGAGGTCTTATGAAGACTCCGCAAGGCATCAAGGTGGTGGAGTTCAACTGCCGTTTCGGCGATCCGGAGACCGAGGTTGTCCTGCCTCGCCTCAAGACTGACATCTACGAGGTCTTCAGCGCCGTAGCCGAAGGTGGGACTTCTCTGGAAGCTCTTGAGGGAACGATAGATAGGGAAGGAAAGGTGGTTCCGGCTTCTGAGTTGATGCCGGAGCTTGAGTGGTCAGACGAGGCCACTCTTGGTTTCGTCTTGGCTTCAAGGGGCTACCCGGGCTCATATTCAAAGGGATTCGAGATTTCTGGTCTTGAGGATGCTTTGGAAGAGCCTTCAATCCGCATCTATCACATGGGCACGAAGGCAGAATCCGGGCAGATCTTGACTGCCGGTGGCCGCGTGCTTATGGTGGTCGGCTCTGGGAAGGATCTCAGGGAGGCCCGCGACAAGGCTTTGGCTGCGGTCCGGAAGATCCATTGCGACAACCTGTTCTTCAGGACTGACATCGGGCATTGGGTGCTGTGAGATTCTTCGCTTCGCCCTTCGGCAAGCTCAGGGCAGGCTTCAGAATGACAGATAGGCACTTTGGACGTGTTTGTAATGTGTTTTGTAAGTTGTTGAAGGACAGAGAATAACAAAAAACGCATGGGTTAATTGTCTATGCGATTTTGGGAAGTAATTGAATAATAGTAAGTTGTAAAATACGATGGTAATAAGCGGCAAAGAACTGGCGGCCAGGTTGAAGGCCGAGATGGCAGAGCAGGTGGCGACATTTCCGGAGAAGTACGGAAGGGTGCCACATCTGGTGGTTATCCTGGTGGGTACTGATCCCGGGAGCCAGACGTATGTCAGGAACAAGGAGAAAGCCTGCGATGTCGTAGGCTTCAAGCACACCACCTACCGCCTTCCTGAGGAGACTCCCGAGCAGGAAGTGCTGGACAGGATCGCGGCGCTCAATGCTGACGACTCCGTGGACGGAATCCTGGTGCAGCTGCCTCTTCCCAAACACATCAGCGAGACCAAGGTCATCGAGGCAATCGCCAAGGAAAAGGACGTGGACGGTTTCCATCCGCTCAACACCGCTGCCCTCTGGCAGAAGCGCCCCAACAATACCTGCGTGGTTCCATGTACTCCGATGGGCATAATCAAGCTTCTGGAGGAAGGGAATGTTGAGATCGCCGGGAAGAAAGCCGTAGTTCTCGGCAGGAGCCAGATCGTTGGTCTTCCTATTTCAAAACTACTTCTTGACAGGAATGCGACCGTTACCATCTGCCATTCCAGGACGAAGGATCTGGCCGAAGTCACCAGGCAGGCGGATATCCTTGTCGCTGCCATCGGCAAGGCTAAATTCGTGACCGGAGACATGGTCAAGGAAGGAGCTGCAGTCATTGATGTCGGAATGGACCTGGACGAGAACGGCAAGCTCTGCGGAGACGTGGACTTCGCTTCGGTCGAGCCGAAGGCGTCGGTGATCACCCCTGTCCCCGGAGGAGTCGGTCCGATGACCATCTGCTGCCTTATGTCCAACACAATCCAGTGCTTCCTGAACAGATTCTGACGCTCAAGGATTTGCCTTTATGAAGATTATTTCCAATATTTGTAGAACGACTGGAAATAATCTATTGATTCCGTACAATATGAAAAGAATCGTCAGTTTTTGGATGACGGCCGTCATGGCTGTCGCATTGGCTGTGCCCTCAATGGCACAGGACAAGACCGTCAAGAAGATCATCGAGACGGGTAAGAATGACAACCGGGTCATGGTGCATGAGAACCATCTGGCCAATTACATCGGAGGCCGCCCTGTCGGCTCTTCCGCACTGACTCATGCCGAGGCTTGGGTCAAGGAGCAGTTCGAGTCCTGGGGCCTTGAAGTCATGGTACAGGAAGCCGGAGAGATCAATGTCGGTTTCGACCGTGGTCCCTGGTACGGCCGCATGCTCAGCGAAGATGGTTTCCCTCTCCATTTCGGAACTCCTTCCTTCACTGCTCCCACCCGTGGAAAGCAGACCGGCCATGTGCTGGTCGAGCCTCATTCGAGGAGGGAATTCGAGAGGATGAAGGGTGCCCTCAAGGGTGCCTGGGTACTTCTTGACGCCCCGTCCACCGGAATGGCGATCGATTGGTCTGAAAAGGCCAACCAGGATCGTGCCGAGATCATCAAGCAGAACGAGGAGATCGATCGCCAGAACATGGAGATCCGCCGTTACAACATGACTCACAGGGACGAGACTCCAAAGGAGATGCTCCCTTACAAGCAGGTCACCGCTCCTTTCTATAAGGAGATGGTCGAGGCCGGAGTCCTCGGTTTCATCCGTTCCGCTGCGGTTCCTCTCAGGATCATGTACGACCGTGCCAACTGCTACAACATCACCATGGAAAACCTGCCGACCGTCTGCGACATCTGCCTGGACGAGGCTCAGTTCAAGGTGATCAAGGAGAAAGTCCTGCGCAAGGACATCTTCCAGCTCGAGTTTGACATCCGCAACCACTTCTATCGCGGCCCGGTCAAGTACCACAACATCATCGGAATCATCCGCGGCAGCAAGTATCCCAATGAATATGTCCTCACTGGCGGCCATCTTGACGCTTATGACAACGGTACCGGTGCCGTCGACGACGGCAACGGAGCCAGCCTCAATCTTGAGGTCGCGAGGCTTCTCGCCACTTCAGGCGCCAAGCCGAAGCGTTCCATCATGGTCTGCATCTGGCTATAGGTCACGTTGGCAGTGTGCGAAGTACCATGGCCCATGAGCACGAACGCCGTGCCAGCAGCCTCGGCCTCTTCGAGGGAAGCGAAGCCGGCGTCCTTGACGGCGGCGGCGGTGACGGAGGCGCTTCTGCGCTTTCCGATGATCACGCCGTGCGCGCCCGCACAGTCGGCGCTGCGGATGATGGAGCCGAGGTTATGCGGATCCTCCACGCCGTCGAGCACGATCACAAACGGCGCTTCGCCCTTTTCCTTGGCTGCGGCAAGGATGTCGGAAATCTCGCAGTAGGTCACGCCCGCCGCGTATGCCACGACGCCCTGGTGGTTCGCCGTCTTGCCGCCGTGTCCGAACGGCATGCACAGCTCGTCCAGCTTCTTGCGGTCGACCTCGCGCACGACGAGCTTCCGCTCGCGCGCAAGGGTGACGATCTCGCCCAGAGATCCGTCGTGCTCGGTCGTGACCAGCACGCGGTCGATGCTGCGGCCGCTCTTCAAAGCTTCGCGGACCGCGTTTCTGCCGATCAGCAGGTACGGCTGTTCGTCGCGCTCGTTCTCGATCGGCGCAGGTTCATAGGACCGCTTCGGCTGCTCGTCGCGGCGCTTGCGGTCGTACGGCTTTTCGTTTCGATCGTACGGCTTGCGGTCGTACGGCTTTTCGCTGCGGTCATAGGACCTCTTTTGATAATCGCCCCGCGGCTCGGCGCTCTTCTTGCGGCGATCGCCCTCATAGGGACGGTCGTAGGATTTTGTGCTGTCCCGGTCGCCGTAGCTCTTTTTGTCGCCGTAGGACTTTTTGCCGTAGGATTTGTCGTACCGCGTGCGCGCACCGGTGTCGCCGGAGGCGGGACGTCTGCCGTAGTCTTTTCTTTGATCGCTCATGATTCAGGCTCCTTTTCGGGTTCAATTTGAAGGGCAAGGCGCATCAGTTCGCCGATGCGATCGTCCTCGCCGCGTAAATACAGATAGCCGAGCAGCGCTTCAAGCCCGGTTGCCACGCGATAGTCGCGCACGTCCGCGTTCTTGGGCACGGTGCCGGAATGCGCGTTGCGTCCGCGCCGGAATGCCGCCTGCTCCGCTTCGGAAAGCTGATCCGCAATGCGGCGGTACGCCTGTGCCTATCGAGACTAAGGCTGAAAATGAATTTCGCCTTACAGCAGGTGAGCTCAGAGAGAAGATCTCCGATAAGACCAAGCTGCTGGTGCTCCCTTTCCCCAATAACCCCACAGGTGCGATAATGGAGAAAAAAGACCTTGAAGCCATCGCAGAGGTGTTAAGGGGCACAGATGTACTGGTCGTGTCGGACGAGATATATTCTGAGCTAACCTACAGCGGCGAGCATTGCTCTATCGCATCAATAGAGGGAATGAGAGAGCGCACGGTGGTCATAAACGGCTTTTCAAAGGCTTATGCCATGACAGGCTGGCGGCTGGGCATTGCAGCAGGTCCCAGGGAGATAATCTCACAGATGCTCAAGCTCCACCAGTATGCAATAATGTCATCACCCACGGTAAGCCAGTATGCGGCAATAACCGCACTGCGCAGCTGTGACGATGATATAGTTAAAATGCGCAATGAGTATGATATGAGAAGGCGCTATCTTGTAGATGCCTTTAACAAAATGGGATTAGACTGCTTTGAACCCCAGGGAGCTTTTTATGTTTTCCCCTGTATCAGAAGCACAGGGCTTACCAGTGCAGAGTTCTGTGAAAAGCTGGTCTATTCAAAAAAGGTGGCGGTAGTCCCGGGCGATGCCTTTGGCAGCTGCGGTGAGGGCTATGTCAGGGTGTCCTACGCTTATTCAATAAAGCACCTTAAAGAAGCAGTTAAACGTATAGGAGAATTTTTAGAGGAACAGAAAAATGGCTTTGTATGATACATTAAAGGTAAAGGCTTACGGAAAGATAAATCTTTTGCTGGATATAGTAGGTCAGCGTGAGGACGGCTATCATATGCTCAACACCGTTATGCAGTCGGTGAGCGTTTATGATACGCTGGAGTTTTCACTGGATAAGAACGCCGAGGAGGGGCTTGAGATCATCTGCGATAAGGAGGGTTTTCCCCTAGATGAGACCAACCTTATCTGGAAAGCGGCTGATAAGTTCAAAAGCTATACCAAGCTGGATTTTGGCGGAAAGCTTAAAGTCAAGGTCGAAAAAAATCTGCCGTCAATGGCAGGCATGGGCGGCGGCAGCGCCGACTGTGCAGCTATGCTGAAGGCGCTCAACACATATTACGGCACGCTGATAGACGAGGATATAATGCTTGAAATGGCTGGCCAGCTGGGAGCTGATGTACCGTTTTGTATGATGGGCGGCACAAGGCTGTGCCAGGGCATGGGGGATATAATGCATAAGCTGCCCTCGCCCGACTGTGCTTTTCTTATTGTAAAGCCGCAGGTAAGCGTGTCAACTCCTGAAGCCTATAAAGCCTTTGACAGATTAAAGGACCCAAAAAGATGCCAGCTTGACTATTTTTTGCAGGCTCTGGCATCGGGCAATATTTATTCCACCAGCATCTATCTTTTCAATGTTCTTGAATATGCGATAGATAATGCCGAGATCGAAAAGGCTAAGGTGAAGCTTAAAGAGAGCGGCGCTCTCAGCTCGCTGATGACAGGCAGCGGCTCGGCAGTGTACGGTGTGTTCGTAAACGAAGATTATGCTTTGCAGGCAGCTGAAAAGCTCAGGGCTGATTACAGCTACTGCGAGGTCTGCAAGCCCGTTAAAAAGCCCTATGAGCTGATGTGGGTGAACAGATGATAAAAGGGGGAGTATAAAATGGCTTATAAATGTAAATTCTGCGGCTACAGGTTCAAGAATAAAGACGAGCAGATATGCCCCGAGTGCTTTACTGCCAGAGATGCAGATATCTCCTGCGATACTTTCAGCAAGCAAGAGAATAGCCACGAGCGGATAGACGACAGATTTTTCAGGGGCGATGATCTTTTCACGAGAAACGATACCTTCAAAGAGGAAGAAAATGAGTTCCTTAAAGAAGAACGTCAGGAAGAAAGCCATACCAATGCTTCGAGATATGAAAGCATGGAGCGCAAGCAGGCTGCAAGGCAGAACACCCGGACAAACTATATCCCTAACCAGACAGCTGCGCCTTTTCCAAACAGCAGCAATGTCGGTTCAGGGACAGGCAGCAGTGCTAACAGAAGCACCTCTGCGTCAGACCCGTTTCGGGTATATAACAATACCCAGAGAAGCTACACCCGCCCCAATTACAGACCCCAGACAGGCAGCAGAACAGCCACCTTTGGCGGCAGCAGCTATAACGGCACCTCTGCACGGCAGATAAACCAGCAGGTCTCGCAAAAGGGCTGTGCTACGGCGCTGATACTGTTTATCGTGTTTTCAACTCTCATAACCATCGTTCCTTTCATTATCATATCTTCTGTTACTGATGACGGAGATACCGGGAGCTCAAACAGCACCGTCGTATCGGAGGAGTCAGAGGTAAGCGAAAAGTCTGCTAAAGAGTACGGCTTTTTCTCCAGCGCTGAGGGGGAGTCCTATTTTCTGACTAACGATAAGGAGCATTATGAGGTAACTCTTGAAAACTACATGGGGGATATCTATGAAAATTCCTCCATGCCAGAGGAAGAAAGCAGAAATCTTCTTGTTACCGATGACGAGGGCTATCTTACCTCTTATGATGAAAGATATGATAAGCCATTATATTTTATAAGTGCTAATATCAACGTTGATGGTACCGAGCCTGCTTCCTTTGATTATTACAGCATAACAGATATACACTGCGAGGCTTATGATGAAAACAATGCTCTGGTGTCCTCATATACGGGCGTTTATCAGGATATAATGCCTGTTACCACAGGTTCAGATGAGCATGATCTTACGATACAGCCCGTACTGTATTTTGCAGCGGACAGTGAGCGGCTTGAAGTTACCGTGAACGTTTCTTCCATGAATGAGAACAGAGAGTTCACATTTATTATAGATAATTACTGATATGGAGCTGACAGAGTTACTAAACAGCTGCACACTTTGCCCCAGAGGCTGCAAAGTAAACAGAGCAGGCGGCGAAAGGGGCTATTGCGGCGCAGGTAAGGATATTGTTATAGCCAGAGTGTCGCTGCACCAATGGGAGGAGCCGTGCATAAGCTTTAAAAACGGCTCGGGGACCGTGTTTTTTTCAAACTGCTGTCTTAAATGCTGCTTTTGCCAGAACTATGAGATATCAGCCCGGGGCAAGGGCTTTACGGTAACGGTAAGCGAGCTTGCAGATATATTTTTAAAGCTGCAAAGCAGGGGAGCAGATAACATAAACCTGGTCACTCCCACCCCATACACGCTGCATATCATCAAAGCTCTTGATAAGGTCAGGGGAGAGCTGAAAATACCTGTGGTGTATAACTGCGGCGGATATGAAAGCACCGAGACCCTTGAAATGCTCAGGAGCTATGTGGATATTTTTCTGCCCGACCTGAAATATTATTCAAGCGATATGTCCTGTGTATATTCAAGGGCTGAGAATTATTTTGAGAAAGCGTCAGCAGCCATAAAGAAAATGGCAGAGCTGACAGGCAAGCCCCTGTTTGATGAAAATGGTAAAATGTTAAAAGGCGTGATAGTCAGACACCTTGTGCTGCCAAACGGCAGGCATGATACTGCAAGGCTGATAGAATGGCTTTCGCAGAATTTTGAAAAGGACGAGATACTGGTGAGCCTTATGAGCCAGTTCGTGCCCGTCTATAAAGCCTTTGAGCACAAAGCCCTGAGCAGGCGCACCTCTACCTTTGAGTATAACTACGCAGCCGACCTTTTAGAAAAAAGCGGATTTGATGGCTATATGCAAAAGCGTTCATCAGCAGATACCGACTTTATCCCACAGTTTCACAGCGAGAAGCATTTTGATTTTAACGTGAAAAATAACTGATATTGGTATTTTATATGACTTTGTATACCATAGGTTGGGGATAAATGCTAAAAAAGTAATGATATACAACATATTACCATTGACATTTGGACGCAAATGAGTTATAATATACTCAGGAATGGATATGCTGTTCCTGTTCGGTAGCAATAGTTTCTTTGTTTAATGAAATGAGGTAATGCCGATGTTCAAAGCCATTTTTTCAAAATACTCTATCGAGAACTCCAAGGAGAGCCGTGAGTATTTTGAGTTTGTTAAAGACCTGCTGGAGCATGAGGTCGTAAGTGAGATGAAAAACTATAAGCACCACTACAGCACCACCTGCTATCAGCACTGTATCAACGTATCTTATTATAACTATCTTGTGTGCAAAAAGCTGGGTCTCAACGCAAGGTCTGCTGCAAGGGCAGGTATGCTGCACGATCTGTTTTTGTACGACTGGCGTGATAATCCCAGAAAAAAGGGTGAGCTGCCCCACGGCTTCACTCACCCCAAGCTGGCGCTGAAAAATGCTAAGGAGCATTTTGAGCTTGGCAAGCTGGAGGAGGACATGATAGTGTGCCATATGTGGCCCCTGACTGTCAAATTTCCCAAGTATGCCGAGAGCTATGTGATAGTTGTTATTGATAAGTACGCTGCAATTCTGGAGCTTGGCACACACTGCAAAAACAAGATGATGCATTCCATAAGGAACATCACAGGCAAAAAAGCAAGCTGACATAAGTAATAAAGGACCGTTCTTTTCAGAGCGGTCTTTTTTGTGCGCAAAAAAAAAACAGACCCGAAAGCATTCACCGCTCTCGGGTCTTTGGTTATGTACCTTAATTAAGCTCTGTTGCCGCAGTTGGTGCAGAACTGGCTGCCCTGTGGGATCTTAGCGCCGCACTTTGTGCAGAAAGGTGAAGCTGCAGGAGCTGCCTGCTGGTTAGCAACACCGTTGAAGCCGCCCTGAGGGGGCTGCTGGGGCTGAGCAAACTGCTGCTGAGGGTAGCCCTGATTATAGCCTACAGGCTTATTCTTCTGTACCTCGTGGATCACCTGCAGAAGCTTACAGATAAATGCACATGATACAACTATCCAGTAAATTACGATGAAGAATGTATATCCGCCTGTATCGCCTGTGTAAACGTGCTGATTTCTCAGTGCAACGATACCAAAGTTGCCTGCGATAGCCATAACGAACTGCAGTCCGAGACCTACCCAGGGCTCGATCTTCTTGAAAAGACCGTTCATAAACTGATCAAAACCATTCATTTGAAATACCTCCAAAAGATTTGTTATTATTGATGAGCCAACTAAACCACATCGGTGCAGAAAATAAGCTCATACAAGCCCCGATATGCTTTAGCTGTCTCATCAATAACTATTATACAATTTTTAGACAAAAAAGTCAATAGAAAAATTAAAATTATCAAAAATAATTATTAACTATAAATGAGCGCTGCGGCTCAATTGAATAATATCCCGAATTTACCCGCTTTGTTATATGTTTTTTTAGATTTGCAGCGTCTCATGGTTTAACCATACTATCCCTTATCGGAACAAATGACCGAAACAAGCATAAAATCGCTTGCCTGCCCCTCGGTGTCGATAGTTATGGTAAGGGTGTGGGGTCTTGAACCGTCAGCTTTGTCCGTAAGGGTGGTCAGGCAGCAGAGGTCGCCCCAGGTCTCGTCAAAATTTGCATCAAGCCTGACCTTGCTTTTCTCATCACCGTCTATCACCGCATAGGCAACAGGCGCAGGCTGCTTGATAGTTTTTCGCCACTGTATCATAATAATGCTGCCGCTGACCTCAAAGGTAATGCTGTCTCCCTTCTTTGAAGCCGTCCAGCCGTTTTTGAATGGGTCGGATAAATACTCGCTCAGGTGAGTATCAGCCGTAAAGCCCGAAAGCTTCGGGGCGCTGTTTTTATTGTTGAGTATCACAGCGTCCTCATATCTGCACCTTGTGAGCTTCGGCGGAAGTTCAGGCTTGCCTGTGAAGCTCTCAGTATTTTTGTATACCTCATACTCCTTCTCCAGCAGACCGCAGATAAGCTCGGCAATAAGGGCGTGACCGATATCAGTGGGGTGGAGCATATCGTCTGTGTACTCCTTAGGGTCGATAAGCCCCTCGGTTATCTGGGGATAAACGTAATCCCTCACGCTGACTATCGGCAGGGAATAATGCTTGCCCACCGCATTATGTACTCCCTGTGCGTTCACTCCCGTGTCGTAAAACAGGTTGTTTATCAGCACCACCGCCTTGACGTTCTCGTCACTCAGCAGTCTGCGTACCAGGCTCTCATAGGTCTCCATAAATTTAACGCTGCCCTCGTCATTTACCGAGAACTCCACAAACACCACATCAGGCTTTTTCGACAGCACATGCTCCTCAGCCCTTGCAGCGCCGTACTGTGAGGTGGTAGCGCCAATACCTGCGTTAAAATAGCTTGTTTCGGCGTCCTTAAAGGTCCTTTTCCACCACTGTGCCGAAAGGTCCACATATCTTTTATCCTCGGTGGTGGCATTGCAGCCCTGGGTTATTGAGCCACCGAGGTAGACAATGCTCAGCTTCTTTTCCTCCTCAGCCTTTTTAAATGCTCCTGCCAGATAGTTGATATCGCCCATATTTACTATTGAAATTTCCTTGCTTCTCATATTATGCTCCTTTTATTATTGGTGTTGTCAAAAAAGGTAGGTTTGTATCCACACCTAATATTATAATTCTACCATGTTTTGCTGAGTTTGTAAATAGATCTCTTAAAATGTATTTCAGATCACACAAGCTCACCATAGCACACCTTGCCGTCTGATGAGGTTATCCTTACCATGCGAAAGGTTTTCCAAAGCGATACCTCGGGGTCGTCACGCCTTACCCTGACGGTAACGTAATTATCTGCGTGCCCCGTGTGCCACAGGGCGTCAGTCTCACGCTCAAAAAGCACCTTCAAGGTCCTGCCGACGCATGAGGAAAGATAATCAGCCTTGGTTCTGCCGCAGACCTCTGCCATTTTAGCTGCCCTTGCGTGCTTGGTGCTTTTATCCACCTGACCGCCCAGCCTGTCAGCCACCGTGCCTGCCCTGCGTGAGTAGGGGAATATGTGGGCTTCGGCAAAGGCTGTGTCCTCGGCAAATTTCAGCGAGCGCTCAAATTCTTCATCGCGCTCCATAGGAAAGCCCACCATAATATCGGTGGTTATGGCACAGTCGGGGAAGGCTTTGCGCAGCTTTATGCAAAGCTCAGCATATTCATTTGCAGTGTAGTGCCTGTTCATACGCCTGAGAGTCTCATCACAGCCGCTTTGCAGCGAAAGATGAAAATGAGGACATAGCTTTTCAAGCCTGCCAAGCCTTGTGATATCCTCATCGGTCATCATCTCAGGCTCCAGCGAACCAAGCCTGACCCTGAAATCACCTGCTGTATTGCAGGCTGCCTCCACCGCATCTGCAAAGCTCACACCGCCCTCAAGGTCCTTGCCGTAAAAGCAAAGGTTTATCCCCGTGAGAATTATCTCCTTATGCCCCGATGCCGCCAGCTCTGCAACCTCTTTCTTTATCACCTCAACAGGCTTTGAGCGTATATGACCCCTTGCGTAGGGTATTATACAATATGAACAATAACGGTCGCAGCCGTCCTGTATTTTAATGTAGGCTCTGGTCTTGCCGTCGTTGGTGGTGTTCACCATGCTATCAAAGGGCTGTTTTGGCAGGTGGGGAGTTATGCTTATTATCCTGCTGCCGCTTGTGATGTAGCTATCCACCAGCTCAGGCAGCCTGACCTTATCGGCGGTGCCTGCTATTATATCGCACTCAGTCATCTGCTCAGCCTGTTTTTTAAAAGCCTGCACAAAGCAGCCTGCCAGCGCAATTATGCACTGGGGATTATCCCGCCGTATCTTTCTCACCAGCTGTCTGCACTTGCGGTCAGCCTCTGAGGTAACTGTGCAGGTGTTTATTATGCACAGGTCAGCCTGAGTGTGGTCTGTAACAGTGCGGTGGCTTTTCTGCATAAATCTTTCCTTGATATTTTCAGTCTCATACTGGTTCACCTTACAGCCGAAGGTGTAATAAAAAATATCCATATATAGTAAAATAGCAGTCCTTTCTGTAAGATGTGTACAAAAAATGTACAGCGTTATTGTTAAAATGACACAAAATAAATTGAAATAAACTTCCACTATTGATTATTGTACCATATTTTATTTTTTTTTGCAAATTATCATTGACATTTTGAAATTTATGATTATAATATAAGGTGTAGTAAGGAACTACACGGGATATTGCGTAAGGAACAGTATCTCGGGCACCGGGCAGCATATCGGCTGATAGATATTTCTGACAGCTGAGGCTCTGACCCCTGTCGCCGTCATTTACCAAGGGCAGAGTTTTACTTGTTTGTTTTATCATCAGTGCGATGGTGCGTGTGGTGCAAAAATGAATTATTATAACATTTTTGTTAGGAGGAATTGTTTATGAAAAAGGTAAAGATCCAGCTCGCATCTATCCAGGCAGTAAAGGACTTCGTAGGTATTGTTACTGGTTACGATTTTGATGTGGACCTCGCATCAGGCAGATATGCAATTGATGCTAAGTCGATCATGGGTATTTTCAGCCTTGATCTCTCAAATCCTATTCAGCTTATCGCTCACACAGATAACGCAGACAAGTTCATTGAGGACATCAAGCAGTTCATCGTTGAATAAGCTGAAAACCCAAACAGTGCGGTGAGCCCACCGCCTGGATTTACGTAAACAAACAGCGGACGAACTTTTAATGGCTCGTCCGCTTTTGTTTTTAAAAAACACTTGAATAATATTAAAAAATATGCTATACTTTTTTCCGAAAGGGGGGCGGTATTATGACTTTGAAACTTGTGCTTATTGCGCTGGAGATACTGCTGCTGTTCTTGTTTCTGGTGCCGCTGCCTGTGCTGTGCTCGGGCAATATCGCAGGCATTGCAGTCAGCCTTTTACTGCTGGGTGTAACATGGTATCATAAAAGCTTCTTTTCATTTATCGCAAAGCTATGGTCAAAGGCAGGGGGCAGGGCAGCTATTATCATCGCCGCACTTATTCTTGCAGCAGGAGTTATTTACGCTGTATTTCTGTCGGTGAAAATGTACAAAGCCCAGGAGAACCGCCCCGATAAACCCAATGTTATTGTGGTCCTGGGCTGCAAGGTAAAGGGCAGGAGACCCACCAGAATGCTAAGACGCAGGCTGGAAGCCGCATATAAAGCTTTGGAGGAGCACCCCGATGTGCTCTGCATAGTTTCAGGAGGTCAGGGCTCAAACGAGGTGATATCAGAAGCCGAGGCTATGAAAAATTATCTGGTGGAAAAGGGTATTGACCACAGCAGGATGATCATGGAGGACAGATCTGCCTCGACCTATGAAAACATAAAATTTTCACTTGAAAAGCTTAACGAGCTGGGGATAAGCCATGATATGACCATAGTTACCGACGGCTTTCATGAATACCGTGCCGGTCTTATCGCAAGGGCGCAGGGAGTGGAAAACGTGACCTCATACCCTGCATATACCGAGCCCAGATATCTTTTTACCTACTGGGTGAGAGAATGGCTGGGGCTGACGCATTTTTATATCCTGGGAAGATAAAAGACCTGAGAGGGAAGCCCCTCTCAGGTCCGTTCTTTATTTATTACTTCATCGCATTGTTTATCGCCGAAACAAGAGCCTTTATGGAGGAAACTATGATATCAGAGTTCCTGCCCACGCCCCAGTACATTCTGCCGTTGTGGGATATGCCCACATAGGTGCAAGCCTCAGCGTTTGACTTTCTTTCAAGTGCGTGCTCTGTGTATTCCTCAACGGTAAATTCCAGAGGGATATATGTTTTAAGAGCATTGGCAACAGCGTCAAGTCTGCCGTTGCCGTCAGCGCTGCACTGCTTTTTCTCGCCGTTGATAACTGCTGTAACAGCCGCACCGATAACATTATCGGGCTTCTGAACATAGTGAGCCTCAACAACATCAACAATGTCGTTCTTGTTAAGATACTCCTGCTTGAATATCTGGTGTACCTCACTGGGCATAAGCTCCTTGTGAGCCTTGTCAGATACGTCCTTTACCTTGTAGCCGAAGTCCTCTCTCATCTTCTTGGGGAGATCGTAGCCGTACTGCTGCTGGAGTATATAGCCTATGCCGCCCTTGCCTGACTGAGAATTGATCCTGATAACATCGCCCTCGTATTCTCTGCCCACGTCATGCGGGTCGATAGGCAGATAGGGGCAGGTCCACTGCTCCAGCTTCTTTTCCTCTCTCCAGTTCATACCCTTTGCGATAGCGTCCTGGTGGGAGCCTGAGAATGCAGCGTAAACAAGTGCGCCTGCATAGGGCTGTCTCTCATAAACTCTCATTCTGGTAACTCTCTCATAAAGCTCTATGAGTGAGGGCAGATCGGTGAAGTCAAGATTTGGCTCCACCCCGTGGGTATACATATTCAGCGCAAGAGTAACAATATCAACATTACCCGTCCTCTCGCCGTTGCCGAAGCAGGTACCCTCAACTCTGTCAGCGCCTGCCAGCAGACCGAGCTCGGTATCTGCAATGCCTGTGCCCCTGTCATTATGAGGGTGCAGCGAGATGATAAGGTTCTCTCTGTTGTGGAGAGTCTCGCACATATACTCCACCTGCTGTGCATAAACGTGGGGCAGTGACATCTCAACAGTAACGGGCAGATTGATTATGACCTTATTATCGGCAGTAGGCTGCCAGATGTCGATAACTGCGTTGCATATATCCCTTGCAAACTCAGGCTCGGTGCCTGTAAAGCTCTCGGGCGAATACTCAAACACGATGTTGCCCTTAGCGTTCTTTTTATACTCATTGCAGAGCTCAGCGCCTGTGGTGGCTATCTTTATGATCTCCTCCTTGGACTTTTTGAACACCTGCTCTCTCTGAGCAACAGAGGTCGAGTTATAGAGGTGAACAACAGCGTTCTTTGCGCCGTCTATAGCCTCAAAGGTCTTTTTGATTATATGCTCCCTCGACTGTGTGAGCACCTGTATAGTCACATCATCAGGTATCATATTTTTCTCAATCAGCGTGCGGCAGAACTCATACTCGGTCTCCGAAGCGGCAGGGAAGCCTATCTCAATCTCCTTAAAACCTATCTCAACCAGCTTTGTGAAAAATTCAAGCTTTTCTTCAAGGCTCATGGGTATGATAAGTGCCTGGTTGCCGTCTCTCAGGTCTACCGAGCACCATGCAGGTGCGTGGTCGATATACTCCTTCTCAGCCCACTTCATGCATTTTACAGGGGGCATATAATATCCTCTTGCGTATTTCTGTGCGTTTTTCATGTAAGTTCCTCCTTGTTATATTGTCATAGTGCAGATCTTTGAGTATTTAAAATAAATAAAGCCCGTCTCTAATAACAAGAGACGAGCATAATACCCGTGTTACCACTCTGATTCATGCACAGCTCACACTGTACACCTTAGCCGCATCGAACAATGCGTATCTCTGTAACGGGAGAACCCGAATGCGGCTACTGTGACTTCACCGCACCGGCTCAAGGACGAGTTATTACGAAGCTGAAATACCGTCTCACACCTGCCGACGGCTCTCTGAAAAATCACTGCTGCGCTTTTTTTCCTCTCAAAGCCTTTGATATATTAATATTATTATATTCGATTTTTTCTCCTTTGTCAAGAGTGTAAAATCTCTTTTAACATAATATTCATACTTAATGGCTGCTAAATTGTTGACTTTAGGTCAGCTTTGTAATATAATTATGTTAAGATATCTTTGATATTGATGTTTACCTGCGAGCGTATCCGACAAATCGTGCGGTCGCTCAAAGCAATAAAAATATATGAAAAGAGGTCGTCTTATGATAAATAAAAGTATTAAAAAGCTTGTTACCTACGCCCTTGAAAGCGGACTTATTGAGGAAAGCGACAAGGTCTATTCTACCAACAGACTGCTTGAAGCGCTGGGGCTTGACGAGTATGCAGAGCCTGATGAGGTGTATGAGAATGTCGACCTTGAAAGCACTCTTGAAGAGCTGCTGGACTATGCCTGCGAAAAGGGGCTTTGTGAGAACTCAGTAGTCTACAGAGACCTGTTTGATACTAAGCTTATGGGACTGCTGACCCCCAGACCCTCAGAGGTGGATAAGGTGTTTGCGGATAAATACGCAAAGTCACCCGTTGAGGCTACCGAGTATTTCTATAAGCTTTCGGGAGATACCGACTACATAAGACGCTACAGGATAAAAAAGGACGTCCGCTGGAAGGCTGAGACCGAGTACGGTGAGCTTGATATAACCATTAACCTCTCCAAGCCCGAGAAGGACCCCAAGGCTATCGCAGCGGCAAAGCTTGCAAAGCAGTCGGGCTACCCCAAGTGCCTTTTGTGCTATGAGAATGTGGGCTATGCAGGCAGGGTGAACTCACCTGCAAGGCAGAACCACCGCATAATCCCCGTTAAGATAGATAACTGCGACTGGGGCTTGCAGTATTCGCCTTATGTGTATTATAACGAGCACTGCATACTGTTCAACAAGCAGCATACCCCTATGGTCATAGATAAGTCTGCTTTCAACAAGCTGTTTGATTTTGTTTCGCAGTTTCCCCACTATTTTGTAGGCTCAAATGCCGACCTGCCCGTAGTTGGCGGCTCGATACTTTCTCATGAGCATTTTCAGGGCGGTCATTATGAGTTCCCCATGGCTAAGTCTGAGGTGGAGCGCAGTGTGACCTTCAAGGGCTATGAGGGCGTAAGTGCAGGCATTGTCAAGTGGCCTATGTCGGTCATCCGCCTTAACGGCAGTGACAGGGAAGCTATCGTTGAGCTTGCAGACAAGATACTTTCCGCATGGAGAGGCTATACCGATGAAGAAGCCTTTATCTACGCCGAGACCGATGGTGAGCCTCACAATACTATAACTCCCATTGCCAGAATGAGAGATGGTAATTTTGAGCTCGACCTGGTGCTGAGAAACAACATAACGACAGATGAACACCCTCTGGGCGTATATCACCCTCATGCAGAGCTGCACCACATCAAGAAAGAAAACATAGGTCTTATCGAGGTCATGGGTCTGGCAGTGCTGCCCTCAAGACTAAAAGGCGAAATGGAAAAGCTTGCAAATGCCCTTGTGAACGGTGATGATATAAGAGCCGACGAGGTGCTTGAAAAGCACGCTGACTGGGTGGACGAGTTCAGTAAGAATTATGAGATAAATAAGGATAATGTTGATGAGATACTTCGCCTTGAGATAGGCAAGGTGTTCTCAAAGGTGCTTGAGCACGCAGGCGTGTATAAGAGAACTGCCGAGGGCGCAGCTGCACTTGACAGGTTCATTGACTATGTTAATGCTCTTTAAGAATAAAAAACAGACCTGATATTTTCATGCTGCCTTGCCCCTGCCGTTTGCAGGGACAGGTGACTTACGCAAAATAAAAAAGCACGACAGACAGAATGCTTGCCGTGCTTATTGTTTTGTTTTTTACAGATTTTCGATAAAGCCCTTGCCTATCGTAACGTTCTCGTATGCCAGCTCCTTCATCTGCAGCATAACGCTGTGAGGGGAGTCTGTCATGCCGGCGGCTGCCCAGTCGATTATTATGCCGCAGAAGCCGTGGGAGTAAAAATCGGCAAAAAATTTTGCCTTGTCGCTGCGCTTTCTGGTGTTGGCAACAGCGTGGTAGAAAAACCGCAGGAACAGTCGGTGCATACTGTCAAACAGATATTTTTCAAAGGTCTTTTCGTTGCTTTTAAGGGTGTTTGAATAGAATTTGCGTTCCTTCTGCATATTTTCAAGAAAGCCCTCCAGCCTTTCATACCAGTTGTCATAGTTGACGCCGCGGGTGATGTTTTTGAAAAGCTCATTAAAATATATATAAGAAAGCAGCTCGTCCTTATCCTGAAAATGATAATAAAAGGACTGACGGTTAAGACCGCAGGCTTTGGTAATATCCGATATGGATATTTTTTCATATTCCTTTTCAGCACACAGCGATTTTAAAGCTTCGCACAGTGCTGATCTGGTTATTGTTGAATTGGACATTCTGAAATGTTCCTTTCAGTTTTTAATTATAGTTATCAATTTATTATACCACATTTTTTATAAAATGTAAATACTGATAAATAATAAAAATCAAAAATAATTTTAGGAAGTGTTCGCAGATGATACAGAAAGAATTTTTGAGCGGTCAGAGCTTAAAGGCTTATGAATATTTCGGCGCCCATTTTGTCGATGGGGGAGTCAGGTTTGTGACCTATGCCCCCAATGCAGCTGATGTGAAGCTGGTGCTCAACGGCAGCGAGATGGATATGCAGCGTGACGATGAAGGCGTGTGGAAAACCACCGTAGAGGGGGTCAAAAACGGCGATATATACCAGTATCACATCACCACAAGGGCGCTTCAGAAGCACTACCGCTCAGACCCATTTGCCTTTTACAGCGAGGTAAGACCCCTTAACGCTTCAAAGGTATTCGATATAGACAGCTATCAGTGGAATGACAGGCAGTGGCTGGAGTCGAGAGACAAATGCTTTGATAAGCCTGTGAATATTTATGAGGTCCACTTCGGCTCATGGAGGACAAAGTTTGACAGCGAGGAGGACGACAGGCTCTACTCCTATGACGAGATGACCGACCTGCTTATCCCCTATGTAAAAGATATGGGCTACACACATATCGAGCTTATGCCCATTACCGAATATCCCTTTGACGGCTCCTGGGGCTATCAGGTAACTGGATATTTTGCAGCCACCTCACGCTACGGCGATCCCTCGGGGCTTATGCACTTTATTGACGCCTGCCACAATGCAGGTATCGGCGTTATACTTGATTTTGTGCCTGTCCACTTTGTTACGGATTTTTACGCACTGCACCAGTATGACGGCGGCTTCCTTTTTGAGAGCGAGCAGGAGAGCGACCGATATTCCGAGTGGGGCACAGCGCTTTTTGATTACTCAAAGCCCCATGTGCTCAGCTTTGTAAAATCCTCGGTGAATTTCTGGATAGAGAAATACCATGTTGACGGACTAAGATATGACGCAGTAGCAAATCTTATCTTTAAGCACGGCAGAAAAGATGATCCCATAAACGACTGCGGAATGTGGTTTTTGAAAAACACCAATTACGCTATTCAGAAGTGTCACCCCGATGTTATGCTGTTTGCCGAGGACTCCACCGACTATGAAAAGGTGACTGCCCCTGTTGAATTCGGCGGACTGGGCTTTGACTATAAATGGGACCTGGGATTTATGCATGATACCATAAACTATGTAAAAACTCCCCCCTATGAGCGCCGCTCGAACCATAATCTCATGACCTTTTCAATGAGCTATTTTTACAATAATCTCTATATTCTGCCCTACTCACACGATGAGGTGGTACACGGCAAAATGACCATGCTGGATAAATGCTTCGGCACTCATGAGGAGAAGATAGCCACCATAAAGGCTCTATATACCTTCCAGTTCACCCACCCGGGCAAAAAGCTCAATTTTATGGGTAACGAGATAGGGGAGTATATGGAGTGGCGACCCCATAAGGAGCTGGGCTGGAACCTGCTCACATATCCTGCCCACGACTCACTGCACGAATATCTGAAAGCTCTGCACCACATCTATAAGGAGCAGCCTGCCCTTTACGAAAATGACTATAACTCGGCATTTTTCAAGTGGGTAGATGCCAACAACAATAACCAGTCAATATACACTTTTTTAAGGCGTGATAATTATGGCAATGCGGTCTATGCGGTTTTCAACTTCTCGGGAATGTATCAGAATTACACCCTGAGGGTGGAGCAGAACGGCGATTATGAGGAGCTTTTAAACTCCGACCGTGATATATACAGCGGCTCAAATTGTCTTAACGGCGACCTTCGCTCCTTCAACTACTGTCTGCATTTAAGGCTTGCACCTCTCAGCTGTGTTATCATTAAAAAGAGATTTTAAAATACAAAGCCGCCCGGGAAGATCGGACGGCTTTTATCATCACTGTTTATCATCAGCCTTGAACTTTTTCTTGAAAACAAAGCTTTTCTGCACTGCCCAGCTTATCATAAAAAGCAGCATTTCAATGAGTATTTTAGCTATATACTCGTTTTTGATAAGCGTCTGCGTACACAGCTTTAACAGCAGAGTATTCACCGCCAGTATGCAGGCGGCAAGGGCAAAATATTTTACAGCGGTCTTTGCCAGGTTATCCTTGTTTTTAAAAACAAACCGCTTGTTCATGTAAAAATTAAAGCATGAGCTGAACACCCTTGCGGTGATGTTTGATATATCTAAACTATGGGTAAAAGTAAACAGCAGCGAATACAGCGTATAATCCACCAGAAAGCTCAGCAGTGAGGAGCAGGAGAATTTAAGTATATCCCGATATATCCTCACAGAGTCTTTGATAGGGTGAAAATGAGAGCTCTGGTTGTTGTCGATGTAGACGGTCTCTATGGGCACCTCAAAAAACTCAATGCCCTCTCTTGCGCATTCAAGCAGCATATTCATCTCATACTCGTATCTGTCGCCCTTTACTTCCAGCATAAAAGGCACAAGCTTTGATGAAAAGCCCCGAAGCCCCGTCTGGGTATCGCTTAGCCCCACCCCTGCCGCAAATTTAAACACAGCCCTTGTAACACTGTTGCCGAACTTGCTCCTTGCAGGTATATCACCCGTGAACCTGCGGCAGCCCATTATTAGCTTATCGGGATTTTCAGCAAGTGCATCCGCTATTCTTGCCGCATCGCTTACCTTATGCTGACCGTCGGCGTCGACCACGATAACTCCGTAAGGGCTCTCAAAATTCTCGCTGATATATTTTAGCGCAGTTTTTATAGCCGCACCCTTGCCCCTGTTTTGCTCATGTTCAAGCACCACAGCGCTCTCGGCAGCCTTTGAAAATATCTCTTTTTTATCCTCGCCGCTGCCGTCGTTTACAACAACTATGCTGTGTCGGGTGTCAGCCTTAATATCATCTATTACCCCCAGCATCTTGCTGTCAGGCTCGTATGCAGGTATGACAATAATTATTTTGTTTTCAGCCATGTTGTTCACTCTTTTCTGAAGTGTTTCTGATAAGATAATATCACACAAACCTTAAATCAACATAAATTACTAAGACTCCAGCAAGCCCTTTACGCCCTGCTCCTTAAACACCTTTTTGTAGTATGAAAGCTCGTCTGAGATAAGGTCGTCGATGACCCTCATACCCAGCAGCTCAACGGGCGCTTTGTCATCGGTGAGTATCCTGTTCTTGCTCTCATATATCTCTAAAGAGCTGCTCACATCGTCAAGTTTTTCTTTAAGCTCGGGGTCGTCAAGTTTATTGATATTCTTTGAAAGCTCAGTCAGCATTTTATCGTTGTCTGAAGCAAACAGCTCCCTGTTGGTGCTGCCGTCAACCTTTACAGTGTATACATTATCAAAAACCGATGCTATGGTGTCGCCCAGATAATAATTTATGCTGTCCTCTCTGTCAGACTGCATATTCATGTTCACCACCATTACACCGCCTGGCTTCAGGCTCTGCTTCACCAGCCTGAAAAACTCCACCGAGGACATCTGAAAGGGTATGGTTATATCCTGATAAGCGTCCACCATGATAACGTCGAAGCTGAGCTCTCCCACACTTTTGTCGGGGGCACCTGCAGCGCTGTTATACATATCTCTCTGTGAGCTCAGCGCCTGCAGATAAGCTCTGCCGTCGTAGGTGGTGACCTTTATGTCTTTGTCGAGCTCAAAGTATTCGTGAGCCAGGTCGGTTATCTTGTCGTCTATCTCAACGCCCTGGACGGATATCTCGGGGAAGAACTCCCTGCACTCCTTGGCATAAGTGCCTGTGCCCATGCCGAGAATGAGTATATTGCTTTTCTCGCCGCCCTCAGACATCAGGGGTGCAGCCAGAGCTGTGTCATAATACAGCCCCGAAAGTCCGCCCTGCTTCATATAAACCGACTGTATTCCGAAAAGCACGTTGGTTGAAAGCACCGTCTTTCGGTCGTCCTCCTTGACCTGCAAATAGTTGTAGACCGACTCGCCCTCATAGGCAAGTGTGTCCTCCCAGAATGCGAAGCCGATAGATGTGCTGACCAGACAGCAGATAACAAACAGTGCGGCAGATACCGCCACTGCTATTTTTGAGCGTGAGCATGATACAAAGTAAATTATCCCCAGCGCCAGCAGTATTCCCGAAAATATGAGAAATGTTACCGAGGTTCCCACCGCAGGAATGGTTATAAAGGTTGGCGCAAAGGTGCCTATTATGCTGCCTATGGTGTTGAATGCGCCGAGAGTTCCCACAGTTTTGCCGTTATCCTCAAGGCTGTCGGTGGTGTATTTTACCAGTGAGGGAGTTACTGTTCCCAGCAAAAACAAGGGGAACACGAAAATTATCATGCAGGCAAGAAAAGCTGCCCATATGAGAAAATTGGTGTTGATAGTCACCACCAGCAGCGCCGAAACGCCCAGAATGACTATCTTGCCCACAAAGGGTATAGCGGCTATCCACACCGATGATATCAGTATGCGTTTATACAGCTTATCGGGGTCGGGGTCCTTATCGGCGCTTTTTCCGCCGAAGTAGTTGCCAAGCGCCATAGCTATCATGATAGTGCCGATTATAATGGTCCACACTATCTGTGAGGAGCTGAAATAGGGGGCGATAAGTCTGCTGGCACCAGATCGGAAGAGCACACGTCTGAACTCC
>CALCRR010000114.1 GCA_937894495.1 uncultured Ruminococcus sp. | reverse complement strand
GACGCTATCGCTGCCATAAAAATTCCCGTTGTTGAGGTACATCTGAGCAATATCCACGCCCGTGACGAGTTCAGAAGCAAGTCGGTGATAGCACCTGTCTGCATGGGGCAGATATCGGGCTTCGGCAAGCATTCTTATCTGCTGGCGGTGGACGCACTTCACTACGCTTGGGAGGCTAAGGCTGATGAACAGGCTTGAACTACTGCAAAGCAGGATAACTGAGACCGCCGACTGCGGCATTATCACCGACGATGTGAACAGAAGATATTTCACAGGCATGAAGTCCAGCGCAGGCACCCTGCTGGTGTTCCCCCAGGAGTCGGTGTTCATCATTGATTTTCGCTACATCGAAAAGGCTAAAAAAACAGTTACTGACTGCAAGGTGCTTTTGGAAGATAGCGGCAGGGTGACCCAGCAGATAAAAAAGATAATAGCCGACCACGGCGCAAAGACCGCCGCTGTGGATATCGAGACCTGCACGGTGCTGCAGCTTGAAAAGTACAAAAAAGCCCTGGGGGCAGAGATAGTTTCTACCATAAAATTCGCCGATATGATCAGGCAGATAAGAATGATAAAGACCCCCGACGAGATCAAAAAAATGATAGCCGCCCAGCGCATTGCCGAGCAGGGGCTGGAGCATATGCTTGACTTTATCAGGGTGGGCAGGACCGAAAAGGAGATACAGCTGGAGCTTGACTATTATATGCTCAGCCACGGTGCAGAGGGGCTTTCCTTCGATACCATAGCTCTCTCGGGCAAAAACACCTCGCTGCCCCACGGTGTGCCCTCGGATAAAGAGGTACAGTCGGGAGAGTTTGTGCTCATGGACTTCGGCGCAGTGGTGGAGGGCTACCACAGCGATATGACAAGAACAGTCTGCGTCGGCAAGCCCGATGAAGAGATGGAAAGGGTCTATAACATAGTGCTCAGAGCCCAGCTGGCAGCTATAAACCAGCTAAAGGCAGGTATCGACGGTAAGGAGCTTGACAAAATAGCCCGTGATATCATCACCCGGGAGGGCTACGGCGGCTGCTTTGGTCACTCACTGGGTCACGGCGTGGGTATGGAGATACACGAAAACCCCTACAGCACCCCCGGCAGAAGCATTATTCTGCCCGAAAACTCGGTGATAACCATTGAGCCGGGCATATATATCGAGAACAGGTTCGGCGTGAGGATAGAGGACTTTGCGGTGGTGACAAAAGAGGGCTGCCTGAACATGACCAAAGCTCCCAAGGAGCTTATCTGCATTTAGGGTGTGTTAGGCTTAGTGTCAACACACCCTAATATGTAAGAAATTTTTTAATAATCTAAAAAAACACTTGCAATGTATGGTGAAATATGCTAAAATATATTATGTAAATGTGTGCGCTTTATGCGTATGCTTCTGATAAGAAAAAATAATGGAGGTACTAATTATGGTAACTGCTGGCGATTTCAGAAATGGTATGACTTTTGAGGAAGACGGCAACGTAATGCAGATCGTTGAGTTTCAGCACGTTAAACCCGGCAAGGGCGCTGCTTTTGTAAGAGCTAAGGTAAAGAACGTTATTACAGGTTCGGTGGTTGAAAAGACCTACAACCCCACAGCAAAGTTCCCCACCGCTTATGTTGAGAGAAAGGATATGGAGTATTCCTACAGCGACGGCGATCTTTATTACTTTATGGATCCCGAGAGCTATGAGCTTATCCCCGTCAACAGCAGCGAGCTTTCAGATAACTTCAAGTTCGTTAAGGAGAACATGGTTTGTAAGGTACTGTCCTACAAGGGTCAGGTATTCGGCGTTGAGCCCCCTTACTTTGTTGACCTGGAGGTAACTGAGACAGAGCCCGGCGAGAAGGGCAATACAGCAACAAACGCAACAAAGCCTGCAACTGTTGAAACAGGCGCTGAGATCAGGGTCCCCCTGTTCATCAACACAGGCGACCGTATCAGGATCGACACACGTACCTGCGAGTATATGGAGCGTGCATAAACAGCAGGTAAAAACTTCTAGGGAGAGTGGGGAGATCAATCAAAACATTGATTTCCTTGTGAAGGAGGGTTTTGTATGGAGCTTTCAAAGAAGGTAGCTTATCTTAAAGGTCTTATGGAGGGTCTGAAGATAGACGACAGCACTGACGAGGGCAAGGTGCTCAAAGCAATGGCTGATGTGCTTGAAGAAATTGCCGACACTGTCCTGGATATCGCCGTTGAGGTAGATGAAACTGTTGATGTGGTGGACGCCATAAGCGACGATCTCTCCGCACTGGAGGACGTTGTTTATGAGACTGATGATGACTACGACAGCGACCTTGACGATGATGACTTTGACGCTGAGCAGCTTTATGAGTGTATCTGCCCCACCTGCGGTGACACCATCCGCCTTGGTGAAGAGCTTATAGCTCAGGGCGTGATAGAGTGCCCCAACTGCGGCGAGAAGTTAGAGTTTGATTTCTCGGAGCTTGAGGACGAAGATACAGAGGATTGACCCTCTTGTCTTATAAATGATCCGACTAAAATTTAACATTGTGTTTCAGGGGTGGTGAAAGTCCACACCGGAGGTTATAGTCCTCGACCGCACAGGGTGCGCTGACCCGGTGAAATTCCGGGACCGACGGTAAAAGTCCGGACGGAAGAAACGACAGTTTAATTTTGAATTGTAGTCCCCGAAGTTGTTTCGGGGACTTTTTGCATTATTTTCCTGCGTTTCCCCAATAATTTATTATTATTTGGAGGAATTTATCATGACTGACAATATGGCGATAGAAGGAAGAAAAACGCTGACTACAAGAAACATGGTAGTCATAGCGATGATGAGTGCGATAGCAACGGTGATCTATTATCTGGATTTTCCCGTGCCGCTTATGCCGGGGTTTATCAAGCTTGATCTCTCAAACGTTATCTCACTGCTGGCAGGCTTTTCAATGGGACCTGCGGCTGGCATTACCGTATGCCTGATAAAAAATCTCATTCAGCTGGCGTTAAAGGGCTTCGGTACGACATTCGGCATAGGCAATATTTTTGACTTTGTGACCTCGGCAGCATTTGCCTGCACCGCCGGGCTCATCTATATGAAAAACAAGACCAAAAAGGGCGCCCTTATCGGCTGCATAGCAGGCACGGCAGTGTTCACCCTTATAAGCCTGCCGCTGAACTATTTTATAGTTTACCCTATCTACTTCAAGGCTTTCGGCGGTGAGGCGGCTATCCTTGGTATGTACAAGGAGATACTGCCAAGCGTTAAGAACACCTTCTCGGCGCTTTGCATATTCAATCTGCCTTTCACCTTTGTAAAAGGCGTGCTTTGCTCGGCAGTGACCATGCTGGTGTATAAACCGCTGTCACCTGTTATCAAGGGCAGAAGCAAGTAAAAGGATATTTTTAGTCGGATCAAAAAAAGCACTGTAGTCACTAAAGACCGCAGTGCTTTTATTATTTCAAATCTTACTTCACCGCTTCCAGCAGAGCTTCAACTCTGTCGGTCTTTTCCCAAGCCACGCCTAAGTCCTCTCTGCCGATGTGACCGTAGGCTGCAAGCTTTTTGTACTGGGGCTTTCTCAGGTCAAGCATTTCGATTATCGCCGAGGGTCTGAGATCGAATATCTTCTCAACTGCCTGCGATAGCTTTTCATCGCTTACCTTGCCTGTGCCGAAGGTGTCGACCATGATAGATACAGGGTTAGCCACACCGATAGCGTAGCTCAGCTCGACCTCGCACTTTGCGGCAAGCTTTGCGGCAACGATGTTTTTGGCGATGTATCTTGCAGCGTAGGTGGCAGACCTGTCCACCTTTGTGGGGTCCTTGCCCGAGAATGCTCCGCCGCCGTGGCGTGCATAGCCGCCGTAGGTGTCAACAATTATCTTTCTGCCTGTTAGACCGCTGTCGCCCTGGGGTCCGCCTATAACAAATCTGCCTGTGGGGTTTACAAAATATGTAGTGTTTTCATCAAGCAGCTGGGCTGGTATCACCGCCTTGATCACCTTTTCGATAATGTCCTCTCTTATCTGCTCCAGCGTTATCTTCTCGTCATGCTGTGAGGATACCACAACTGCATCTATCCTCACGGGCTTGCCGTCGTCATACTCAACCGTCACCTGGGTCTTGCCGGCGGGGCGCAGGTAGGGGAGCACGCCGTTTCTTCTCACCTCGGTAAG